>NZ_VFTL01000008.1:0-186581 GCF_006439385.1 Mesorhizobium sp. B3-1-7
GAGGTGGCTCGGCGAAGCCGAGACGGAGTGGGGGTCGACCAGCGCTGCATAAGACAATGCATGCGCCAAGCTGCCATTCACGCTATCGCCAAGACCAGCCGCTTGGAAATGTGTGCATGCCGTAGACAAGGGTGAAGGGAAATAAAAAACCGGCGTCAGCTTGCTTCTGACGCCGGTCATTCAGGTTTTGGGATCGTCGCACCTGATTTTTCCAAGGAAAAACCGAGGTTGGTTCGATCCGACGCTGACCCGTGGGCGGGGGGCTTGGGGTTTACGAGCCGGTGCCGGACCGAACCGTCTCAGGCAACGCCGGTAAATTCGTCGGACATTGGGGCATGAGCGCGGATTATTTGTGGCGAGAATGTGGCAGAGCATCACCAATTCCAACATGTGTTTCGCAAACGTGACTGGACGTTTGGGAAACCGCGCGACCATCGGGCCTGCTTAGCCAGGCCTTGCAATTCGACCGCGAAAGCGCGAACCTTGGCCGGCGCATGATTCAATCGAAGGATCGAGGCATGACCGATCACAGCAGCGGGACGGAGGATGGGGAAGCATCCGGAATATTGATCCCGTTGCACGAGGCGCGCAACGCCCGCCTCGACCAGCCGGTGCGATTCGACCGGCGCGAGCTCGACCAGATTCTGAGGCTTTACGGACGCATGGTGGCGGCCAATGAATGGCGCGACTACGCGATCGACCATCTCACTGATCGCGCTGTCTTTTCCGTCTTCCGCCGGGCCAGCGAAGTGCCGCTTTTCCAGATCGTCAAGGACCCCAGGCTGGCACGCCGGCAAGGCGCTTTTGCCGTCATCGCCGCAGGCGGCCGCATCCTGAAGCGCAGCCAGGAACTCGGCCGCGTGCTTGGCGTGTTCGATGCGAAGCTCAAGGTTGTCGAGGCGTAGTCCGGAAAGAGGAAGTGAGGAACTGGAGAAAAGGACTCTGAATACCTTTCTTCAATTGCCCAATTCCCCAGTTCTTCAATTCCCCTTGAGCCTTTCGCGAAACTTCCGTTCCGGCAGCGAATTCGGATCGGGCGGCAATTCCGCGCCGCCATTCAGCGAAAGCTGCATGAACACCGTGTCCAGCCAGCGTCCGTGCTTGTAGCCCGATCCTTCCAAGCGACCGGAATGGCGGAAGCCGAGCTTCTCGTGCAGCCGCACCGAGGCGCTGTCCGGGTGGCCATCGCCGATCACCGCGATGATCTGGCGGAAGCCCGCCGCGCGCGCCATCTCGATCAGCGCCCGCATCAGCAGGAAGCCGACGCCCTGCCCCTTGGCCTCCGGCGCGACATAGACCGAATCCTCGATGACGAATCGGTAAGCGGGGCGCGGTCGGAACGGCCCGGCATAGGCATAGCCGAGCACGGCGCCGTCCTTCTCCGCCACGAGATAAGGAAAGCCGCCCGCCGCCAGGCTGTCGAATCGGTTGCCCATTTCGGCGCGGCTGGGCGGCTCCAGCTCGTAGCTCGCCGTGCCATGCGCGACCGCATCGGCATAGATTTCGGTGATTCGGTCGAGGTCGGCCGCGGTGGCGCCCCTGATCGCAACATTGCTCATAATTTGTGCAGGTTCTCTTTCCTGCCTCGATAACAGCAGAGGACTGCGCAAAAAGAAAGGGCGGCCATTGGGCCGCCCTTCGCAAAGTCTATGGTCCACTGAGACCGGGTAACCGCCTTTAGAGCAATTCCAGGAAAGTGTGCGCGGTTTTCCGTCCGGAATTGCGTCAAACAAGGAGATAGAGGGTTCGCCGTTTCCGTGAAACGGCGAACTGCCCTAGCGGCGGTCGCCCATGAACTGCAGCAGGAACATGAACAGGTTGATGAAGTCGAGATAGAGGCGCAGCGCGCCCATGATCGCCTTGCGGCCGGCGACGTCGGCGACGTCACCTTCGAAATACATCTCCTTGATCTTCTGCGTGTCGTAGGCGGTGAGGCCGGCGAACACCAGCACGCCGATCGCCGAGATGGCGAAGCCAAGCGCCGACGACTGCAGGAAGATGTTGATCAGCATCGCGATCAGCAGGCCGATCACGCCCATGATCAGGAACGAGCCGAACGCCGACAGGTCGCGCCTGGTCGTGTAGCCGTAGAGCGACAGGCCGCCGAAGGCCGCGGCCGTGGCGAAGAAGGTCTGGGTGATGCTGGTGCCGGTGTAGACGAGGAAGATCGTCGACAGCGACAGGCCGACAAGGCCGGCATAGACCCAGAATGTGGCCTGCGCCGCGCCCACGCTCATCGACTGGATACGGAACGACAGGAACATCACGGCGGCGAGCGGCGCCAGGATGACGGCCCAGCGGAACGCGCTTGCATAGATGAGCTGGCCGAAGGCGGTCAGCTGGCCGTCGCCGGTGACGGCGAGCTGGAAGGCGCCCCAGGCGGCAAGGCCGGTGATCAAAAGGCCAAGCCCCATGAGGTTGTAGACCTTGATCATATAGGCGCGCAGGCCCTGATCGATATCGACGCGCGCGCCGGGGGCGGCGGACGTCTGGTAGTTGCGAATGGGATCAGCCATTGGAAATCCTCTGTTGCTTCTGCCCCGTCCGGTGACAGGTCCGCTCGGAGCGGTCCAGGGACCAGGCGCCGCTGGCGGAGCTCCAGCATGCCTAGCGCGAAATATGATGGTTCTTGACGTCAAGAACAAGACGGTAACGGGCCGTAACGCTTTGTGAGAAGGCAAAAGGCCGGTTTTCGGGTCTTCCAGGCGGCATTCTTACAAAGATTTAACCGGGCGGACGGCTCTCGGCCCTCCGTCAGAGGTTGCGCAGCACCGGCGCTGCCCTGTGGCCAAGCACCCGCCAGGTGCCGGCAAGGCCGATTCCAACGGTGACCGCCAGCGAAACCAGGATCGTCGCCACCGCGACCTCCGGCATGAAATGCGACGGCAGCGTCATGATATGCGCGACCACGAACCAGGCGGCGATGCCGCCGGCGGCAAGCGCGAACAGCGCCGTCGCGAGGCCGATCAGCATATATTCCAGGGAGAAGGCCGTAATCAGCATCCGTCGCGTCGCGCCGAGCGTCTTCAGCACCACCGCGTCGTGGATGCGCGCCCGGTTGCCGGCGGCAAGCGCGCCGGAGAGCACCAGCACCGAGGCGATCAGCGCCACGCCGGCAGCGGCGCGGATCGCCGTGCCCAATTGCGCGACCAGCCGGTTGACGATGTCGAGCGCGTCCTTGACGCGAACCGTCGTCACCGCCGGAAAGGCGCGGGTGACAGCGTTGAGCAGCCTTGCGTCGTCGGCCGTGCTGGCTTGTTTGTCGGTCAGCGTCGCCAGCCAGCCATGCGGCGCCCCGGCAAAGGTGTTGGGCGAGAAATCCATGACGAAGTTGATGCCCATCGTCTCCCATTGCACCTGGCGGAAATTGGCTATTTTCGCCGTGACGTTGCGTCCCAGCACATTGACGGTCACGGTGTCGCCGAGCTTCAGCCCGATCGCCTTGCCTTCCTCGGCCGAGAACGACACCAGCGGCTCGCCGGAATAGTCCTGCGGCCACCACGCACCTTCGGTCAGCGTCGCGTTCTCCGGCTGTTTCGCGTCATAGGTCAGGCCGCGGTCGCCGCGCAGCACCCAGGCGCCGTCGGCCGGGATCTTCACCTTGTCGACGTCGACGCCGTTGAGCGCCATGATACGGCCGCGCAGCATCGGCACCTTGACCAGTGTTCCCCGAGGCGCCTCCTTGCCGACGAGGCTGGCGAAGGCGTCGACCTCGCTGCTCTGGATATTGACGAAGAAGAAGTTCGGCGCCCGCTCCGGCAGGCTGCCGGAGATCTGCCGCCTGAGATTCCCGTCGATCAGCGCCAGCGTCACCAGCAGGGTCAGCCCGAGGCCAAGCGACAGCACCACCGAGGGCGTCAGCGCGCCCGGACGGTGGATGTTGCCGAGCGCCAGCCGCAGCGAAACGGAACGCACGCGCGGGCTTTTTTTTGCCGCCCACTGCACCAGCATCGCCACCAGCCGCAGCACCAGGAAGGCAAAGACCGTGGCGCCGACGAAGATCGAGGCGATGCGGTAGTCGTTGGCCGAGAGGATCGCCAGCGCCGCCAGCGCCAGCACGATCGCCAGAGCAGCGCCCGTATAGGGCAGGCGCGGCAGGCCGCGGCTCTCGAATCCCATTTCGCGGAACAGCGCCGTCGCCGGCACGTCGCGGGCGCGGCCGAGCGGCAGCAGCGCGAAGGCCAGCGTCACCAGCAGGCCGAACAGTGCGGCCATGGCAAGCGCGCCAGGATAGAAGCCGCCTTGCGCGGGCACCGGGATGACGGACTGCAGGAGCGCGCTCGCCACGAACGGCATCGCGGCGCCCAGGATCAGCCCGAGCACGATGCCGAGGCCCGCGATCAACAGGATCTGCACCAGATAGACGGTGAAGACGAAACCGCCCGAGGCGCCGAGGCTCTTGAAGGTGGCGATGACGCCGCGCTTGCCGTCGAGATAGGCGCGCACGGCATTCGCCACGCCGACGCCGCCGACCACCAGCGCCGTCAGCCCGACGAGCGTCAGGAACTGCGAGAAGCGCTCGATGTTGGCGGAGAGCGCGGGGGCGGCGTTGCTGCGCGTGCGGATCGACCAGCCGGCCTGCGGGAAATCCTTCGCGGCCTCGGCCTGGATGTCCTTGATCCGGGCCTCGGACGCGCCGTCGGGCAGCCGCACCTTATAGGCATTCTCGACCAGGCTGCCGGGCTGCACCAGGCCGGATGCGGCAAGGCCCTCGCGCGAAATCATCAGCCGTGGCGCGAAACCGAAACCGTCCGACACCGCATCCGGCTCGCTGACCAGCCTGGCCCGCAACTCGAAAATGGCGCTGCCGAGCTTCAGCCTGTCGCCGATGTGAACATTGAGCCGGTCGAACAACAGGTCGGGCGCGGCGGCGCCGAACACGCCGGACCTTTCGCCGAACAATTGGTCCTTCGGCAGCGCCGGATCCGTCTCCAGCGCGCCGTAGAGCGGATAGGCGTCGTCGACGGCCTTTGCCTCGACCAGCGCCTGGTCGGAGCCGTCCTCCAGCCGCGCCATCGAGCGCATGCCGGAAGTCAGTGAGACCGTGCCGAGGCCTTTGATGAAGCCGAGCTCGGCATCCGAAGCGCTGCGCTGGTTGACCTGGAAGCGCAAATCGCCGCCAAGCAGCGTCTGGCCCTGATTGGCGACGCCGGCGGAAATCGCCTGCGCCACCGAATTGACGCCGCCGATCGCCGCGACGCCCAGCGCGATGCAGGCAAGGAAGATCATGAAGCCGGACAGGCCGCCGCGCATCTCGCGCAGCGAGAAGCGGATGGCGAGCTTCAATGTCCGCATCAGGCGGGAACCTTCACGGCTTTCGGCGCGTCCTCGATCCGCCCCGAGCGCATCGAGACCTGCCGCGCGCAACGCGCGGCAAGCGCCGGGTCGTGCGTCACCAGCACCAGCGTCATGCCGCGTTCCGCCGCCTTGGCGAACAGAAGATCGGCGATCTGCTTTCCCGTCACCTGGTCGAGATTGCCGGTCGGCTCGTCGGCAATGAGGATGCGCGGCGACGGCGCCAGCGCCCGGGCGATCGCCACGCGCTGCTGCTCGCCGCCGGAGAGCTCGCCCGGATAGTGCGTCACGCGGTCGCTCAGGCCGACGGCGGCGAGATCGCGCGCGGCGACGCCGAACGGGTCGGCATGGCCGGCAAGCTCGAGCGGCACCGCGACGTTCTCGAGCGCCGTCATGTTGGGAATGAGATGGAAGGACTGAAAGACGATGCCAATGTTTCGTCCACGAAACGATGCGATCTGGTCCTCGCTTTTGCCGTTGAGCAGCTCACCGGCGATCTGGACCGTACCCGAATCGACCCGTTCCAGACCGGCAAGAACCATCAACAGGGTTGATTTGCCCGAGCCCGACGGTCCAACGATGCCGGTGGCTTCACCGGCCGCCACGTCGAGGCTCACACCCTTCAGCACATGGACGGAGGACGCGCCCTCGCCGAGCGTCAGCGATACGTCCCTCAGCGCGATGACGGCTTCTGTCACAATGAAAGTGCCCTATATGTGGAAAAAGGGAGACGGCCCGTGTCTCTTTCCTTGGGTTGTTTCGGTCATATGGGGCTCGCCGCATGGCATTCAAACACCGTTTTGCCGCAGCCCTCATCCTTTTCCTCGCCGTTTGCGGCGCCATTACGCCGGCGCGCGCCGTCACCTTCACCATCGTCGGCTTCGGCGACAGCCTGATGGCAGGCTTCGGCCTTGGCCCAGGCCAGGGTTTCACCGACAGGCTGCAGGCGGCGCTGAAGGCTAAGGGCCTCGACATCACCGTCGCCAATGCCGGCGTCTCCGGCGACACATCGAGCGGCGGGCTGGCGCGGCTCGACTGGTCGGTGCCGGACGGCACGAGGCTCGTCATTCTCGAACTCGGCGCCAACGATATGCTGCGCGGCGTCGCTCCCGACATCGCCGAGAAGAACCTCGACGCCATGCTGGGCAAGCTGAAGCAGCGCGCCATCCCGGTGCTGCTCGCCGGCATGCGCGCCGCGCCCAATCTCGGCGCCGACTACCAGAAGACCTTCGACGCCATCTACCCGAAGCTTGCCGCTAAATATGCCGTTCCGCTCTATCCGTTCTTTCTCGACGGCGTCGCCGGCCACCCCGATCTGCAGCTGGAGGACGGCCTGCACCCCAATCCGAAGGGCGTCGACGTGATCGTCGAGCGCATCCTGCCCACCGTCGAGAGGGCGATCGCCGACAATGGCGGCCCGTCGTGAGTCCAAAACGCCACGGTTTCCGCTGGGGAAACTTTGTGGACAACAAAGCTCTTGCCCCGCGCTTGTATCGATGATTCGCTAGGGACGAGAGTTTCGATTCGAGGACAGGAGGCTTCACATGCCACGTCTTTTCACCGCCCTCGAAATTCCGCGTGATGCCGCCCTCTCTTTGTCCCTGCTCCGGGGCGGGTTGCCAGGAGCGCGCTGGATCGACGTCGAAAACTACCATCTGACGCTGCGCTTCATCGGCGATGTCGAAGGCCATGTCGCCGACGAGATCGCCAACGCCCTCGACCGGGTCGACCGCCCCTCTTTTCAAATGACGCTCTCCGGCGTCGGCGCCTTCGGCGGCAAGAAGCCGCATGCGGTGTGGGCCGGCGTGTCGGCTTCGCCCGACCTGGCGGCGCTGCAGGGCGAGATCGACCGCATCTGCCAGCGGCTCGGCCTGCCGGCCGACCCGCGCAAATTCTCACCGCATGTGACGCTGGCGCGCCTGCGCAATGGGAGCCCGCTCGATGTCGCGCAATATCTTTCGGCGCGCGGCAATTTCGCGGCGCTGCCCTTCCGCGTCGGCCGCTTCGTCCTGATGTCGTCGCGCGATTCGGTCGGCGGCGGCCCCTACATCGTCGAAGAAGCCTGGCCGCTGGTCGGCGAAGCGCTGGCCTCGAGCCGCTTCGCCAGCGCCTCAGATGCCTCGCGGATCATGCGATAGACCGAAGCGAAGGCCTCGGCGCCGTCGTAATAGGGATCCGGCACGTCCGCGCTCTGTCCCGTGGCAAAATCCAGATAGAGATGGATGCGGTTGTGCGCGGCCTGCGGCGCCAGCGCCTTGAGTTCGCGCACATTCGCCTTGTCCATGCCGAGGATCAGGTCGAAGCGCGAAAAATCCTCCGCCAGCACCTTGCGCGCCCCTCTGCCCTGAAATGTCGACGCCATGCTTTGCCGCCACCGCCACAGAGCGTGGATCGGGCGCGGAGCCGACCTCCCAGCCGCTGGTCGCGGCCGAATCGAGCACGATGCGCCTGGCCAGCCCGCGCTCGGCCGGCACGCTGTGGAAAACGCCCTCGGCAAGCGGTGACCGGCAGATGTTGCCGAGGCAGACGAACAGAATGGATTTTAAGGGCTTTTCGCGCATCGATCCGGCAGGTTTAAATCTTTGCTTTCATGCATGTCGTCACCCCAAAACCGCCGCGCACTTTTGGGCGACATGCATTATGGTGCAGGCCATTTTCGAATAGCACAGGGACCACACATGAACAGGGAAAAGCTGACCAAGGACGCGATCACCACGGCTCTGGCCGAGCTCGGCGGCTGGTCGCTCGCCGCCGACGGCGCTTCCATCAAACGCAGCTTCGTCTTCAAGAATTTCTCCGAGGCCTTCGCCTTCATGACCCGCGTGGCGCTGGCGGCCGAAAAGATGGACCATCACCCGGACTGGTCGAATGTCTACAAGACCGTCGACGTGACGCTGAACACGCATGACGCCGGCGGCATCACGGCGCTGGATATCGAGTTGGCAAAGCGGATGAACCGATATTTCGGCTGAGTCGAAAAGACTCGCCTTTCTTCGTCATTCCAGGGCGAAGCAAGGAGCGAAGCCCGTGGATGACGATGGGAAGGATGCCTCGGCCAATCGCAGAAACTAGGCGATTGCCAGCCAGGTCACCGCTGGCCAGCAGCCCTTTCCGATTTTCCGGCCAAGCAACCGCCCAAACTCTTGTAGCAGCCCCCCGCTTTCACCACATTTTCCCGCGGTGGGCCGGCGCAACGATGCGACCGGCCGCCAAGGAGCGACTGATGACGCAAGGTACCGGTTTCGATTTCTTCGGCTTCGGCGACAAGCTTGCCGGCGAGGGCGAGGTCCGCGAGAAATTCTGGCGCACCGCGAGGAAGGCGGCGCGGCAGATTCCGTTCATGGACGAGGTGGTCGCCGCCTACTATTGCGCCATGGACAAGGACACGCCGATGCGGGCCAAGGCGATCCTGCTCGGCGCGCTGGGCTATTTCGTCCTGCCGTTCGACTTCATTCCCGATTTCGTCGTCGGCCTCGGCTTCACCGACGACCTTGCCGTGCTGACCGCCGCGATCACCGCCGTCAGCGCCCATATCACGCCTGCCCACAGGCAGGCCGCCAGGGACGCGCTGGCGGACAAGAACTGATCTCGCCTCGCCTCACGCCCGTAAATCAGCGCGTGCGAAAAGACAAACTCTTGCCGTTTTCGTGGCATCCAACTCCGCGCCGGGACGTCGCGCCGGCCTCAATCCACAGTGGCGGCGCGGATGGTGGCGGTTTCCTGGGGTGAGTTCCTTTTCTTCGAGGACAATTCACCGTTTGGTAACCCTGATTAAATCAAAATGAAGCGACGGCAGGACGCCACGCGGCCCGCCTCCGCACCATTTGGAATACGGGAAGAACGATGCGCGGATTGATTGCTATAGTTTCCAGCCTGGTCCTGGTGGCCTCGGCAGTGCCGGTGTTGGCGCAACAGGCGACCAAGATCGGCCAGCACAATGCCTGGGGCACCTACAGCTATCAGTCGGCTGCCGGCAAGGTCTGCTATGTGCTGACCGTGCCCACCGACAAGCAGCCGGCGACGCTCGACCATGGCGACATGTTCTTCTTCGTCAGCCAGCGGCCCGGACAGCAGGTCTCCTACGAGCCGCAGTTCATCGCCGGCTACAACTTCCAGGAAGGCTCGAAGGCCACCGTCACCATCGACAAGAAATCCTTCTCGATGTTCACCCGCGGCAAGTCGGCCTGGGTCGAGAACGCCGCCGAAGAGCCGGTGCTGATCGCAGCCATGAAGACCGGCTCCGACATGAAGGTGCAGGCGAAGTCCGGCCGCGGCAACCCCACCTCCTACGTCTTCTCCCTCAAGGGCATCTCGGCCGCGCTGTCCTCGATCGCCAAGTGCAAATAGGCAAGAGCCACAAACCGCCAAAACGACGAATGAACTGACGCAAGGCCGGGCCATCAGGTCCGGCCTTTTCCCTTCAGCTTGCCTTGTATCCGCGCCGGTTCGTCTCGGCGGGCGGCGTCGGCGAGGCACGGCCGGGAATTCATACCCGCGGCCAATCGCCCGGAAAAATTTCGCGGCCGACGGAATAGTTTCCCGCCGAGCCCGGTAGATAGCGCAAAGAGGGAGAACACGTTTTGACGCGGCCCGTCATTTTCAGGGCCGCGCCGGAAACAGGGAGCGGCGGCAAGCACTGGGGATGAGTGTCTTTCAGGGCTTGCAGTCGGGAGGAGCACGCTCCCAGCCGGCCCAGCGGTTGCCTGTCCCCCTGTCCCTGACCGCTGGGCCGCTTTTCACGCCGGCTTTGGCTGGACAGCGCAGTAAGGTAGGCCCGGCTTGCGCCAACACGGGCATGAGACGGGCGGCATGAGATGGGATGAAAGCGGAGTTCGACGTCATACCGCACCTGGAGGATCTGTGGCGTTACGGCAGGGTGCTCACCGGCAATGATTCCGACGCCGATGACCTTGTACAGGAATCTCTCGCCCGTGCGTTGTCGATGGCCGGCAGCTACGATCCCTCCCGGCCGCTGCTTCCCTGGCTGATCAGGATTGTCCGCAATACCTTCTTCACCGGTGCCAGTCAGGCCGATGCCGACAGGCGGCGCCTTGCGTCCATCGCCGACATGTCGGATGCCGCCTCGCCGCCGCCGCAGGAGCACAGCGCCGAACTTTCCAACGTCGGCAGGGCCCTCGCCCGGATGCCGACCGACCAGGCCGAAATACTGCACCTGGTCGGCGTGCTGGGTTTTACCTATTCCGAGGCGGCCGAACTTCTGGGCGTGCCGACGGGAACCGTGATGTCCCGTCTCAGCCGGGCTCGCGCTGCCTTGAAGCACAACATGGAAAATATGGATGACGGAGCTTCCCGTCATCTGAAGATCATTGGAGGGCGTGATGTGGCCCGATAGTCGCGTTTCCGAGCAGGATATCGGCCGCTTGCTGGATGGCGAGCTGTCGCCGTCGCAGCGATCCGAGCTGCAGGCCCGGCTTGCCCGCGAGCCGGAACTGGCAGCGGAGGTCTTTGCCCACGCGCAACGCATGGAAGCGTTGCGCGATTCCCAACCAAGGCGATTGTTTCCGCCCGGCGCGACCGTCGACAAGGCGAGACAGCTGGAACAGGCGCTTCGCCGCAGGCGGATGTTCGCGATGCTCCGACTTCAGGTCGCCGCCGTCGCGCTAATCGCGATCGGATGGTCGGCCAACTCGCTGACCGTGCCGCTTCGCCAGGGCGGCAAGACGGCGGATGAAACCTTCATCCTGGCCGCGCGGGATGCGCTGCGCGTCGCGCAACTCAATGCCGGTCCCGAAAAGGGCGTCGAGCTCAAACAGGACAAGATCCAGCGGCTGGTTGGCGCCGTCAACGTCAGCATGCCGACGCTGCCCTCGGCATGGGTGGTCAAGGATGTCCAGGTGCAGCCCTGGAACGGACAGCAGAGCCTGGTCGTGACGGCCGATACACCAAGCGTCGGGCGCATCACACTTGTGGCGGCTCCGATGAACGGCGAGGACGCCGTTCCCCCGACGCCTGCCACCGACGGCCGCGTGCCGACGGTTTACTGGCAGTCTGGGGGTACCGCCTATGCGCTGATGGGGTCCGCCGCGCCGGATCGGCTCGAAGTGGAAGCAAAGCAGATCGAGGTCGCCACGCGCCGGAGCGTCGCGCCCAAGACAAGAGGCTGATCGCGGCCGTCGGCTGCCGGACAAGGGAGACAGAATGCACGCGAAGCTGGAATTCACGATCCGCCCATGCCGCATGCCGTCGGATAAGTCCGCGCGATGAAACTCCTGCCGTTCGAAAGGAGATACTATCCGTCCACCTGTCCCGTTTGCGCCGGAGTGGCCCTGGAAGCCGAGGTCATGCTCCGCAAGGTGGAGTTCCAGTGTGCCGCCTGCGGGCCATTCGAGATCACCTCCGCTGCTCGCACCGCGATGAAGGGCCTGTCGCAGGAGCACCGCCGATTGTGGCTGTCGCAAGCGCGGCTGCCGAATTCGACCGTCCCCCTGATTGCCTGCGCGAACGAGATGCTGTCGCAGGTTACCGGCTCCCCAGGTGACCCGGGAAGGTGACCCGGGAAGCGCTGCGCGCGGGCGCTTCCCGACGGCCCGGCATCTCGGCTTGGAGGTTGCGGGGCCGTTTTCGCGCAAGAAGAGATGAGCACGGCTTCATCGACCAGGGACTTATTTGCGATGCGCAGATTGGAAGACTACGAGGAAATCGCACTGATCGGTTATCCTTGCGATGGAGAATACATCGCCGTGATGGCGAATGGCGGGCAGCGGAACTGGCTGCTCGGCGGCGAGCTCTGCGAATGGAACGGCGCCATCCTCGCCGATCAAGCCGCTGCCTTACTCCGATATTATCCGCGGGGGTCGCGCCTCGTCCTCGTTACGATCAAAGGTGACAACCTCGTTGCGATCCGGGACTGCGACACCGCCACGGGCCCGGCAAAGTCGCAGGCGACTGCGAATGCAAAACCGGGCGAAGGGCAAGCCGGTCCGGCCGAGGACGCGCGGCTCGCCGATTTTCGCGCCGCGGCGATGCTGCGCGATTCCGCGTCCATGTCGTTCGACCCGGCCACCGAAATTGCGCTGTCGACGATCGCGGCGCGCATGAAGCTCGGACGCATGGAATTAATCCGTGTCGCGCTTCGCGAGTGGCTGGCGATGCGTGCAGCCATGTGCTTCCCTCCAGACGAAGGCGCGCCATATGGCTCGCAGGCGCCGGACGGTTTCGGCTGACCGCATCGCGCTTCGAGTTACCGCCGAGTAGCCATGCCCCAGGAATCGCCCGCCGACAGGTCCGCTCTCGATCTCTATGAGCCGATCGATGTCCTGAAACCCGTCGCTCCCGATCTGTGGATCGTGGATGGACCACGGATCGGCTTCGGCGTCGGACCGTTTGAATTTCCTTTCACCACCCGCATGACGGTCGTGCGGCTTCGCAGTGGCGACCTGATCCTGCATTCGCCCGTCGCGCTTGCGCCCGCGCTCCGGTCCGCGGTCGAGCTTCTGGGGCCGGTCCGCTTCCTGGTCGCGCCGAACTCCCTTCACTACTGGTGGCTGCCCGACTGGAAGGTCGCCATGCCTAGGGCGGAGGTTTTGGCCGTGCGCGGCCTGCGGGAACGGGCAAAGCGTCCTATCGCCGTGGACCGGCTGCTGGTGGGGCGCGCCTCGCCCTGGCCCGCTGAGATCGACCTTTTGGTCGTGCGCGGCGACGTCCTCACCGAGGCCGTGCTGTTCCATCGCGCATCGCAAACGCTGATCCTCACCGACCTGATAGAGAACTTCGAGCCAGGCCGGATTCATAGCTGGTTTCTGCGATTGCTCGTCAGGCTCGCCGGCGCGATCGATCCGGACGGCAAGGCGCCGATCGACATGCGGCTGAGCTTCTTTCGCCGTCGGCGGGCCTTGCGGGCGGCGATTCACCAAATGCTCGCTTGGCAGCCGGAGCGCGTCATAATCGCGCATGGCCGATGGTATGACAAAGACGGCGCCGCCGAACTCAGGCGCGCGTTCCGTTGGGTTTTGTGACGACGACCCACCTTCGAAGCGCTACGCCTTGACTGCTTCGCTCGTCTCCGCGCGCCGCCGCCGGATCGCCTCGGCGATGAAGACGCGCGACAGCGCGTGATAGAGCGGCTCGTGCGAGATCAGCCGCGCCGTGCCGTAGCCCAGCACCGCCGCGCACATCAGCGCGATCACATTGTCGTGGTTGCCGGTCATTTCGAGGATGATGACGAAGGCCGTCATCGGCGCCTGCACGACGCCGGCGAAATAGCCGGCCATGCCGAGCAGCGCCGCGGTTCCCGTGGCCGCGCCGAAGACCAGGCCGAGCGTGCTGCCCAGCCCGGCGCCCACCGCCAGCGACGGCGCGAAGATGCCGCCCGGTATCCCCGACACCATCGACAGCAGGCCGGCCGCGAATTTCTCGACGAAGAAGACGGCCGGCAGCGGCGTGCCTTCGATCGCGCCGCGCGCCTGCGTGTAGCCGGTGCCGAAGGTCAATCCTCCGGAGGCGATGCCGATCGCGGCCACGGCCAGGCCGCAGACAGCCGCCACGACCAGCGTGCGCGGCAGCGGCTGCAGCGCGTTCCAGCGCCGGACGCGGCGCATGACCTTCAGCGCCGAGAGCGAGAACAGCGCGCCGACACCGCCGCCGATGATGCCGCAAGCCAGCACCAGCGGCCAGTCGGCGGCGAAGGCGACCGTGTCCTTGGCGACGCCGAAATAGGTGTAGTTGCCGATGAGCCCGAGCGAGGCAAGGCCGGCTAGGATAACCGCCGTCAGCACCAGGCCGTTGGTGCGCGATTCATAGGCGCGGCCCATCTCCTCGATGGCGAAGACGATGCCGGCAAGCGGCGTGTTGAAGGCCGCCGCGATGCCGGCGGCCGAACCGGCAAGGATCAGGCCGCGCGCCTGCGCCATGCCGCCCCAGCGCGCCGCCTGCAGCATCAGCGAAGCGCCGACTTGCACCGTCGGGCCTTCGCGGCCGATCGAGGCGCCGCAGGCGAGCCCGACGATGGTGAGCGCGATCTTGCCCGCCGCCAAACGCAGCGACAGGATGTGGCTGCGGTCGTCCTCGTCGCGCAGATGCCGTGCCGCGATCGCCTGCGGAATGCCGCTGCCTTGCGATCCCGGGAAGAAGGAATGCGCCAGCCAGGCGCAAAGGACGAAACCGAGCGGCGTCACGAGCAGCGGCAGATAGAAGCGCCAGCCGCCGTCATTGCCCGTCATGAGATGGAACAGGGTTTGCGCGCGGTCGGCGAGCAATGCGAACAGGACGCTGATCAGGCCGATCGAGATGGCGCCGGCCCAGAAGACCAGGCGCGGCTGCCAGACGCGCCGCGACACCCACATCGCCTGTGAGCGCCGCAGCATACGATTCTTTCGGGATATGCCGGCCATGTCCGCCCTCGTGATGGAATTCAGCCCTAGCACAGGCTGAGGGTCGATCAAGACCGCGCAGGCGTAATCGTGCATGCGCTCAAGATTGTCCCGCCGGCTCCGATGCCGGCGGGAATGTCAGGCGGGCAAGGTGGATCTCACATCGCCATTTTTTCACATTCGGCCTGGGCCTTCTTGGTCGACGTATCGATCATGTAGGCTTTGCCCTTGGCGTCGGTGATCATCATCATGCAATGCTTGATGGGCTTGGCCATCTTCATCATATCGGCGCTCATCTTGGCGTCCGGCATCATGGTGCCCATGTGACCGTCCGGCATGATCGCGGTGACCTGCCCGCCCTTCATCATCGTCATGGCGCCCATCGTGTCCTCGGCGAAGGCCTGCGAGGCGCAAAGACCGGCGAGGCCGGCAACGAGTGCGAACTTGATCGAGTGCATCAGAACAACTCCCATTGTTGAGGGGCGTGGTCGCCCCTTTCAGGTTCGCGGATGCGCTTCGATTGGTTACGCCAACACGAATATGTGATCGATTTTCAGCCGACCATGGTGGGAGCCAGCCCCGTTCCGCCCTGGCACAGGCGGCAGGGCTCAAAATTTGTTGACCCCTGTGCCAGTCGAAATCGCTATCACTTCGCATCGATCGGGACATAAAGCAGTCGGGTGCGGTGGGAAGGCCAGGCCGGCTGGGCCGCACGACATCGACGCCGGCTTGATCGTGGATGGCCCACAGGCGGGCGACCGCTTCCTGCACGACGGAACTGGCGGACAATTGGAACAGCATCTCTTTGCGACCGAGCGCGACCCGCGTCTCAAGCTGATCATCCCGGCAATCGTCGCCATCGCCTTCCTGATGGAGCAGCTCGATTCCACCATCCTCACCACCGCTATCCCGGCCATCGCGCAAAGCCTCGACACCACCCCGGTCCGGCTCAACCTGGCGATCACCACCTACATCCTGACGCTGGCGGTGTTCATTCCGGTCAGCGGCTGGTTCGCCGATCGGTTCGGCGCCCGCAAGATCTTCGCCCTGGCGCTCTTCACCTTCACCCTCGGTTCGGTCCTGTGCGGCGTGGCCGACAGCGTCGGCATGCTCCTGGCAATGCGCGCGCTGCAAGGACTGGGCGGCGCCATGATGACGCCGGTCGGGCGGCTGATCCTGTTGCGCTCCTTTCCGCGCAGCGGGCTCATCACCGCCATGACCTACATGACCTTGCCGGCGATCGTCGGTCCCGTCATCGGTCCGCTGCTCGGCGGCTTGCTGACCACCTATGCGTCCTGGCGCTGGATCTTCTACGTCAACGTGCCGTTCGGCCTCATCGGCATCTTCGCCGCCTTGCGCTTCGTCGACGATTTCCACGGCGAGGAGGCGCAGCCTTTCGACTTCGCCGGCTTCCTCATGGTGGGGGCCGGCGCCGCGCTGCTGCAGTTCGGCCTGGAGAATATCGGCAGGCCGATCATTTCCTCGCTGGCGACCATGCTGGTGCTGGCCGCGTCGGTCCTGCTCCTGCTCGCCTTCGGCCGCTATGCCCGCCGCGTCGCGGCGCCCGCGGTCGATCTCACGCTGTTTCGCTTCCGCTCCTTCTGGGTCGGCACGCTGGCCGGGGGGCTGTGCCGCATCGGCCTCAACGGCGCGCCGTTCCTTTTGCCGCTGATGCTGCAGGTCGGCTTCGGCATGAGCCCGGTCACGTCCGGCTCGCTGACCTTCGTCGGCAGCTTCGGCGCGCTTCTAATGCGGCCGCTGCTGTCGTTCTTCCTGCGGCGCTTCGGCTTCAAGGCCGTGCTGAGCGGCAGCGCGGTGGTCGGCTCTGTTGCCGTGGCGGGCTTTGCCCTGCTCGATGCCGACACCCCGCATTGGCTGATCGGCCTCTATGTCTTTTTCTTCGGCATCGTCCGTTCGGCGCAGTTCATGTCGTCCAACACGCTGTCCTATGCCGACCTGCCGGCGGAGAAGCTCAGCCGCGCCACCAGCCTGGGCGGCGTCCTGCAGCAGCTCAGCGTTTCGCTCGGCGTTTCGATCGCCGCCATGGTGCTCGGCCTCGTCTCCAGCCAGGCGCATGCGCCGACCGCGGATCAGTTCCATTGGGCGTTCCTGCTGACGGCGGTGATCCCGCTGCTTTCCATACCGGGGTTTTTCTTCCTGCATCCGGAAGACGGCCAGCAGGTCAGCGGCCATCGCCGCAAGGCGGAAGCCGACGCCTGAACCTGCGGGGCGCATGACTCCGTCGCCGAGCTGTGCTATGCGCCGCGCTTCCATCTGCTGCCGATGCTGAAATCGGCCGCAAATCGCTTATATTGGCGCCACCATGACCGTTTCGCTTGATCTTACCGCCGAAGGCGCTCGTGACGCCTTGCGCCGCGCAACACCGACCGAGAAGCCGTCGCTGATCGGCCTGACCCGCGCCGAGCTCGGTGAAGCTCTCATCAATGCCGGCATCGTGCCGGAGCGCCAGGCCAAGATGCGCGCCCAGCAGCTCTGGCACTGGATGTATGTGCGCGGCGTTTCCGACTTCGCGCATATGTTCAACATCTCCAAGGACTTGCGCACCGAGCTCGACAAGCATTTCACCGTCGCGCGGCCGGAAATCGTCGAGGAGCAGATCTCTTCCGACGGCACGCGCAAATGGCTGTTCCGCTTTCCGCCGCGCGGCGCCGGCCGTCCCGTCGAGATCGAGACCGTCTACATTCCCGAGGAAGGCCGTGGCACGCTCTGCATTTCCTCGCAGGTCGGCTGCACGCTGACCTGCTCCTTCTGCCACACCGGCACGCAGAAGCTGGTGCGCAACCTCACCGCCGAGGAGATCCTGGCGCAGCTGCTCACCGCGCGCGACCGTCTCGGCGACTTCCCCGATCGCGACACGCCGGACGGCGCCATCGTGCCGGCCGAGGGCCGCAAGGTTTCCAACATCGTCATGATGGGCATGGGCGAGCCGCTCTATAATTTCGAGGCGGTGAAGAAGGCGCTGCTGATCGCGTCCGACGGCGACGGGCTTTCCTTGTCAAAAAGACGCATCACGCTGTCGACCTCCGGCGTGGTGCCGGAAATCTTCCGCACCGGCGAGGAGATCGGCGTCATGCTGGCGATCTCGCTGCACGCCACCAATGACGACCTGCGCGACCTGCTCGTGCCGATCAACAAGAAGTTCCCGCTGAAGGAGCTGATCGCCGCCTGCAAGGCCTATCCCGGCCTCTCCAACGCCAAGCGCATCACCTTCGAATATGTGATGCTGAAGGACGTCAACGATTCCCTCGACGACGCCAAGGCGCTGGTCAAGCTGCTCAGGGGCATCCCGGCGAAGATCAACCTGATCCCGTTCAATCCCTGGCCCGGCACCAACTATCAGTGCTCGGACTGGGAGACGATCGAGAAGTTCGCCGACTACATCAACAATGCCGGCTATGCCTCGCCGATCCGCACCCCGCGCGGCCGCGACATCCTCGCCGCCTGCGGCCAGCTCAAGTCGGAGTCGGAGCGCATGCGCAAGGTCGACCGGCTGGCGCTCGAAGCCATGATGATCGCGGGACACGGCGAGGCGTGAGGCGCATCATCGCCTACCTCATCCGCTTTGCCGCCATCCTGGTCGGCTATGTCGTCGCCTCGCTGGCGGCCAGCGCCTTCCTCAACGTCCTGGTCCTGGCGCATCTGGGCTACACCCCGGCCGATCCGGAGCCGACGGCCACCGCCTCGCTCTATTTCTCGGTGCCTTTCGTGGCGCTGTTCGTCGCCTATTTCGCCTTCATGCCGGCGGCGGTCGTCATTTTGATCGCCGAGGTGCTTGGCCGCCGCGACTGGCTGTTCTACGCGCTCGGCGGCGCCGTCATCGCCATCGTCTTTCTCGGCTTCGTGCACAATGTCGGCGATGCGAATTTCGATGTCACCGAGACCAACGCCAGGCTGGCCGTGATCGGCGCCGGCATGGTCGGCGGCATCTTCTACTGGCTCTCCGCCGGTCGCTGGGCCGGAAGCTGGCGTCGCGCGCCCTTGCTCGACGCGGAGCCGTGAACCCTACTTCGCCTGCGCGGTCAGGATCTTGAGCGCGAAGGCCGAGAACACGCCAGCGAACAGATAGTCGACCACGCGCGTGACGCGCGGGCTTGCCTTCATCGCCGCCGAGAACTTTTCCGCCGCCAGCACCATCGGCACCGTCACCGGGATCGACAGCACGATGAACATCATGCCGAGGAAGAACAGCTTTCCGGACGCGTTCGGATCGTGCGCGGAGACGAATTGCGGCAGGAAGGTCATGAAGAACAGGATGATCTTGGGGTTGAGCAGGTTGACGCCGAGCCCGGCCGCCCAGCTGCGGAACAGGGAGACTTGCGGTCCGGTCCTCTTCTCCGGCGAGAAGGCCGAACCCTTCGTCGCTGCCTGCCAGGCCAGGAACACCAGATAGCCGGCGCCAAAAATCTTCAGGACGAAGAAGGCCATCGGCGAGGCGACGATCAGCGCCGAGATGCCGACCACCACCAGCGTGGTGTGGATCAGCGTGCCGGTGAGCGCACCCGCCATCGAGGCAAAGCCGGTGGCGCGGCCCTGGCTCAGCGTGCGCGAGACGAACAGCGTCATGTCCGGCCCCGGCGTGATCGCCAGGATGACGGTGGCGATGGCGAACTGGATGAGCGTCGAAGTGTCGGGAATAAAGGACATGCGCGCGGCCCTGGGAGAGATCGCGCAGCCTATAACGCGACCATTTTTGCTCCGCCAGCGTCTGCCCGGGCAAACATCTGGCCCAGCCTGTGCTGGAGCCAGGCCTCTGTTCGTCTCTTGCGCCGCCCGGAAAGGCCGTGATACCTCGCCCCGCGAAGCTCTTTTCCCGCGGAACCGCCAAAAATGTCCAAGATCAAGAACGTCAAGAAAGTCGTGCTCGCCTATTCCGGCGGCCTCGACACCTCCATCATCCTGAAATGGCTGCAGACCGAGCTCGGCGCCGAAGTCGTCACCTTCACCGCCGATCTCGGCCAGGGCGGCGAGCTGGAGCCGGCCCGTAAGAAGGCCGAGATGATGGGCATCAAGGACATCCGCATCGTCGATGTGCGCGAGGAATTCGTCGCCGACTTCGTCTTCCCGATGTTCCGCGCCAACACCGTCTATGAAGGCACCTACCTGCTCGGCACGTCGATCGCCCGGCCGCTGATCTCCAAGCACTTGGTCGAGATCGCGAAAGAGACCGGCGCCGACGCGATCGCCCATGGCGCCACCGGCAAGGGCAACGACCAGGTCCGCTTCGAATTGTCCGCCTATGCGCTCAACCCCGACATCAAGGTCATCGCGCCCTGGCGCGACTGGACGTTCAAGTCGCGCACCGATCTGATCAACTTCGCCGAGCAGCACCAGATCCCGGTCGCGAAGGACAAGCGCGGCGAAGCGCCCTTCTCGGTCGACGCCAACCTTTTGCACTCCTCTTCCGAGGGCAAGGTGCTGGAGGATCCGTGGAGCGAGCCGCCGGAATTCGTGCATCAGCGCACCGTTTCGCCAATGGACGCGCCCGATGCCGTCACCGAGATCGAGATCGAATTCCTCAAGGGCGACCCGGTCGCGCTCAACGGCAAGAAACTGTCGCCGGCCACCATGCTGGCGGCGCTCAACGACCTCGGCCGCGACAACGGCATCGGCCGCCTCGATCTGGTCGAGAACCGCTTTGTCGGCATGAAGTCGCGCGGCGTCTACGAGACGCCCGGCGGCACCATCCTGATCGCCGCCCATCGCGCCATCGAATCGATCACGCTCGACCGCGGCGCCGCCCACCTCAAGGACGAGTTCATGCCGCGCTACGCCGAGCTCATCTATAACGGCTTCTGGTTTTCGCCCGAGCGCCTCATGCTGCAGGCGATGATCGACAAGAGCCAGGAAGACGTCGAAGGCACGGTGCGGCTGAAGCTCTACAAGGGCAATGTCATGGTCACCGGCCGCAAGTCGAAGAAGACGCTTTATTCCGATGCGCTGGTCACCTTCGAGGACGACCGCGGCGCCTACGACCAGAAGGACGCCGAGGGATTCATTCGCCTTAATGGCCTGCGGCTGCGGACGCTGGCGGCAAGGAACCGTCGCTGAAGCTGCTAATCTCCCCCCTTGCGGGGGAGATGCCCGGCAGGGCAGAGGGGGGTGTGAAGGATCGCTGCCTCTCTGATTTGCAGCTGGGCGCCAGCGTGAAAATGGTGAGGATTGCCGGACAGGCTGGAGGGACAGCACCCCCCTCTGTCCTGCCGGACATCTCCCCCGCAAGGGGGGAGATTGGCCATCATCCCGGCTTTCGCCAATCTCCAAGTCCAACAAAAAAGCCCGGCGCATGGCCGGGCTGTTCTGCTCAACAGAGATTCAAAGATCAATCCGCGTCGATCGCCTCGGCGATGCGGGCGATGGCCTGCTGGTAGACGCTGGCCGAATTCCAGCCGGCGATTGCGCCCATATTGGCCTCATAGCTCGCGCCGGCGTGCCAGCCATGGCCCTTGAGGTAGTTGGCGGTGGAAGCCAGCGCCGTGTTGCGGTCGCGCAGGTTGCCGCTGCCGACGCCGTATTTCAGCACGTTTCCGGGCAGGAACTGGGTGTGGCCGATCTCGCCATGCATGGCGCCCACCGAGGCGGCGCTGAGCGCGCCGCGATCGACCAGCTTGAGCGCCGCAATGGCGTGCGGCGTGAAATAGTCCGGGCGGCGGCAGTCATAGGCGAGCGTCAGGATGGCCGACACCGTGTTCTGGTTGCCCATCGAGGCGCCGAAGCCGGTCTCCATGCCCCAGATGGCCAGCAGCACGCCCGGCGGCACGCCATAGGTCCGCTCGATATTGGCGAACATCGCCGCGTTCGCCTTCTTCAGCGCACGGCCTCTCGAGATGATGGCGGAAGCGCCGCGACGTTTCATGAACGCCTCAACGGAGCCGCTGAAAGCCTTGTGGATGGCGCGGTCGGCCGAAATCGTCCTTGTCGCGTAGGTCGCCCCGGCCAGCGCCGAAAGGCCCCTTTGGCCGACGCCGTTGGCCTTGGCCTCGGCGGCAAAGTCCTGCTTCCAGGCGTCGAAGCCGGCGCCGTTCTTGCCGCAGCTGGCCGCGGCCTCGGCGCCTGTCGCCAGCCCAAACATCGCCACCACCGCCGCGGTGGCCACGAAAATCCTTCCCTTGGCAAAAAATGCCATATCCGTCTCCTGGTTGCCTTGAATCACGTCCCGGTTGCGAATTTGCCAGCGAAACGCCTGATTGTCACCGCCCCCGCCGGGGACGTGACACCCGACACTGGCGAAAGAAGGGCAATTTGCCTACGATCAGGCATCAGGTGTGGCGGGCTTGCCTCATGAAAGACGTTGACGTCGTGATCATTGGCGCCGGTTCCGCGGGGCTTGCCGCGGCCAAGACGCTTCGAGCGGCCGGGCTTTCCTTCATTCTTCTCGAGGCGATGGATCGGATCGGCGGCCGCGCCTGGACCAGCGACCGCCATTTCGGTGTGCCCTTCGACATTGGCTGCGCCTGGCTGCACGCGGCAGACCGCAATCCTTATTTTCCGGACGCCCAGGCGGCCGGCTGGACGCTGCATCACCACGACATGAATGTCGACCACCTCTATTACCGCAAGCGCAAGGCGGGCGAGGAGGAAGAGGCCGAGATGAAGGCGGCCGATGCCAAGCTGTTCGAATTGCTCGCCAATCACCAGGTCGAGGAAGGCGACGACGACCGGCTGTCGGCGCTGCTCGCCAAGGGCCAGGCGCCGCGCGCGGCCGCCACCTTCGCCGGCCCGATGGATTTCGGCGCCGACGAGGACGAGATCTCGATCCGTGACTTCCAGGCGGCGGCCGACCTCGACCCCAATTATTTCAGCAAGGAAGGGTTCGGCGCGCTGGTCGCGCGCTTCGGCTTCGATGTGCCGGTCGAGCTGTCGACGCCGGTGCGCAAGATCCTCTGGGATGTACCGGGCGTCGCCTGCGTCACCGACCGCGGCACGGTGCGCGCGAAGGCGGTGATCGTCACCGCCTCGCCGGCCGTGCTCGCCTTCGAGGAGATCGAGTTCTCGCCGGCGCTGCCAGACGCGCATTTCGGCGCCTTCTTCGACCTGCCCATGGGCATGCTGACCAAGCTGCCGGTGGAGATCAAGGGCACGCGGCTCGGCCTTGAACCTTTCGACGACCTTCTGATCGAACGCATGGCCAGGCACGACATCTATTTCCTCTGCTTCCCCTTCGATCTCGACCTGATGGTCGGTTTCGTCGGCGGCGACTTCGCCTGGGAAATGTCGGCCGCCGGCGAGGCGGCCGGGGTCGATTTCGTCGTCGACCGCCTGTGCGGCATCTTCGGCGGCGACGTGAGGAAGCATGTCGGCCGCGCCATGATGACGAACTGGGGCGCGGAGCGCTTTGTGCGCGGCGCCTATGCCGCGGCGCGCCCTGGCCGTTCGGAGGCGCGCGCGACGCTGCTGCAGCCGCTGGCGGAAAAGATCTTCTTCGCCGGCGAGCATGTCGCCGGCCCGCTGATCCAGACCTGCGGCGGCGCCAGGCTTTCGGGCGAAAGCGTGGCCCGGCAGGTCATTGCCCAGCTCGCTACGAAATAGCTTCGGAACGCCGGAGGCCCGGCGGACGTTTCGACGAGGCTTCCACCTCTTCCGCATGTTGAAAACAAGATGAAGCTGTTCGACTGTCCAAACTGCGGCCACCGCCTTTATTTCGAGAACGCCCAGTGTCTGAACTGTTCCAGCCTGGTGCTCTACGACCCGTACGAAGCACGTTTCCTGCTGGCGGGTGCGAGCGGCGTTGCCGCATGCGGCAATGCCGATGAATGCGCCTGCAACTGGCGGGCCGAGGCTGGCCGGACTTTCTGCCGCGCCTGCGCCCTCAACCAGGTCATTCCCGACCTTTCCATCGACGGCAACCGTCGGCGCTGGATCCGGGTCGAAGCAGCGAAGAAGCGGGCCGTCTATTCACTGCTCGCCTTTGGCCTGCCGGTCGTTCCCAAGGCCGACGCCAAGGATGAGATCGGCCTTGCCTTCGACCTCCTCGCCGATCCGATCGGCGCCGGTCCGGGCGGAGAGCGCATCCTGACCGGCCATGACAACGGCCTGATCACGCTCAACGTTGCCGAGGCCGATTCCGTCGAGCGCGAGCGACGACGCGTCGAAATGGGCGAGAATTACCGCACCCTGCTCGGCCATTTCCGCCACGAGCTTGGCCATTATTATTGGGACCGGCTGATCCGTGGCGATCCCGCTCGGCTTTCAGTCTTCCGCGCGCTCTTCGGCGACGAGCAGGCCGATTACGAACAGGCCCTGAAGGCATACTACGCCAATGGCGCGCCGCCGGACTGGCAGCAACGCCACATCTCCGCCTATGCCGCATCCCATCCCTGGGAGGACTGGGCCGAGACCTGGGCGCATCATCTCCACATCGCCGACACGCTGGAAATGGTCCATGCGCTGAATTTTCCGCTGGGCCGGCTGGAGACGGTGGATGCCGACGCCATCCCGCGCGGCGACACTGGTGGCCGTCTGCACCCGGCGCCCGCCGATCCCGACCTGGATCCGGAGCCATTTGAAAGGATCCTGGCCCGCTGGCTGGTATTGTCGGAGGCATCCAACTCGATCAACCGCTGCATGGGTCTGCCGGATCTTTACCCCTTCGTGATTTCCGAGGTGGCGGCGCGCAAACTCGCATTCGTGCACGATCTTTTGACAGGCGCGCCGAAAAAGGCCTGGAACAATTCGTGAGCGGGCGCAAAGCACTTTAGCCGGAACGCATAAGCCTTTGTTTCGTTTCCGATCCCGAGGGAGCGTTGAAAACGGAGAGAAGAACCATGACACGCGTGTTGTTTCCGGCTCTGGCCGGTGCGCTGCTCACAATCTCGGGCGCAGCTTTCGCCGACACTCCCGTACAGGCGGTGACCGACTTGAACGTTCGCGCTGGCCCCGGGCCGCAATATCCGGTTATCGGCGTGCTGGCGGCAGGGCAGTCGGCCACGCTTAACGGCTGCATCGAAGGCAGCAAATGGTGCACGATCGCCGAAGCCGACGGCAAGGGCTGGGTCTATTCCGACTATGTGACGGGCGATTTCGGCGGCAGCCGCGTCGTCGTGACCCGCCGCCCGGCCAATGCCGAGATCGCCGTCGTCGCCCCGCCGACCGACAACATCTACACGACCGATACCTACACCGGCGCCATCGTTTCCAACGACGACGCCATTGAGTCGATCGGCAGGCCGCCGGCCGAGGTCGGCACCTATGTCGCCACGCACCGGGTCGACCCGGTCTATCTCGACGGCGAGGTGGTGACCGGCGCCACACTGCCCGACACGGTCGAGCTGCGCGAGATCCCCGATTACCGGTATCGCTACGTCTATGTGAACAACCAGCCGGCGCTGGTCGACCCTGGCACGCGGCGCATCGTCTATGTGATGCGCTGATCGGGCTTGATCGCTGTCAGATAACGGCCGCCATCGCTGGCGGCCGTTTTTTGATCCTGCGCGCGGCAACTCCGCGTGGACGGTAATTGCGCGGTAACTGCCGATCTCCTAGACCCATGTGGCGAAAGCCTTCGGCAGGGGAGCCGCGTGACGATCGAAAATGCCGCCTTCGAGCGCTATCGCCGCTCGCCGAACGAAAAGACCAATTTGCTGCGCCTGTTCTTCGGGACGGCGATCGTCATCGCCTTCTGGATGGCGATGACGGCTCTGGTGCTGTTTGCCGGCACCTATGTCTACATTGTCTGGCGTCTCCCCGGCCCCTCGACCGGGCGCTACATGCAGGACTTCCTGGCATCGCCCACCGGCATCCTGAGCGCCCTGACCTCCTTTGCCGGCATCTGGATCGGCCTGTGGGTGGCGATGCGCTTCGTCCACGGCGAGCCGCTGTCGGCCCTGTTCGGCGTCAGCCGCCGCGTCGCGGGCGGCGATTTCCTCAAGGGCCTGGCCGCGGTGATGATCACCTCGCTCTTTTCCGAGGTCTTGCTCTATTGGCTGCAGCCCGAGATCGCGCGCGGACCGATCGCCTTTTCGTCCTGGCTGCTCTTCCTGGTGCCGATCGTGCTGCTCGCCTTCCTGCAGACCTCGTCGGAGGAGATGCTGTTTCGCGGCTATCTGCTGCGCGGCCTCGCCTATCGCTTCAGCAGCCCGCTGGTCTGGGCGCTGCTGCCCGGGCTGCTGTTCGCGTCGCTGCACTGGAATTCGGCCTCGACACTTGCCATCAATGCCTGCGTGCTGGTCTCGATCGGCACCTTTGCGCTGCTGCTCACACTCCTGGTCTATGTCACCGGCAATCTGGGCGCCGGTTTCGGCGCCCATCTCGGCAACAATCTGACCGGCTTCCTGCTGATCTCGCACCAGGAGGGCTACAATGGCTTCGCGCTGCTTAATGCCAAGCCCCTCGAAGGCCCCGGCTGGACCAATCTGGACGCCGTTCTCATCGCCGCGATCGGTATCGTCAGCACGCTTTTGACGATGCTGCTGCTTTTGCACCGGCGCTCGCCGCTCAGGGTCGGGACGAGCAAGCAAAGCCTGGGCTGAATCGCCAATAGCGGCGTTTTGGCTCGGATTCCGGCATTGTTTTTTGATGGATGCCGTTGCCGCAAAACCGCTGCGCACTTTTGCGCGACATGCATCAGCCTTGACTCCGCGGCCAATTTCCTGTCTAGAGCTGCTGAATTCCGCGACGAGTTTTCTTTCGCGAAAGCCGCCCAGGACGCCGAAGCCTCTTTGAGGCGGGTGCTGTAAAGAGATCCTGGAGGCCAACATCCGGCAGCGCGATGCGCCCCCGGGTGCTTTTTGGCTTTGCGCTTTTGCTTGGCGACTTGCTGCGAACGCACTACCTCTCGGGCATCCACAGGTGCCAGGGAAAAGGAAGAAGAATGTTTGAATCACTACAGGAGCGTCTTGGCTCCATCCTGAACGGCCTGACTGGCCGCGGCGCGCTGTCCGAGGCGGATGTCTCGGCGGCTTTGCGCGAGGTGCGCCGTGCGCTGCTCGAGGCCGACGTCGCGCTGGAAGTGGTTCGCTCCTTCACCGACAAAGTGCGCGAGAAGGCGGTCGGCGCCGCGGTGCTGAAGTCGATCAAGCCTGGACAGATGGTCGTCAAGATCGTCCATGACGAGCTGGTCGACATGCTCGGCGCCGAGGGCGTCGCCATCGACCTCAACGCGCCGGCGCCCGTCGTCGTCATGATGGTCGGCCTGCAGGGCTCCGGCAAGACGACCACCTCGGCCAAGATCGCCAAGCGCCTGACCGAGCGGCAGAACAAGAAGGTCCTGATGGCCTCGCTCGACACGCGGCGTCCGGCCGCGCAGGAGCAGCTGCGCCAGCTCGGCGAGCAGACCAAAGTGGCGACGCTGCCGATCATCGCCGGCCAGAGCCCGGTCGATATCGCCAAGCGCGCCGTGCAGGCCGCCAGGCTTGGCGGCCATGACGTCGTCATCCTCGACACCGCCGGCCGCACCCATATCGACGAGCCGCTGATGGTCGAGATGGCCGACATCAAGAAGGTGTCGAGCCCGCACGAGATCCTGCTGGTCGCCGACTCGCTGACCGGCCAGGACGCCGTGAACCTTGCCAAGAGCTTCGACGAACGCGTCGGCATCACCGGCCTGGTTCTGACCCGCATGGACGGCGACGGCCGCGGCGGCGCGGCGCTGTCGATGCGCGCCGTGACCGGCAAGCCGATCAAGCTGATCGGCACCGGCGAAAAGATGGACGGGCTGGAGGAATTCCACCCCAAGCGCATCGCCGACCGCATCCTCGGCATGGGCGACATCGTCTCGCTCGTCGAGAAGGCCGCCGAAACCATCGACGCCGAGCAGGCGGCGGCGATGGCCAAGAAGATGCAGTCGGGCAAGTTCGACCTGAACGACTTGGCCCAGCAGCTTCAGCAGATGTCGAAAATGGGCGGCATGGGCGGCATCATGGGCATGATGCCCGGCATGGGCAAGATGAAGGACCAGCTGGCCGCCGCCGGCCTCGACGACAAGATGTTCGGCCGCCAGCTCGCCATCATCTCCTCGATGACCAAGGCCGAGCGCGCCAACCCCGACATGCTCAAACACTCGCGCAAGAAGCGCATCGCCACCGGCTCCGGCACCGACGCGGCCGAGATCAACAAGCTGTTGAAGATGCACCGCGGCATGGCCGACATGATGAAGGCGATGGGCGGCAAGGGCAAAGGCGGCGGCCTCATGCGCGGTATGATGGGCGGCCTCGCCTCGAAAATGGGCCTTGGCGGCATGATGCCGGGCGGCGGCATGCCCGATCTTTCCAGGATGGATCCCAAGCAGCTCGAGGCCCTGCAGAAGCAGGCGCAGGCCGCCGGTCTCGGCAAAGGCATGCCGGGCGGACTTCCCGGTGGCGGCGGACTGCCGGACCTGCCCGGCAGCATGAAGCTTCCGGGTCTTCCGGGCCTCGGCGGCGGCGGGCTGCCCGGCCTCGGGAAAAAGAAGTGAGGGGGCGATGAACGAGGAGAAAGACATGGCCGACGCACGCGCCATCCTGGCTGGCCACCGCGCTTCGATCGACAACATCGACGCCGCCCTCATCCATATGCTGGCCGAGCGCTTCCGCTGCACCAAGGCGGTCGGCGTCCTGAAGGCCGAGCATGGCCTGCCGCCCGCCGACCCGTCGCGCGAGCAACAGCAGATCGCCCGCCTTCGCCAGTTGGCGAAAGATGCGAACCTCGACCCGGATTTCGCGGAGAAGTTCCTGAACTTCGTCGTCCGCGAGGTGATCCGGCATCACGAACAGATCGCCGCTTCCAACGGTGTGACGAAAACGGGTTGAAGAAACCCAGACTTATTCAACGAAATCAGAGCTTTAGGAGAAAACAATGGCACTGAAGATCAGACTGGCCCGTGCGGGCTCGAAGAAGCGTCCTTACTACCACGTCGTTGTCGCCGACGCCCGTTCGCCGCGCGACGGCCGGTTCATCGAGTCGCTCGGCTCGTGGAACCCGCTGCTGCCGAAGGACGGCGAGCGCGTCAAGGTCGACGCCGATCGCGTCAAGCATTGGCTGTCGCATGGCGCCCAGCCGACCGACCGCGTGTTGCGCTTCCTCGACGAGGCCGGCCTTGCCAAGCGCGAGACCCGCTCGAACCCGAACAAGGCCCTGCCCGGCAAGAAGGCGCAAGAACGCGCCGCCCTGTTGAAGAAGGCCCAGGAAGACGCGGCCGCTGCCGCCGCCGCGGCGACCGCCGCGCCGGCCGAGGCTGAAGCCGCCACCGCCGAGTAATCACGGCTTTTTCGTTAACGAGAACGGCGGGCCCATGCCCGCCGTTTTTTATTCGATTGTCCGGTCCGATGCCTCAATAGCCGGACGGGCAGCGCGCCACATAAACGCGTCCGTAGCGGTCGCGGTAGCGGCACTGGCCGGCTTCGCTGGCATGGCCGATCAGCGCGCCGGCCACTGCGCCAACAGCGCCGCCGACCACCGCGCCTTGCACCGGATCGCCTGCCACCGCGGCACCGACCGCCGCACCGCCCAGGCCGCCGATCGCAGCACCCTTTTCTGTTTGCGAGCAGGCGCCAAGGGCCACCGTCAGCACCAGGATGGTAATTGCTTTCTTCATTGCTGTTCCTCTCTCAAGCGCCGTCCTCGCCGCCATGCCCTAAACTCACGAACAGCTGAATTGATCCCGCAGATGATGAAGATTGGCCGGCTACGCGCCGGCCGGATTTACGGCACTGAGCGCCAACGCATTGAAACTTCGCGGTTTTCACCGCTCGGCGAGGCGTCTCAGATTGCTCAGCCCAGCCTCGAAATCCTTGCCGATCAGCGTGTCGAAATTCATGAACAGGCCCATCAGCTTGGCGACGAAGGGCCTCGCGCCGCGCATCGCCCAGGTCACGGTCGTGCCCTCGCCGGACGGCGAAAGCGAGAAATCGACAGTGTTGTTGGCCCTGAACGGCTTTTCGAAATCGAGCTTGAGCGAAACCAGCGAGGACGGCACCGAGTTGACGATTTCCATGCGCCCCTTGCCGGCCTTGGAATTGCCCTCCCAGGCATAGGCCGCGCCCTTGCCGCTTTCGGCGCCGGAGAGCGTGCGCTTCATCTTCGGATCGAGCTTTTCGTAGGGCGACCATTCGGGCCAGCGCCGAAAATCGTCGATCAGCGGGAAGATCGTCTCGGCAGGCGCCTTGATGCTGGCCGAGCGGGTGACGACGAAATCGTTCGGCCGGGTCGCGGCATAGACCAGCACGGCGGCGATGATGAGGGCCAGGATGATGAGGATGGTGGCAAACATCTCTTCTCCTCCCTATCGCGAAAACGGGATCAGCGCGCGCACCCTTGCGTCGCGCAGATAGAGCCCGCCCCACAGGATAATGCCGAGATAGACGCCGAACAGCGTGTGCGAGAACAGCGGGTTGCCAATCCGCACATGCGTCGAAATCGCGCCGCCCATATAGGCGGTGAGCAGGATGGCGCCGAGCACCGACGTGCGTGGCCATGCGTAGAGCGCGGTCGAGACCAGGCCGATGACGCCCAGCATGCGCGCCACATTCGGATCGGCCGGCCAGCCGAGCTGCGCCATCGTTTGCGTGACGATGTCGAGCGGCGGCAGCTTGATGGCGCCGTCGAAGATCATGAACAGGACGATGACGCCGCTGAGCGCGCGCCCGGCCCACAAAGCGCCTTTTGAAGCAGGCGCGGCTTCGGAAATGCTCATGGATATTCCCTCCTGATGGTTTCGAATGCCGGCCATTTGCCGGGTTCGATCCAAGGACGAAGGAACATGCCGCGATCCTACACGCCTTCGTCATACTCGGGCTTGACCCGAGTATCCATGCCGTGACGTCGAACGAAGAATGCAGCGCTCTAGAATGAAGCTCCAGCCAGGCGATCTTAACTTCTGGGTCTGCGCCGCGTCGCTTCGCTCCTTGCTCCGCCCTAGAATGACGAAGAGAACACAGCGCTTTCGACCAATCTCCGAGGGCAGAGCCCTCGTGGATCGACCTCCTAAGAGAAGTAGAACTTGTCGGCCGCGATCATCTTCGGCGGCGTCTCGTCCATCGCCTCGAACACGGAGATCTCGCAGACGCGGCAAAGGCCGTCGAGCGCCAAGTCGTTGGCCTCGATGCCGAACGGGTCCTCGAGCTCCTCCGACAGCGCGTCGAGGCCGAAGAATGTATAGGCGATCAGCGCCGTGAACAGCGGCGTCGCCCAACCCGTGGTCGAGACCAGGCCGATCGGCAAGAGCAGGCAGACGACATAGGCCGTGCGGTGCACCAGCAGCGTATAGGCGAAGGGCAAGGGCGTGCCGGCGATCCGCTCGCAGCCGGCCTGGATGGCGGCGATCGCGGCCAGCCTTTCATCGAGGATGCGGAAGCCGATCGGGTCGAGCGCGCCCGCCTCGCGCCGCGCATTGGCGCGCCGGCCCATGCGGCGGACCATGTCGTCGGCCGGATTGGTGCGGGCGGCGGCCTTGTCGACCTCGTCGCCGATGAAGGCGCGGGCGTCCTTTATGCTGTCGATTTTGCGCAGTTGCCCGCGCAGCAGGTGGCAGAAGGCAAGCGCCTCCATCAGAAGCGCGCGCTGCTCGGCGCGTTCGCCGACCAGGCTGGTGGTGGCGCGCGCCAGGTTGCGTATCTCGAAAACCAGCGCGCCCCAGAGTTTGCGCGCCTCCCACCAGCGGTCATAGGCGGCGTTGTTGCGGAACGACAGATAGATCGAGAGCGTCACGCCGACGAGCCCGAAAGGCGCGATGCTGAAAGCGCTGAGGTCGAGATGGAACTGTCGCGCCAGAAGCAGGATGACCGCCGAATAGAGGGCGAAGCCGAAAATCTGCGGCAGGATGCGCGGCACCACCGAACCACGCATGATGAAGAACAATTGCAGGAATGTCGGGCGCGGTCGGACGATCATCGGGTTAACCTTTGCAAGCCGGCTTGGCTTTGATGTCTTATTGTGCGGTCGATGCCCGCGGCGCGACAGCAAGCGACATCGAGATGTCGTCGGCACGGCCGGACCGTCGGCCCTTGCATGTATTGAGACATGCGACTGCGACTGCCAAGAGGAGGAGCGACGATGACGGGCGAGACCGACCTGCAAAAACTGCTCGCGTCGATGACGCCGCAACTGCTTGCCGACGTCTATGTGTTCGCGACGCTGACGCCGGACACGCCGGTCCCGGCGAGACTCGATCCCATCATGCAATTTCGCGAGCGGGAAGGCCTGACCCTGATCACAACCGAAGACGAGGCGAAATCAGCCGGCCTCGCCGGCACGTTCCGCTGCCGAATGATAACATTGAACGTGCACTCCTCGCTGGAAGCCGTCGGCTTCCTCGCCGCCATCACGAGACGGCTCGCGGCGGCCGGCATGGGCGTCAATCCGGTCTCGGCCTTTTACCACGACCATCTCTTCGTGCCCGCCGACCGGGCCGAGGAAGCGCTGGCCATATTGCAGCGGTTGGCGGCGGAAAGCGGTGGGTGAACTCAGCGCCTGAGCGCGTAGAGATGGTTTCGGCGACGGCTCGGCCAACAAGGAAGGCCTGCCGGATATTTCGCGATGGTGGCGGCATCGGAGCCGATGGCCGGGCGCAGGGTGATTTCGGTCCGGTCACTCATAGGCCGGCGCTGCCCCTCATCCGCCCTTCCTTCTCCCCGTTGAACGGGGAGAAGGAAGGGCGTCCCGGCCGAAGGCCGAGCCCGCGACCGCGGGCCACCGGTCGTCCGGCGCCCCCCGCGGAGGGCCAGCCGCAGCAGCGGCGACACGGCCCGTGAGCGAAAACAAACTGCCGAAGGCCGAGCCCGCGACCGCGGGCCGCCGGTCGTCCGGCGCCCTCGCGGAGGGCCAGCCGCGGCAGCGGCGATACGGCCCGTGAGCGAAAACAACTGCCGAAGGCCGAGCCCGCGACCGCGGGCCGCCGGTCGTCCGGCGCCCTCGCGGAGGGCCAGCCGCGGCAGCGGCGATACGGCCCGTGAGCGAAAACAAACTGCCGTCAGGCCGCCTTCTTCTTCGGCTGGATGAGGCCGCGCTCGACCAGCAGCTCGGCGATCTGCACGGCGTTCAGCGCCGCGCCCTTGCGCAGATTGTCGGAGACCACCCACATCGACAGGCCGTTGTCGACGGTCGAATCCTCGCGGATGCGCGAGATGAACGTGGCGTCCTCGCCGGCCGATTCGAGCGGCGTGATGTAGCCGCCGTTCTCGCGCTTGTCGAGCACCTGGCAGCCGGGCGCCTCGCGCAGGATCTCGCGCGCCTCATCCGCCGTGATCGGCTTCTCGAACTCGATGTTGACGGCTTCCGAATGGCCGATGAATACCGGCACGCGCACGCAGGTCGCCGTCAGCTTGATTTTGGGGTCGAGCATCTTCTTGGTCTCGGCGACCATCTTCCACTCTTCCTTGGTGAAACCGTCGTCGAGGAAGACGTCGATATGCGGGATGACGTTGAAGGCGATGCGCTTGGTGAACTTCTTGACGTCGACCTGGTCGGCGACGAACACCGCGCGGGTCTGGGTGAACAGCTCATCCATGCCTTCCTTGCCGGCGCCGGAGACCGACTGGTAGGTGGCCACGACGACGCGCTTGATGGTGGCGACGTCATGCAGCGGCTTCAGCGCCACGACGAGCTGCGCGGTCGAGCAGTTCGGGTTGGCGATGATGTTCTTGCGTGTAAACAGCGAGATCGCGTCCGGGTTGACCTCCGGCACGATCAGCGGCACGTCCGGATCGTAGCGGAAGGCCGACGAATTATCGATGACGACGCAGCCTTGCTTGCCGATCTTCGGCGACCATTCCTTCGACACATTGCCGCCCGCCGACATGACGCAGATGTCGGTATCGGAAAAATCGTACTGGTCGAGCGCCTTGACCTTCAGCGTGCGGTCGCCGAAGGACACTTCGGTGCCCTGGCTGCGCCGCGACGCCAGCGCCACCACTTCGCTCACCGGGAAGCCGCGTTCGTCCAGAATGTTGAGCATTTCGCGACCCACATTGCCCGTGGCGCCGACTACCGCAACCTTGAAACTCATCTGATATCTCCTGTCCCTCTCCGCTTGGTTGTTGGAGAAACCCGCCGGCCTCATGCGGGTTCCGTCCCCGGGCCAGACCCGGGAGAGGGTGGTTAGGCCAAGGGAATCACACCGTTTTGGTGGTGGTTTTGGCCGTAGTTTTGCTGGAACGGACGGACGCGTCTAAGCGCCCAGCCCAATGCGTTACATTGTGGCTGGGGGAGTCGAATGCAAGAAGAGCCATCAAAAGGCCGCGCATTGAAAAACGATCCCGTTCGACGCGGGCTTTTACGCGGTTTGATAGAAGAGTCAATCGGCGCAACGCTCTCCTTCTCCCCGTCACTATACGGGGAGAAGGTGCCCGAAGGGCGGATGAGGGGCGGCGCCGACTTCGACAGTTAGCTCGTCCGGAAGTGAGGCCTGAAGCCCCGCCCCTGCCTTACCTATCAGCGGTCGCGCTGCCCCTCACCTGCCTGCCGGCATCCTCTCCCGTATAGTGACGGGGAGAGGGCGCTCTCGCGAGCGGTTTCGCCAGTCGCCGGCACAGCATGGTCGCGGTCCTGGTGGAGCCCATGCACTATACAAGTGAGGCCGCAAGAAGTACGAACGCCCAGATATCCTTTGGCTGGCGCAGTGCCGGCCTTGTGCTCCACGACGAGCACAGAACCCCGAATTCCGAAAGAAGAAAATGTCCAGTTTCGAAACGATCGTTCCTGCGCTGGCGGAGGCGCTGGAAAAGCGCGGTTATTCAGCGCTGACGCCGGTGCAGAAGGCGGTGCTGGAGACGGAGCTCGGCCAGGCCGACGCGCTGGTTTCGGCGCAGACCGGATCCGGCAAGACCGTCGCCTTCGGCCTCGCCGTGGCGCCGACCCTGCTTGGCGGCGCTGAGCGTTTCGCCGGCGCCGGCGCGCCGCTGGGGCTGGTCGTGGCGCCGACACGCGAGCTGGCGCTGCAGGTGCGGCGCGAGCTCGAATGGCTTTACGAACTGACTGGCGCGCAGATCGCCTCCTGCGTCGGCGGCATGGACATGCGCACCGAGCGGCGCGCGCTGGAACGCGGCGCCCACATCGTCGTCGGCACGCCGGGGCGGCTGCGCGACCACATCACGCGCGGCGCGCTCGACATGTCGGCGCTGAAGGCGGTGGTGCTCGACGAGGCCGACGAGATGCTAGACCTCGGTTTTCGCGAAGACCTCGAATTCATCCTCGATGCCGCGCCGCCCGAGCGCCGCACGCTGATGTTTTCCGCCACCGTGCCGCGCTCCATCGCCACGCTCGCCCAGGGCTACCAGCGCGATGCGGTGCGGATCTCCGCCGGCGGCGAGGAAAAGCAGCATCTCGATATCGAATACCGAGCGCTCAGCGTTGCCCAGGCTGACCGGGAAAACGCCATCATCAACGTGCTGCGCTACTACGAGGCGCAAAACGCGCTGGTGTTCTGCAACACACGCGCGGCGGTCAACCACCTGACGGCGCGCTTCAACAACCGCAATTTCTCCGTCGTGGCGCTGTCGGGCGAGCTCAGCCAGAACGAGCGCAGCCACGCGCTGCAGGCGATGCGCGACGGCCGCGCAAAAGTCTGCATCGCAACGGATGTCGCGGCGCGCGGTATCGACCTGCCCAATCTCGAGCTGGTGGTGCATGCCGATCTGCCGACCAACCCCGAGACGCTGCTGCATCGCAGTGGTCGCACGGGCCGCGCCGGGCGCAAAGGCGTCAGCGCGCTCATCGTGCCGGGCAATGCCCGCAGGCGCACCGAGCGGCTGCTGCACAATGCCGGCATCAAGGCGACATGGGCGAGCCCGCCCTCGGCCGACGATGTGCTGCGCCGCGACGACGAGCGCATTCTGGCCGATCCCGCGCTTGCCGAACCGATCAACGAGGAGGAGCGCTCCTTCATCGAGACGCTGCTCGACCAGCACGGCGCCGAACAAGTGGCGGCTGCCTTTGTGCGGCTTTGCCGCAGCAGCCGCTCGGCGCCTGAGGACCTGCTCGACGTCGCGCCGTTCACGCCTTCGCATGAAAGATTGGCGGGCGAGAAATTCGCGCGCCGGGAGGAGACACCCAGGCGCCGCGACGATTTCGGCGACAGCGTCTGGTTCTCGCTTTCGGTCGGCCGCCGGCAGAATGCCGAGCCGCGCTGGCTGATCCCGATGCTATGCCGCACCGCCGGCATGTCCAAGCGCGAGATCGGCGCCATTAAGATGCAGCCGGAAGAAACCTTCGTGCAGATCGCCGCCGACTGGGCCGACCGATTCGTCGCCGCGATCGGCCCCGACCGCAAGCTTCAGGGCAACATCGCGGTCAAGCGGATCGACGGCACGCCGGACCTGTCGCGGGCCGGCTACCAGCCGCCGAAGCCGGACAAGAAGCCGCATCGCGGCAAGGGTGCTTTCGACCAGAAGAGCCCCAGATTCGAGAAGCGGGAACCGGGCGAGCGACAGCCTGGCGGCGAGGCGAAATCTTGGGCGAAGAAGCCGGCAAAGGCGAAGTTCGACAAGCCGAAATCCGACCAGTCGGCAAAGCGCAAGAAGCAGAAGAAGCGGCCAGCGTAAGATCGCGACGGAAGTTGGAAGCCGACCCGCGGCGAGCGCCGGGTAGATCGCCAACCTCGGAGATTAGCTGAAGCGTCCGAACTTCGTCATCCACGGGCGGAGCGGGAGCGAAGCGGACGCGTAGACCCGAGGATCCATTCCGTGACCTCGCGCGAAGAGTCGCAACGGTGCGGAACGAAGGCTTTTTCTGAACCGCTGCGACGCTCATAGGTCACGGAATGGATTCCATGGTCTGTGCTGCGTCGCTTCGCTCCTTGCTCCGCCATGGAATGACGAAGGCGTGGTGGCTGCCGGCTCCCGCAACGTCGGGCTGACCGGCTGGTTTCACCCCAGGAACTTGGCGATGATGGCGTCGCCCATTTCGGTGGTGCCGACTTCCTTCATGCCTTCCGAGAAGATGTCCTTGGTGCGCAGGCCGTCGTCGAGCACGGCGGCGATCGCCGCTTCGAGCTTGTCGGCCTCGGCGACCATGCCGAAGGAATAGCGCAGGCACATGGCGAAGGACGCGATCATCGCGATCGGGTTGGCGATGCCCTTGCCGGCGATGTCGGGCGCCGAGCCGTGCACCGGCTCGTAGAGCGCCTTGCGCTTCTTGGTCTTCACATCCGGCGCGCCGAGCGAGGCCGACGGCAACATGCCGATCGAGCCGGTCAGCATGGCGGCGATGTCGGAGAGCATGTCGCCGAACAGATTGTCGGTGACGATGACGTCGAACTGCTTCGGCCAGCGCACCAGCTGCATGCCGCCGGCATCGGCCAGCATGTGGTCGAGCTTGACGTCGCTGTATCTGGCCTTGTGCGTCTGGCTGACCACCTCGTTCCACAACACGCCCGACTTCATGACGTTGCGCTTTTCCATCGAGGTGACGTGATTCTTGCGCGTGCGCGCCAGCTCGAAGGCGACGCCCGAAATGCGCTCGATCTCGAACGTGTCGTAGACCTGGGTGTCGATGCCGCGCTTCTGGCCGTTGCCGAGATCGATGATCTGCTTCGGCTCGCCGAAATAGACGCCGCCGGTGAGCTCGCGCACGATCAGGATATCCAGGCCCTCGACCACGTCCTGCTTGAGCGAGGAAGAGGCGGCCAAAGCCGGGTAGCAGATCGCCGGCCTGAGGTTGGCGAACAGCTCCATGTCCTTGCGCAGCCGCAGCAGGCCGGCCTCGGGGCGCATCTCGTAGGGCACGGCATCCCATTTCGGCCCGCCGACGGCGCCGAACAGCACCGCATCCGCCGCCATCGCCTTTGCCATGTCTGCATCGGAGATCGCCGCGCCATGCGCATCGTAAGCGCAGCCGCCGACAAGCCCCTCGTCGGTGGCGAAGCCGCTGCCGAGCTTGTCGTTCATGGCCTTGATCAGCTTCTTCACCTCGGCCATGGCCTCGGGGCCGATGCCGTCGCCGGCGAGCAGGAAGAGATTTTTCGAAGCCATGGAGAACCGTCCGGTGAGAGAATTGAACCGGCGCCTTGCTAAACGGCAAGCGCTTGCGGCGCAAGGGGACGAGCGCCGAGATCCTTCACACCCCCCTCTGCCCTGCCGGGCATCTCCCCCGCAAGGGGGGAGATCGATGCACTTCGGCCTTCGCCAATCGCCGACGTTGAAAAAGAGGAGCGGGGCGGCCAAGCTGCCAATCTCCCCCTTGCCGGAGATGTCCGGCAGGACAGAGAGGGGTGCTGTCCCGCCAGCGTCTCAAAGAAGACCGGCAGCGCCTACCGATGCGACAGAACATTCACCAGCCGGCCGAACGGGTCGCGCACATAGAAGCGACGCACGCCCCAGGGTTCATCGGCCGGGCCGTATTCGATGGCAAAACCGGCCTTCTCCATACCCGCAAGCGCCGCATCCACGTCGTCGACCTCGATCGACAGGTCCGGCACCGGCGTCCCCGATCCGCCCTCGGCCATGAAGCTCACCTGCACCTGCATCCGTTCCTCGGAGCCGTAGGTGGCGATCCAGCCCATATCCATGAGCAGATCGAGGCCAAGCACGTCACGATAGAAGCGCTTCGCCGCGGCGATGTCCCTTGTGGCGATGTTGGTTACGATGCGCCGAACCGCCATCCCTCAGCTCCTATGCCGTGCGCCGCAGCGCCGTCACCTCGATCTCGATCTTCATCTCCGGCTTGTTGAGCTGGCACACGATCATCGTCGCTGCCGGGCGGATGTCGCCGAACGCCTCGCCGAGGATCGGGAAGACCACGTCAACGAAGGCCTGGTCGGTGATGTAATAATGCGCCCGCACCACGTCGGCCATGTCGAAGCCGCCATCGGCCAGCGCCTTGGCGATGGTCGCGAGGCAATTGCGCGTCTGCGCCTCGACCGTATCCGGCATGGTCATGGTGGCATAGTCGTAGCCGGTCGTTCCGGACACGAAACACCAGTCGCCCTGCACCACCGCGCGCGAATAGCCGGCGGTCTTCTCGAAGGGGGAGCCAGTGGAGATGAGCTTGCGCATGGGGCCTCCTCGTGATGGTTGCGCCCCCTCTAGCAGGGGAAGACGGGTCTGGTCGTGGGCCAAGCCAGGCGGACCGTTGTCAGGAAAGGTAAGCGCGACATGGGTGATTGGCCGAAACCTCCCTCCGGTCGTCATTCCTGGGCGGAGCAAGGAGCGAAGCGACGCGCGCAGACCCTGGAATCCATGCCGTGACGTCGAAGCGCCGCAGCGTTTCAGAATTCTGCACCGTTTGCACCCTACGGTAACCGTCACGGCATGGATTCTAGGGTCTGCGCTCCGCTACGCGTCGCTCCGCCCTAGAATGACGAAGGCACGGATGGTCGCCCTAGTTCCCCTGCGCGTCGTCATAGGCCTTCTTGATGTCATCCGGCCAGTCCTTGACCGGTGGCCAGGCGTGCGGCTCGCCATTGTCGCCGCGGCGGGCGAAATAGACTTTCTGCTTGGCCGGGTCGACCGCCATGAAGCCGTCATTGCCGCCGCAGTCATGCGGCACGCAGCCGGTGGCGTAGAAGGTGCCCGAGGCCGTCTTTTCGGTGCCGCCACCGACCAGCAGGCTGGTCGCCATGTCGGGCATGTCCTTGCCGAGCAGCGCCTGTCCGGCCTTGTAGACGGCCTCGTTGTGGAAGGCGTCGATGATGTTGTCGTATTTCGACGGGTCGACATCCTTCCAGCCGGTGCCGGGTTCGGGCGTGTAGGTCAGGTTGCCGGAGGTCGTCAGCCCTTCCGTAGGCGACCATTGCAGCGCCGGCTTGGAATCGCCCGGCAGCAGATAGGGCACGAAATAGATGGCGCTGTCGGAGACTGCCGCCGGCGGCGCGCCGCATTCGTCCTGCTCGACCGTGGTGGTCTGGATCTCGCCGTCCTTCGGCTTCCAGACGATGACCTTGGCCGGCCCGCACTGGTTGCCGCCGTCGCCGACATCGACCAGCGCCACGTTGACGTCGCCGATCTTGACGATCCTGTCGAAGAAGACGTCGTAATTGCTGGCCAGCTGCTTGCCGTCATAGGACAGCACCTTCTCGCCGTCCTGCTCCGGCTGCGTGATGGTGAGCTGGCCGCCTTCGAACGGGATCGGCGCCTGCTTGTCGTCATCCGACGCGGCCTGGTCGCTGCCCGATCCCTGGTCGGATGCGCCTTGATCGGCGGCCGGCTGGTCGGACGTCGCGGGCGCCGGCTGCGTGGCCGGCGCGGCGGTCTGCGCATTCGCGCCGATTGTGGCGAGAGCGAGTGCCACCGAAGCAGCCAGAAGCGAGCGTGTCATGACTGTCCCTCCATTCAGCCGCCACGAACCCGGCCTGCCATGGCCGGGGCCTATCGATATAGCTTAGGTGCTCAGGCCCAGGGGCGCTGCTCGGCATTCTTCTTCTCGAAGGATGCGATGGCGCCGGCCTTCTCCATGGTCAGCCCGATGTCGTCGAGGCCGTTCAAGAGGCAATGGCGCTTGAAGTCGTCGAGGTCGAAGGTCACCACGCCGCCGTCCGGCCCGCGGATTTCCTTGGCTTCCAGATCGATCGACAGCGTCGCGTTGGAGCCGCGCGAGGCGTCGTCCATCAGCTTGTCGAGGTCTTCCGGGCTGACGGTGATCGGCAGAATGCCGTTCTTGAAGCAGTTGTTGTAGAAGATATCGGCGAACGAGGTCGAAATCACGCAGCGGATGCCGAAATCGAGCAGCGCCCAGGGCGCATGCTCGCGGCTCGAGCCGCAGCCGAAATTGTCGCCGGCGACCAGGATCTGCGCCTTGCGGTAGGCCGGCTTGTTGAGCACGAAATCCGGGTTCTCCGAACCGTCCTCGTTGTAGCGCATCTCGGCGAACAGGCCGGTGCCGAGCCCGGTGCGCTTGATCGTCTTCAGATAATCCTTCGGGATGATCATGTCGGTGTCGACATTGACGATCGGCATGGGCGCGGCGACGCCGGTGAGCTTGGTGAATTTATCCATGATCCTTGCCCGTCTTCTTGGCTTGCGGGGAGTTTTGCGGGACGGTTTACACAAAGCCGGCGGCAAATGAAAGGCAACTGTTCGTGCGCGGGCCTTGGGCCAAGTCGAGCATGGCATGCGCGCCGGAGCTGCAATACCTAAAAAACGGCTTCGAAATCCTGGCCGGCTGGTGCAGTCTGCGATCATGGTTGAGCCTTCCAAAGTCCTTTACGCCAGCGAGCCTGCCCTCGACGTCGCCGAATTCCGCCGTGTGCTGATCGAATCCGGCCTCGGTGAAACACGGCCCGTGGACGACGAAGCGCGCCTTAAGACAATGCTCGGCAATGCCAATCTGGTGCTGACAGCGCGGCTCGACATCGAGGGCAAGCCGCTGATCGGCGTCGCGCGCGGCATCACCGATTTTTCCTGGGTCTGCTACATCTCCGAACTCGCCGTATCCGCTTCGGCACAGGGTCTCGGCGTCGGCAAGGGCCTGATGGACGAAGCACAGCGCCACCTTGGCCCTTCCGTCGCCATCAGCCTGATCTCGATGCCCGACGCCGTCGGCTTCTACGAGCGCATCGGCATGACGCGCATGAGCGACGCCTTCTGGTTCTCCCGCAAACGCTGACCTGAACCGCCACCGATATCGGAGCCGACTCCTGCCTGGAACCGGCGAGCCAGATCGACCCCCACTCCGTCGAGCTTCGCTCGACACCTCTGCCCCGATCGACCGGGGAGAGGAACCGTGCGAGGTCGCCGACCCTGGCTCCCTTCCTCTCCCTCCGGAGGGGGGAGAGGTGGCGCTGCGAAGCAGCGACGGAGTGGGGGAAGGCGCTGCTCAAAAGCGAAGCCACCTCAAGACAGGCACAATCCGGCAAGCAAGAAAACTTAGGCAAGCAGTCATCAGGCGGCAGAATATTTTTGCCACCGCTTGACATGCAACCAAATGGTTGCATATTAGAGCCATGAGCATGGATGCCGTCTTTCGCGCTTTGGCCGACCCGACCCGCCGGCAATTGCTGGACAGTCTCCATGCCCGGAACGGGCAGACGCTGAACGCGCTCTGCGAGCACATGGAGATGACGCGCCAGGCGGTGACCAAGCACCTGGCGATCCTCGAGGAGGCCAACCTCGTCACCACCATGCGCCGCGGCCGCGAGAAGGAGCACTACCTCAACCCCGTTCCGATCAACGAGATCGCCGAGCGCTGGATCGGCAAGTTCGAGCGGGGGCGGCTTGCTGCCCTCAGCCACCTGAAGCAACGCCTTGAAAGGGAAGAGCCGTGAGCGAGAACAGCTTTGTTTATGTCACCTATATCCGCACGACGCCTGAAAAACTTTGGCAGGCGCTGACCGATCCGGAATTCAACCGGCAGTTCTTCCTCTGCTCCTATCAGGAGAGCGACTGGAAGGTCGGCTCGAGCTGGAAACTGATCTTCCCCGACGGGCGCGTCGCCGACTCGGGCGAGATTCTCGAGGTCGACCCGCCAAAACGCCTGGTCATCAAATGGCGCAACGAATGGATGCCCGAGGTCAAGGAGGACGGCTACACCCGCTGCACCTTCACCGTAGAGCCCGACGGCGAGTTGATGAAGCTCGCCGTCATCCACGAGGCCGACGGCCCGCACAGGCTGATCCCGAACGTCTCCAAGGGCTGGCCGCTGGTTCTGGCGAGCCTCAAGAGCCTGCTTGAAACCGGCAAGGGTTTCGAGCGCCCGCCGTCAAAGGGGTGAACGTTCGTTTCGGATACGAGACAATCCTTGGTGGGATTGAATCTGATGCTTCACTTGTCGTTACCGCAAGCCATGGCGAATGCAGACACGGTCATGGCCTCGGCCGAGCTTTGCGCCTCACCGGGCGAGGTTATCGCGGCGCTGGTCACCAGTGAAGTCGAGCGCTGGTGGGGTTCGCCCGAAACCTACCGCATGACCGACTGGTCCGCCGATCTGCGCGTCGGCGGCGGTTGGAACGTCACGGTGCAGGCCGCCGACGGCAGACACCTCCCCGCCGGCGGAAAATTCCTCGAAATCGAGATGCCGCGCCGCATCGTGCAGACGCGGCGCTACGATTGGGACCATCCGGCGCTGGGGCATCACGAGACGACGGTGGCCTATCTGCTTGAGCCGATCGGCGGCGGCACGCGGCTCACCGTCTGCCATGGCGGCTTCGCGGGTTTCCCGGATGCGGCGGCCGAACATGCCGAAGGCTGGGCGCGGGTGCTTGGATGGCTGCAGGGCTATTTTGCCGGCGCGGCCGCCCCTTCGCCCCTTGTGCCCCTTGTGGGGGAAGGGAGCGCTGACGCTAGATCACATTCAATTCCCTGAACGCCCTTCCCTCCGCCACCCGTTCATATCCAAACGCCCTGCAGTCCACCGTCCTGTACCCGCCATGCACGATCAACTCGGCGAGCGACTTGCCGACCGCCGGCGCCTGCTGCAGGCCGTGGCCGGAGAAACCGTTGGCGAAGAGGAAGTTCTCGACCTCCGGATGCGGCCCTATCACCGCGTTCTGGTCGAGCGTGTTGTAGTCGTAATGCCCGACCCAGGCGCGCGTCGGCTTGATCGCTTCGAAAGCCGGGATGCGGGCGGCTAAGGTCGGCCAGATCACCTCTTCGAACAGCGGCCAGTTGACGTCGAAGTCCTTCGGGTCGGGCGCGACATCGCCCTCCTCCGGCTCGGCGCCGCCGGTGAGGTAGACGGAGCCTTCCGGCCGCACATAGATGCCCGACGGATCGACCAGCAGCGGCATGTCGGCATATTTCTCGCGCGCCTCGAAGACGAAAACGTTGCGCTTGCGCGGCTCGACCGGCAGCGCAAGCCCGGCAAAACCCGCCACCTTGCCGGCATTCGGCCCGGCGGCGTTGACGACAATGCCCGCTTCCAGCGTCTCGCCATTGTCGAGGCTTACACTGGTGACGCGATTGCCCTCGCGCGAAATGCCGGTGGCGGAAGCCGCGATGAAATCGATCTTCTTGTCGCGCAGCGCCTTGCGGAACAGCGCCAGCAGCGCATGCGCGTCGAACCAGCCCTCGCCGCTGCGGCCAAAGGCGCCGGCGGTGATGCCTTCGACCGACAGCCACGGGAAGCGGCGCGCCAGCTGCCCGGGGTCCTCGAGCAGGATATCGGCGCCCTCGGCGACCTGCGTCTCGTGATTGGCCTTGAGGATCGGTAGGCCGGCCTCGCCGGCGAGGATGAGGTAGCCGCCCTCGCGAAAGCCGATATCGGCGTCGGCGCCGAAAATCTCCTTCAGCCGCCGGAACAGTTTCAGCGTGAACTGCGACAGGCGGATGTTTTCCGGGATGGAGAATTGCTGACGGATCGAGGCGAGCGACAAGGTCGTCGCCGCGTGCGGAAACTGCGGATCGCGCTCGATCAGCGCGATCGAGCCGGTAAAGCCCTCATCGCGCAGGTAGTAGGCGACCGAGGACCCGACGATGGCTCCGCCGATGATGACGATGTCGTAGCGCATTTTTTCTCCGATCATTCGGTCGCGTCTTCACGCAACCGGCAAGTCGATCTCGAAGCGCGTGCCGCGCTCGGAGTCAACCAGCCTGATCGTGCCATCATGCGCTTTCAGGAGGGCCAGTACGATGCCGAGCCCCATGCCGGTGCCGCCGGACTCGCGCCGCGTGGTGAAGAACGGCTCGAAGATCCTGGCGCGGTTGGCGGCCGAGATGCCGTCGCCGTCGTCGCCGATCTGGACCGACACGCGCTCGCCATCGGCTGAGGCATGGATCGCCGCCTGTCGGGCGCCATGCCTCGCCGAGTTGTCGATGAGGCTGGCGAGCACGATGCCGAGATTCTCGGCCGAGATGCCGAGCCTGATGTCGCCGCCGCCTTCAAGCCGCGCTTCCAGCCTGGTGTCGATCGGCAACGATGCCAGGGCCGCATGAAGCGTCGTGCTGTCACCGCTCGGTTCCAGGTTCTCGGCGCGCGCCAGGTCGAGCAGCCGGCGCACCAGGAGATTGAGCCGCCCGGCGTCGGTGACGATGTTGTTGGAGAAGCGCCGCCGCTCGGCCTCGTCCATCGCGCCGCCGGAATCCCTGAGCAGCTCCGCCGCGCCCTGGATCGCCGTCAGCGGCGATTTCAATTCATGCGAGACATGGGTGGCGAAGGTCTGGATGCTGTCGGAGCGCGCCTGCAGCTTTTGCGCCATGTCGAGGAAGGCCGCGGACAGCGCCGCCATCTCGCGCGTGCCGTGATGGTCGAGCGGCCTGATTGCGTCGCGGTCGCCGGCGGCGATGCGCTTCGTGCGGTCGATCAGCGCGTAGATCGGCCGGCTGACGGTGCGGATGAACACCAGCGCGATCAAAAGTGTGCCGCCGAGGATGGCGATGGCCGCCAACGTCACCTTGCCGCGCTCGCCATAGAGGTGCTTGACGATGTTGTTCGGCGTTCGCGACAGGTACACGACGCCGGCGACCCGGCCGTCGAGCTCGACCGGCATGGCGACGAAGACGCGCACCTTGGTGCCGCGGCTGACCGAATAGAGCGGCGGGGTCGGCTGGTCGGGGATGCGCAGCCTGAGCTCGCTGGCATAGGTGCCGGAAAGCGCGGTCCGCACCTCTTCGATCTGGCCGAGCGACTGGCCGACCTCGTCGCCACCGGCGATCACCACGCCGCGTGGATCGAGCAGCCGGAAGCCGGCGAGCGTCGTTTTCTGCGTCTCGTCGAGAATGCCGTCGAGCCGCGCGCCTATTGCCGCGAAGGCGGGATCGGGCGTGGCGGGAAGCGCCGCCGGCCGCGACGGCATGACATCGTCCGAGGCAAGGTCGAGGCGCGGCTCGATCGGATCATAGGGATAGTTGTTGTCCCTTGCCGGATCGGCCGAGACCGGCGCCCCCAGTCTTTCCGGGGCGATGCCGGCCGCGCGCACCTCGCTGGCATAGACGGCGGCGACGACCGCCCCTTGCGCGATCAGCTCGCCCTCGGTCTGGCGGATCAGCTGGTTCTCATAAAGCCGAAAGAAGAACAGCCCAACCAGCGGCAACGCCATGACCAGGATCAAGATGACGACGACGACGGTGGCGAGCCGCGGCCGCCACCTTTCCTTGCTCAACCACCGCATCGGCCGAGCCGGAAGCCGACGCCATGCACCGTCGCGATCGCATCGATGCAGCCGACCGCGGCCAGCTTGGCCCGCACGTTGCGGATGTGGCTGTCGACCGTGCGTTCCGAGACATGAATGTTGGAGGCATAGGCATTGGCCATCACCGCGTCGCGGCCAAGCACGTGCTGCGGACGGGCGAGGAAGCCTTTCAGGATCGCGAACTCGATCGCCGTCAAGGTGAGCGGCTTGCCGCCGAAACTTGCTTCATGGCTTGCCGGGACGAGCATGAGCTTGCCATGCGTGAATTCACGATCGTCCGCCTCTTCCTCCGCGGCGGCCGGCCGCGCGCGCCGCAGGATGACATTGACGCGGGCGACCAGCTCGCGCGGGCTGAACGGCTTGGTCACATAGTCGTCGCCGCCCATCTCCAGACCCAGAATGCGGTCGATCTCTTCATCCCGCGCGGACAGGAACAGCACCGGCACGTCGGATTTTTGCCTGAGCCTGCGGCAGACCTCGAGCCCGTCCATCTCCGGCATGCCGATGTCGAGCACGATGAGGTCGGGCGCGCGGCGCTCGACCGCCTGGAGTGCTGCGGCGCCGTCGGCGACGGCGGCCGTCTTCATGCCGGCCTTTTCCAGCGCGAAGCAGATGATCTCGCGGATATGCGGGTCGTCGTCGGCGACGAGGATATTGTGTGGCATCGATCAATGGCCCGGTGCGGACGGTTGCACAGATGGAGGAAGCACGAGCGGGCCTCTGTTGTCGAGAACCCGTACCAGCCGCCAGTCGCGAAAGCTCCAGGCGCGCCATTTCTTTTGTTCGGCGAGATAATTGTCGATCATCACCTGGTCGGCCAGATAAGTGGTCGGCATTCCGATCTTGTGTGTGTGGTAGCGGTCCAGCGCCGGCATGGCGACAGCGCCGAGCGAATGCAGATACGGCGTGTCGAGCGGAGTGCCGGATCCGGTCATTTCCAGGGAATGGTCGACATTGAAGTTGGCGATCGTTGCTGCGAAGTTGACGAAGCAGCAGGCATAAAGCGTCGCCGATAGTGTCACAAGATTGGCGGAAAGCAGCCATTCGCCGGATTTTTGAAGCGCGATGCGGGCGACGATGAGGGCCAGCCCCGCCGCCACCAGTCCCATCCAGATGAAGGCGGCGATGCGCAGATAGGTGAGCGCATAGACGTCGATATAGAGATCGAGCCGCAGCATCGAGGAGATCACCAGCGCGATGTTCTGCGCCACCCAGAGATAGACCAGCCCGCGGATCAGCGGATCCCGGGACGTCTCGCTGCCCGAGCGCAGCGCCGCCAGCACGAAGCCGGCGGCGAGCAGCGCGGTGGCGACCAGCGGATAGGCGCCGCGATGCGCATAGGCGGCATAGGTCATCCCGTTGGGCAGGGCGACTCCGCCCCAGAGATAGGTGGCGTCGAGCGCGCTCTGCACCGCGAACAAGCCATTGAAGACAATCAGCGCGCGCAGGATGGCCGCCTTGCCGAAGAGGATGTCCTCGGCCTTCGCCGGTCTCGCTGCAGGCGTAACAGGCAAAACGCGCCTGACACGGAAAGCGAAGCGCGGCAGGCGCGGCCGCAGGAACGCCCAGACGCCGGCAAGCACGATCAGCCAGAAGATCAGCCGCGCGAACTCGATTTTTTCGAAGAGCGCGTAGAGGTCGATCAACGACAGCCAGTGCTCGATGATCGGATTGGCGGTGCCGAACAGCGCCAGGAAGACGACGCCAAGCGTCAAGGGCATGATCCAGACGACAATCGCCGTAAGCTGAAGCCGCCGCTGGCCGAGTTCCCGCGCTGCCTTGCGCCAGCGGAAGAAGTCGCGGGCGAAGCGGAAGGGCGCTGCGATCAGGAACAGGCTGAGCTGGCGGGCTATTCGGGCAGGTTCGCCGCGCAGCCGCCCGGCCAACGACAGCGCGAAGACCGCAAGTGCCGCGACTGCGACCAGCAGCGAAAGCGGGCTGACATTTTCGACCAGCGGCAGCAGCGCGGCGAACAGCGCGGCCGGCTTCAGCCAGACCCGGCCGTCGCTGAGCGCCGCCGGATGCATGGCGACGACCGTGGCGGCGAGCACGGTCGCGAAGATGAAGACGGTGATCCCGACCGGCTGGCCGTAGAAAAGAAAATCGGCCAGCGCCACCAGCAGCGCGGCGGCGCCGACGCGGCGGCAGTAGCTCGGGACAGGCGATGTCGTGCTCGCCGGCGCCGTCACGGTCATCGTCGTCATCGCTGGGCTTTCCTGGCTGTGTTAGCGCCGCCGCATGCCGGCCGCGATCTGAACGGAAGCACCGTCGCCGTCACGCGCCGCCTTTGCGGCTCGACGAGCCACCAGCCTTCGTCGCGGAGCCGGCGCGGCAGGAACCAGCGGGATGTGTGAGGTGTTCGCATGCCGCCGGTTTCGCCGACGGACACGGTGAACGCGCGGCGGATTGGAGGAGGTTTTCCGCACAGATTTGCAGATTTGGTGCAAGACAGCCTGGCGCCGGCGCCCGAGACGCTCGAGTACGGCATCGCATATGGCGGTGCCAGCCCCTGGGATGCCGTCAAAGGCGATAGAGAGGGTTCTTGCGCGTGAAGCTGCGATCTATCCTTCGTCATTCTAGGGCGGAGCAAGGAGCGAAGCGACGCGCGCAGACCCTAGAATCCATGCCGTGACATTAGCCGTAGAATGCTGCCGTCCAGAATAGCCGTTGGCGATGGCGCCAGGTAAGATCGAAGCATGACAGGCTACGTCTACATGACCGCAAGCCAGAAAGGCGGCACGATCTATATTGGTGTCACCAACGACCTTGCTCGCCGGATGCCCGAGCAGGACGGGTTGGCAGGACAGCGTGCGCCTCCGCCCTGCCGGGCATCTCACCCTTGCGGCCCCTCAAGGAGAAGATTACTCCCCGCCTTGCCTCATCCGCCATCACCCTGCATAGATCGGCCATGGCTCAGGAACCCTGCCGCCCGCGCCGCTCGGTGCTTTACATTCCCGCCTCGAACGACAAGGCGCTCGCCAAGATCGGCGCCTTGGCCTGCGACGCCGTCATCATCGATCTCGAGGACGCCGTCCTGCCCGCCGACAAGAAGGCGGCGCGCGACAAGATTGCCCGCATTCTCGCCGGGCGCGAAAAACGCTGCGAGATGGTGGTGCGCATCAACCCGCTCGCCGGCGAATGGGGCGCCGACGACCTGTTGGCCGTGGCCAAGGCCGAGCCCGACGGCATTCTCCTGCCCAAGATCGGCACGCCGCGCGACATCCTCGAGGCGGGCGACCTGCTCGACGACAATTTCGCCCCGGACAGCGTGAAACTATGGGCGATGGTCGAGACGCCCAAGGCGCTGCTCAACATCGGCGCCATCGCCGAGCTTGGCCGCGATCCAGCGTCGCGCCTCGCTTGTTTCGTTGCCGGAACGAATGATCTGGTGAAGGCGACCGGCATCCTGGCGACGCCCGACCGGCGCTATATGATGCCTTGGCTGATGCAACTGGTGCTCGCCGCGCGGGCCGGCGGCCTCGACGTGATCGACGGCGTCGCCAATGATTTTCGCGACCTCGACGCCCTGGCGCGCGAATGCGCCGACGGCGCGGCCATGGGTTTCGACGGCAAGTCGCTGATCCATCCCGCCCAGATCGAACCGGCGAACCATGCCTTTTCGCCGTCGCCCGAGGCGCTGGCCAGGGCGCGTGCGATCAGGGATGCGTTCGCGCGGCCCGAAAATGCCGGCAGGGGCGTGATCGCGATGGACGGCCGCATGGTCGAGCGGCTGCATCTGGCGGAAGCCGAGAAACTTCTGGCGAAGGCGATAATCATCGGCGCATGATGCGCCGATATTCAAGACAGGCTCGAAAATGAAACTCTACCGCTTTCTGTCCGGCCCGGACGATTCAACCTTCTGCCACAAGGTGACGGCGGCGCTGAACAAGGGCTGGCACCTGTTCGGCTCGCCGACCTACGCCTATGACAAGAAGACCAAGTCGATGCGCTGCGGCCAGGCCGTGGTGAAGGATGTCGAAGGCCAGGACTACGGCCCGGACACCAAGCTCAGCGACTGGTAGAAAGGGCGGCAGCCCCCAACTTCGTCATTCTAGGGCGGAGCAGGAGCGAAGCTCCGTCGCGAAGACCCTGGAATCCATGCCGTTACCTGAGCCGAAAGGCGCAGCGGATCAGAATATAGGGGACGTTTGCGGGTGTCGGGCGGCAAGCGTTCCGTTCTGCACCGCGGGTTTGGTGTTGATGGAACGGCATGGATCCTAGGGTCTGCGCGCGTCGCTTCGCTCCTTGCTTCGCCCTAGGATGACGAAGTGCGCGCTCAGCCCGCCGCCGCCTGCTCGGCCGCCTCCTCGATGCGCTCCATGTCGTCGTCCGACAGGCCGAAATGGTGACCGATCTCGTGGATCAGCACGTGGGTGACGATGTCGCCCATCGTCTCTTCGTTCTCGGCCCAGTAGTCGAGTATGGCGCGGCGGTAGAGCGTGATGCGGTTCGGACCTTCGCCGGTCTGCGGGTTCCAGCGCTCGGCGATGCCGCGTCCCTCGAACAGGCCGAGCAGGTCGAAGGGCGTCTCCAGCGACAGATCGTCCATGATCTCGTCGGTCGGGAAATCGGCGATCTGGATGATGATCTCGCCGGTGAGCTTGCGGAATTCGTCCGGCAGATGGGCATAGGTCTCCAGCGCCAGAAGCTCCATCTCGTCCATCGACGGGGAGAGCTGGTCGTGCCAGGTGCGTGTCTTGTAGATGCGGGCCATGAAATTTCCTTTGATCCCGGCATATAGGCTTTCGCGCCGATAGAGGCAAATGAGCCGGCTGGGCGTTCGCTTTCAGGGTAAAGGGCGAAGGAATAAATTCTCAATTATATACTTGACAAAGCAGGCGCCCCTTGGGATAAATGAATCCAAGGAGTTAGCCAAATGCGCCTCGATAGCCCGATCTTCCAAGATACCGAAGCCGCCCGCGAGCATCTTGAGGCTCAGCGCTGGCCGGAAGGTCCGAACTGCCCGCATTGTGGCAACGCTCGCCCGGATCGCATCAAGAAGATGGAAGGCAAGGCTCACCGTCCCGGCCTGTACAACTGCATGGAATGCCGCGAACAGTTCACCGTTACTGTCGGAACTGTTTTTGAGCGCTCTAAGATCGCTTTGAATAAGTGGCTCCTGGCGACGTTCCTCATGGCTTCGTCCAAAAAGGGCATGAGCGCTCACCAGCTGCACCGTATGCTTGGCGTCACCTACAAGACCGCTTGGTTCATGGCGCACCGCATCCGCGAAGCGATGGCAGAAGACGTTAAGTCGTCCGGTCCGCTTGGTGGCGAAGGCAAGACCGTCGAAGCCGACGAAACCTATTTCGGCCGCCGCGAAGACGGCTATGTTTCGCCGCACCGCAAGGGCCTGCCCTACCTCAAGCGCAAGAAGCCGATGAAAAACGCTGTCGTCGGTCTGGTCGAGCGCGGCGGCAAGGCCCGTATGTTCCATGTCCAGCACGCCAATAAGGCGGAAGTCCGCGAAGTGCTGGTCCGCAACGCCGACCGCAAATCCACGCTTTACACCGACGAAAGCAACCTCTATCCGGTCACCGGGCTTGAGTTCGCCAATCATGACACGGTGAAGCATTCAGCCAAGGAATATGCTCGCGGCGATGTCCACACCAATACCATCGAAAGCGTATTCTCAGTCTTCAAGCGCGGCATGGTCGGCACGTACCAGCATTGCGGCGAGGCTCATTTGCATCGCTACCTTGCCGAATTCGATTTCCGCTACAACCGTCGCCCGCCTTGAATGTTTCGGATACGGAACGCCACGACCAATTGCTAGCCATGATCGAAGGCAAGCGCCTCACCTATCGGCGGATTGGTGAAGCCCAGAACGCTTAAGCAGAAGGCACGAAGGCTTATCTTTTTGAGGAAAAGGAGGGCGAAGCCTTAACGACTTTCGCCTTTCTCTTTTCCGCCTGACTCTGCTTACTCTTGTCGCTATCGTGCGGCGCTGGTGGCGTCTTCAGCATCCGCTTAAGCGTTTCGTTGAACTTGGCTTCATCAGTTTGCTTTTGGTCTGGTGCGTTCATGATACCGAAATCCGTTCATCAAGCGGCTCAACGGCTACACTCAGCTCAAGACGCCCTCGCCGCATTTGACGCGGCCGACACAGCGTCCGATGTTGAAGCCGCTCGCCGCCATTGGTGGAGCTTTCTCGTCGGCGTATCTGGAGCTTATTCGAAACTGGAACAGGGGGCAAAGTGCTGCGGGCGGTGTACCGCATGGTTTGGTCGCGTAAAACATCTGCGAAGGACAGACCCATTGTTATCCTACCTTCACCACGCGCGCGACTCCGATACACATGGATTGGCAGACGTGACTGCTAGCGTACCGCAAGGTTTTTCGATCAAGACTAGCGGCGCATTTGGGATGGGTGAGTCTGGCATTGATTTCAAATTCAAGAACCAAGACGACGCCGAGCCAAGGGCTGTTAAGATCAAAGTCAATGACGGGCAAGGGCCAGAGCGAGATGTAATCTCTCGGGTTTTGCAGCAGTCAATCGACCATCGACTGAGACTGGTAAGGGTCACAGATGATCGGTTCAGTGACAGCTTCAATCCTCCCACCAAGCACTTGCAGATGGACCTCGACGACACATCTCCCGGAGCGGTGGGAAACCTAGCTGTCGCCTACATGCGCAAACTCATGGAAGAGGCTGAGTCTATGCCTTGCGACGCGCAAGGCGCTCCTCCGTGACCATCGCCACGTAAACGGCGCGAGCTATATCTGCTAGCTCGCGTGCCTCACCATATTTAAGCTCATAAACCGCCGCCTCGATCATCTCTGGCGTGATTTCAATGGGCTCGATTTCCTCAGTCTTTTCAGTGCCGGCCTGTCGGCCCGGATCATAGGACATATTCCCATACTTTCTCAAGTATATAATTGGGAATAAATTCCTTATGACTCCGCTTGACTCTTCCGGCACCCTCTGGAATCTATAGGAACATAACAGGAACAATTGCTGTCGGAAGTGAATGTCATGGCGATGAGCGCCGTGGCGCGGGACACTGTTTTTGCCCTGCGCCGCCAGATCGCGAAGATCGAGGGAACGCTGCCCGAGCGCCTGCAGGCGCCGACGGCCGGTGGTATCGTGGATGCCACTCGATCGGACAGGACGATCGTCCGGCGTGGCCTCGCCGTGGCTTCGGCGGACGCCTTCCTGCATACCGGCATCGGTCGCCTCGACGCCGCCCTCGGCGGCGGCCTGCCCAAGGCGGCGCTCAGCGAAATCCATGGCCTGGAGACCCGCGATGCCGGCGCCGTTGCCGGCTTCGCGCTGTCGCTCGTAAGCCTGGTCCTCAGAGAGAAGCAGGGCCTGCCGATCCTCTGGGTCGGGACGGCGGAAATCTTCCATGAGGCCGGCTTTCCCTATGCCAGGGGCCTTCACGCCCTGTTCGGCATCGAGCCGGAGCAATTGCTGTTTTCCGAGGCGCCAAAACTGCTCGATGCGCTGTGGATCGCCGAGGAGGCCGCCCGCATGACGGCCTTTGCCGCGGTCATCCTCGAGATCCGCGGCAGTCCGCAGCGGCTCGACCTCACCGCCACGCGCCGGCTGCACGCCCGCGCCCAGAATGCCGGCCGGCCGCTGCTTTTGCTGCGCCAGGCCGGCGAGGCCGACCCCACCGCCGCCCCGGTGCGCCTCATCGTCTCGGCGGCGGCGGCGGCAAGCCGCGAAACCGTCGCTGGGCCGCTCGCCGGCTCGATCGGCCGCCCCGCCTTCAAACTCGATATCGGCAAGAGCCGCACGGCCCTGCCCGGACAATTCACACTGGAGTGGAACCCAAATGAGCACGCTTTTGCAGAAAGAACAGAGAATTCTGTCGCTGTGGTTCCCGCATCTGGCCGCGGAGCGGATCCTGCGCCAGCGCCTGGGGCGGTCCTGGCGTTCCCGGCCCCCGCATCACCTGCCGTCACCTCACCCGCCGCTTGTGATCAGCCATCGCGACAACAACACCCAGCGCATCGCGGCCCTCGACGAGCGGGCTGAGGCGCTCAGATTGAAGCGCGGCATGGGCATCGCCGATGCGCGCGCCATGCATCCCTCGATCGATGTGGTCGAGGCCGATGCGGAAGCCGACCGCCGGCTGCTCGAAGGCCTTGCCGACTGGTGCGACCGCTACACGCCGCTGGTGGCGATCGACGGCGAGGACGGGCTGTTCCTCGACGTCACCGGCTGCACGCATTTGTTCGGCGGCGAGCGCGCCATGCAGGACGAGATCCTCACCCGCTTCTTCCAGCAGGGCTTCGATGTCCGCGCCGGGCTGGCTTCGACGCCGGGCGCCGCCTGGGCGGCGGCGCGCTTCCATGGCGACCGCATCATCGCCGGCGGCGAGGAGGAGGCGCTCCTGGCGTCATTGCCACTGTCGGCGCTGCGCATCACGCCGGAAACCCGCGTCGGCCTGGAAAGTGTGGGCCTGCGCACCGCCGGCGCGGTGATGGCCGCGCCCCGCGCGCCGCTCGCCCGCCGCTTCGGCGCCACCTTGCTTCTGCGCCTCGACCAGGCGCTCGGCCGCCTCGACGAGGCCGTGTCGCCGCGCCTTCCCGTCGCGCCGCTCTCGGTCGAGCGCCACCTTGCCGAGCCGGTCGTGCTCACCGACGACATCGAGCGGCTGGTGAGCCGGCTGGCGATCGCCTTGAAGACCGACCTCGAACGCCGCGGCGAGGGCGCGCGCACGCTGGCGCTGCTTCTCTTCCGCGTCGACGGCGCCGTCAGCCGCATCGCCGTCGGCACCTCGCGCCCGATGCGCGAGCCGCGGCTGATCCAAAGACTGTTCCATGAGCGGCTCACCGCGCTGGAGCAGACCATCGACGCCGGCTTCGGCTTCGACCTCGTGCGGTTGTCCGTGCTGTCGGTCGCGGCCTTCGACTTGGCTCAGGGCGACCTCACCGGCAAGACGAACGACGATGACGCCGACATCGCGCTCTTCGCCGACCGCGTCCGCGCCCGTCTCGGCGAGACCGCCATGCTGAAGCCGGTGGCCGTCGAAAGCCATCTGCCGGAACGCGCTGTCAAAACCGTGCCTTTCGCCGAAGCGCCGCAAAGACGCGCTCCGGCCGGCCGGGCAGCACCCCCCCGAACGGCGCCGCCGATGACCGTCTATCCGCCGGAGCGGCCGGTGCGCCTGTTCCGCTCGCCCGAGCCGATCGAGGTGCCGGCGACCGAGATACCGGAAGGTCCGCCGATGAATTTCCGCTGGCGGCGCGCGCTCTACCGCGTCGCCCGCGCCGAGGGGCCGGAGCGCATCGCCGCCGAATGGTGGCGGCAATTGCCCGGTGAGGAGGAGGCGCCGACCCGCGATTATTACCGCATCGAGGACAGCGAGGGACGCCGCTACTGGCTCTACCGCCAGGGCCTCTACAGCAGCGCCGCGCAGGCCGCGCCGCCGCGCTGGTTCATGCATGGGGTGTTCGCATGAACGCGCTGACCGTCATCCCCTATGCCGAGTTCGGCATAAGTTCGAATTTCTCCTTCCTGCGCGGCGCTTCGAAACCCGAGGAACTGGTGGTGACCGCGAAGTTCTACGGTTTTGCCTCGATCGGCCTTGCCGACAGGAACACGGTCGCCGGCGTCGTGCGCGCCTGGCAGCAGGCCAGGGTGGAGAAGATGGCCTATCACCCCGGCTGCCGCCTGGTTTTCGGTGACGGCACGCCGGATATCCTCGCCTATCCCCGCGACCGTCAGGGCTGGGGCCATCTCTGCCGCATGCTGACCCAGGCCAATCTGCGCGACGAGAACGAGAAGGGCGCGACGCTGCTGGAGCTCGGCGACCTGCTCGAATGGGGCGATCGGATGTCGCTGGCGGTCCTGCCCGGCCTGTCGGCAGGCACCGAGGACGGCTTGTCGTTTATTAGCCGGCTTAAGGATCGTTTCGGCGCGGCGCTTCGGCTGGCCGTGGCACCGGATTATGCCGGCAACGATCGCTTCCGCATCGAGCAGGCGGCGTCGATGGCCGAACACGCCCGCGTCCCGCTGATGGCGACCAACGACGTGCTCTATCACGCCGCCGACCGCCGACCGCTGCAGGACGTGCTCACCGCGATCCGCCTCAACACCCCGGTTTCCGAGGTCGGGCTCGAGCTGACCGCCAATGCCGAGCGCCACCTGAAGCCGCCGCTGGAGATGGCGCGGCTTTTCCGCCGCCACCCGCAGGCGCTGGCGGAGACGCTGCGCTTCGCCGACGAGCTCACCTTCTCGCTCAGCGACCTCGAATACAATTATCCGGACGAGCCGACCGAATCCGGGCTCGGACCGCAGGCCGAGCTCGAACGCCTGGCGCGGGAAGGGGCGGTCAGGCGCTATCCGGCCGGCGTTCCCGATTATGTGCTGAAACGCATCGACAGTGAACTCGCTTTGATCGAGCGCCTGAACTATGCGCGCTATTTCCTCACCGTCCACGACATCGTCAAATTCGCCCGCAGCCAGGACATCCTTTGTCAGGGCCGCGGCTCGGCCGCCAATTCGATCATCTGCTTCTGCATCGGCATCACCGAGGTCGGCCCGGAACGCATCGACACCTTGTTCGAGCGCTTCATCTCGGAAGAGCGCAACGAGCCGCCAGACATCGACGTCGATTTCGAGCATGAGCGGCGTGAAGAGGTCATTCAGTACATCTATACGAAATACAGCACCAAGCGCACCGCCTTGGCCGCCGCCGTCATCAGCTATCGCGGCCGCTCCGCCTTGCGCGAGGTGGCCAAGGCCATGGGCCTGTCGGAAGATGTCCGCAGCGCGCTGTCCAGCACCATCTGGGGCTGGTCGACCTCCGAGCTCGGCGAAAAAGAAGCCAATGCCGGCGGCCTCGACCGCACCGATCCGCTGTCCAGACAGGTGCTTGAGCGCGCCAACGAGATCATGGGCTTCCCCCGCCATCTTTCCCAGCATGTCGGCGGCTTCGTCATCACCCGCGACCGGCTCGACGAGGTCGTGCCCATCGTCAAGACGGCGATGGAGGAGCGAAAGATGGTCGAGTGGGACAAGGACGATCTCGACGCGGTGAAGATCCTCAAGGTCGACGTGCTGGCGCTCGGCATGCTGACCTGCCTGAAGCGCGCTCTGACCTTGCTCACGCAGCATTATCCGCAGGCGCGGGACGATTACGGCCGGCCCTACAGCTTGGACTCTATCCCGCCGGAGAACCAGCGCGTCTACGACATGATCTGCCGGGCCGACACTCTTGGCGTCTTCCAGATCGAATCCCGCGCTCAGATGTCGATGCTGCCGCGGCTTAAGCCCCGCGAATTCTATGATCTCGTCATCGAGGTGGCGATCGTGCGGCCCGGGCCGATCCAGGGCGACATGGTGCATCCTTATCTGCGTAGACGACAGGGCAAGGAGAAGGCCGAATACCCCAAGCCTGAGTTGGAAGAGATCCTTGGCAAGACGCTCGGTGTGCCTTTGTTTCAGGAGCAGGCGATGAAGATCGCCATTGTCGCCGGCGGCTTCCGGCCGGGCGAAGCCGACGAACTGCGCCGCGCCATGGCGACCTTCAAGCGAACCGGCACGATCGGCAACTATGAAACGCGGATGGTCGAAGGGATGGTCGAGAAAGGCTATCCCAGGGAGTTCGCCGAACGCTGCTTCAAGCAGATCGAAGGTTTCGGCGAATACGGCTTTCCCGAAAGCCACGCCGCGTCCTTCGCGCTGCTCGTCTATGCCTCCTGCTGGTTCAAGACCTTCTTTCCCGATGTGTTCTGCGCCGCCATCCTCAACGCGCAACCGATGGGCTTCTACCAGCCGGCGCAGCTCGTGCGCGACGCGCGCGACCATGGCGTCGAGGTGCGCGAGGTCGACATCAACCATTCCGTCTGGGACTGCACGCTGGAGGCCACCGTCTTCAATCCGTCCCGCATCCTCGAGCGCCACGCCTCGATGCGCGGCGTCATCGAGACGGCGCATGCCGTCCGCCTCGGCTTCCGCCAGATCAAGGGCCTGTCCGAAGAGCGCATGGATATAGTCGTTGCCCAGCGCGGCGATGGCTATCGGTCGGTCAGGGATGTCTGGTTGCGCTCGGGCCTCGATGTCGGCGAGATCGAGAAGCTGGCGCAGGCTGATGCGTTCCGCTCGATCGGCCTCGACCGCCGCGCCGCGCTCTGGGAGGTGCGGGCGCTCGACGGCAAGAGCGCAGCCGAGAAACTGCCGCTGTTCGACCGGCCCGCTCTCGGCCTGCGCGAGCTGGAGCCGGAAACGAAACTGCCGAAGATGCCGCTCGGCGAGCATGTCGTGCACGACTACCGCTCGCTCGGCCTGTCGCTGAAGGAGCATCCCGTCGCCTTCCTGCGCGAAAGGCTGGATCGCGCCGGCGTCACCGCCAATTCCCGCCTGCCGTCGGTGCGCGACGGCCGCCGCGTCTCCGTCGCCGGGCTGGTTCTGGTGCGCCAGCGCCCAGGCAAGGGCAATGCGATCTTCCTTACGCTGGAGGACGAAAAATCGATCGCCAACGTCATCATCTGGCCACGCGTCTTCGACCGCTTCCGCTCCGTCGTCATGGGCGCGCGCTTCATCCGCGTCACCGGCAAGCTGCAGCATGAATCGGACGTCATCCACATCGTCGCCGACCGGATCGAGGATCTGACCTCCTGGCTGAGCGTGTTGCTGGAGTCCAACCGCCCGGTCATCGAGCATAATCCCGCCGAACGGCCGGCTGGATCAGAGTCCGCCGCAAGCCGCGGCCTGCCGGTCCGCCAGGATATCGCCACGCTGTCGGGCACGGCACGCCAGGTCATGCCGAAGGGGCGGAATTTTCAGTAGCAGCGATTTCCAGCACAAAAAGGAACGCAGCAGAGGCAAGAAGCGTAATCGCCGCCTGCGCAAGCACACTCATGACGGCCCGCCGAGCCGCGGCGGCCGCGGCGCCAGCATGTCCTCGGCCGAGATCGTGCGCGCCTCCGAAGGCAGCATGATCGGGATACCGTCGCGCACCGGATAGGCGAGCTTCGCCACGCGCGAGACCAGTTCGCTGCGCTCGGGGTCCCAGGTCAGCGGCCCCTTGGTCAGCGGGCAGGCCAGCAGCTCCAGCAGCTTCGGGTCGACCTCGGCCTTCCGTCCGTCACGTCCGTCAGCCATGAACCCATTCCCGTACCGGCAACCTATTGCAGGCTTGACCCAAATTCATCATCCTCGCGCGCCAGCGTTATTTCGGTGATGGCGATCAGCGTCTCGGCGCGCGTCTTCAGGTCCGGCGCTTCCAGCAGCGCCTGTTTCTCGGCCGGTCCATAAGGCGCCATCATCGACAGCGCGTTGACCAGCATGCCGTTTTCGGCGCGGCTTACGCTTTCCCAGTCGGCCTCGAGGTCGTTGGCCTGCAGATAGGCGCGAAACGCCTTGAGCAGCGCCGGCCGGTCGACCTCGGCGCCGGCCGGGTCTTCATCGAGGTCGGCCAAAAACGGCCTGATCTTGCACTGCCGGAACGGCGCCTTTGCCGCGAGCTCCTGCACGATGCGAAACCGGCAGACGCCCTGCAGCGAGATCAGGTAGCGCCCGTCGCCGGTCTCGGCGAGCGAGATGATGCGCCCGGCGCAACCGACGCTGCACAGCTCGGGCTCGCCGTCATCGCGCAATGCGCCGTCAAGGCTGGGCTGGACCATGCCGATCAGCCGCGAGCCGGCCATCGCCAGGTCGATCATCTGCAGGTAACGCGGCTCGAAGACGTTGAGCGGCATGCGGCCGCCCGGCAGAAGCAGCGCCCCGGCAAGCGGGAACACCGGGATTGCCGCCGGCAGATCCTTGGCAAGCCGATAGAGTGCGTTACCGACGCGCACCGCGACCCTCCCAAAGCAACGCCGGCAAGCGCATCAAGCTGCAATCTCCTCTCGCACCGGCAAACGCGCCTCTATCGGCATCCGGCCCCGCCCTTATCTGGCGCTGACGTCCCGCTGCGCAAGCCTGCCGGCCACGACAGCCGGCAAAAAATTCACGGCAATTCGCGAAAAGTGCCTGGCGGTCAGGTTCGGCGACTTCGCCGTGGCCTCCCGTCCGGAATTGCGCAAAACCAAACTTAAAGCGGTTCGGCGATTCTGTGAAACGCCGAACCGCTCTAGGAAAACAGCAGCGACGAGAGCTTGCGGCGTGCCGCGAGCGTCGCCTCGTCGGTCATTCCCCAGGCCTCGAACAGTTTCAACAGCTGCGCCCTGGCGCCGTCGTCGTTCCAGGTCCGGTCGGCCTTGACGATCGCCAGCAGGTTGTCGGCGGCCGCGTTGCGCTCGCCGCGCGCGTTCTGGATCATCGCCAGGTCGAAGCGCGCCTGATGGTCGGCCGGGTCGGCGGCGAGCCGGCGCTCGAACTCGGCCGGATTGCCGAGCGCGGCCGCTTCCGCGGCAAGCGTCATCTTGGCGCGCAGCGCCGCCAGCGCCGGCGCGTCCTTCTTGTCCTCGGGCGCCCGCGCCAGCACGGCTTCGGCGCCTTCCGCATCCCCGGCATCGAACAGGATCTCGCCCAGGCCCGCGACCGCCTCGATCGTCTCCGGCGCCTGCTCGAGGATCGCATCGTAGATGTCGGCCGCGGTCTGGACGTCGCCGGCCGTACGCGCCTCCGCCGCCGCGGCAAGCGCGTCCGCGATCTGCGGCGCACCGCCGCCCTTGCCGCCGACCTTCTGGATGAACTGGGCGATCTGGCTTTCCGGAACAGCGCCCATGAAGCCGTCCACGGGCTGGCCGTCCTTGAAGGCGATGACGGCGGGGATAGACTGGATGCCGAGTTGGCCGGCGATCGAGGGATGATCGTCGATGTTCATCTTGACCAGCTTGACCTTGCCGCCGGCGTCCTTCACCGCCTTTTCGAGCTGCGGCGTCAGCTGCTTGCAGGGCCCGCACCATGGCGCCCAGAAGTCGACCAGCACCGGCTGGCGGCGCGATTCCTGGATGACGTCGGCGGCGAAGGTGGCGGTCGTGGTGTCCTTGATCAGGTCGGCCGCCGCCGGCGCGTCGCCGAGCGAAACCTTGGCGCGGTCGCCGCCGCCATATTGCACCGTCTGGGCGTACTGGCCGCCATTGCCGCCGAACGCGCCGCTATACGGATTGTCGTCACTCATATTCTCGCCCTTTCGGTCACGCTCTCGGGCGTCGGCGCCCGGCGCGTCATTGTCGGATTTCAAAAACCGCCTTCCATGTGGCGATCAGCCCCCGAGTTTCAAGGTAACGGGACTTTCAAGGTCATGAGACTTTCAGGATAACAGGATCGTGGCCGGTTGCCTCGACGAATCTGATCAGGTCGGCGGCGGCGATCGAGGTCGTCGCCTCATTGGTCAGCGGGTGGCCGTTGATGACGTCGTGGCTCATCAATGCCTGGTCGAGCACGATCTTCACCTTCCCTTCCGTGTCGTTGATCAGGCCGAAAACGGTGACCGCGCCGGGGATGACGCCGAGCAGTTCCATCAGCATTTCCGGCTTGCCGAAGGACACCCGGCTGGCGGCGCCGATCAGGTGGTGTATCTGTTTCAGGTCGACCACGGCGTCCTCGCCGACGGTGACGAGGAAGTAATTGTCCTTCTTGTCCTTGAGGAACAGGTTCTTGGTGTGGCCGCCGGGGATTTCGCCGCGCAGGCCTTGCGAATCGGCGACCGTGAACAGCGGCGGGTGCCGCACCGTCGTGACGGCAATGCCGAGATCGGCAAGAAAGGCGTTGAGCTCGGCTTCGGTCTTCGGCATCGGTCCTCGCGCAATCAGAAAGGGGTCATGCCGTTTACGGCCAACGGCGCCCTCGGGGCAAGGCCGCCGCAGCGATTCCAGGCAAGGCGAACGGCGGCTTTGCCCGGGGACTCGCAACCGGCCCGATTTTGGCCCCGCTTCGATGCTTTCGAAGCGAACTTCGCCGCGGGAGGAATTCACTCCAAGAAGACCGTCATTTCCCTGTTGCAATCGCCGCGCTCTTCGGCCATATAGGCGCGGCTTGCGGCCCAAGGCCGCGCGAGCGGGTGTAGCTCAGGGGTAGAGCACAACCTTGCCAAGGTTGGGGTCGAGCGTTCGAATCGCTTCACCCGCTCCAATTTCCTCAAGGAAGTTAAGCGCTATGAAAAAGGGCCGGATCGATCCGGCCCTTTTCATTTTTGCCGCTGACATACGCTGTTGGACACTCATGGCTGCCACTTGGCGGAGCCTTTCGCGGATCATTTCGCGATTGCCCCTCGCACCGGAGATACGCTAACAACGGCAAGGCAGGCCTTGGCGGGGCGCTTGTCGCGTAACGCAGGCACGCTTGCCGCAGTATCTGGCCTGAACAGGCTCCATACCCATGACCTTTCCTCTCTCATCAACGGTTACTCGGCGCGCCGCGATTGTCGATCCGGTCACCACGGGGGCGTGCGCTGCGCGGGTGCCGCGTGTACCAGCCTGATTGCTCACAGGCCGATTTGGAGGCCCGCAACGGGCTGGCGGAGGCGCTCTCGCCTCTATTGCAGGGTTTTGTTCGGGCTCCCTCCGGATCCGGGCCTGCCGAAGCGATTTATGGCTTGTTCGCGCGTTTCAAGCGACGTTTCGCCGAGCCGGCGGGGCACTGGGCGCAGAATAACCTTGCGGCGCACCGGACCATGGTCGAGACCATTTTCTATCCTTTCGGCGGCCCGGACCTGCTGTTCCCCCTTCACCTTTTCCCGCAAGCTCGAGAATATATCCTGGTTGGCGCCGAACCATGCGGTCCCTGGCCGCTCGCGGAAAGACCGGACGACTTCGCGTTGGCCGGCATAGTGGACATCTTGCGGCACTATCTCGACTGCTCCTATTTCGTCACCAAGGACCTGCGATCGCAGCTGACGGGCAGCAGCATAGGGGGCGTCCTGCCGCTCCTGATCGCGCAGATCGCCCATGCCGGGCTGCCGCTGCACCGGATCGATCCCGTCGACGGCACGGGGATCCATATCCTGTTCGGTGACCGGGCGGCGCCAATCCGCCTCACCTATTTCCAGCAGGACCTTCGCGACGAACACTGGGCGCGCGAGAGCCCGCTCAGCCGTCACCTCGGGGCCACGCGCCGCTTGGCGACCTTTGTCAAGAGCGCGAGCTATCTCCTGCACGAACCGCCCTTCGAGCGGCTTCGCGGTCTTCTGCGGGAACGGACCGATGTCCTGGTGCAGGATCCAAGCGGCATCCCCTACCGCCTGTTGCGCGACTGGGGATGGCATATCGAGCTGCATGGACGCTTTGTCGCCGATATTCCGGTGTTCGCGAAGTATGATCAGTCGGAGCTGGCCGCGGCCTATGGCGACAGGGGCGACGGTCCGGCCCTGCCCTTCGGGATCGGCTATCTCAACGACGCCGCAAGGGCCGGCCTTATCGTCGCCGTGCCTCAGCGCCGCTTATAGGGGCCGGCATGCGGCTCCTGATGACCCAACGCGCGCTTGTCGACTTCCACGGGTCGGAGATGGTCACCGTCGAGGTCGCCCGCGAAATGGCCGAGCGCGGCCACGAAATCACGGTTTTCAGCCCTCGTCTCGGCGGTGTCGCCAAACTGCTCTGGCCAAGCGGCGTGCGTGTGGTATCCCGCCTGGACGACGTGCCGTGGACCCCGGACCTGATCCACGCCCACCATCATCTGCCGGCCATGGCGGCCATGGCGCGCTTCGAAACAACGCCTGCCGTCTACTATTGTCACGGCGCCATACCATGGGTGGAGCAGCCGCCCATGCACCAGCGCATCCACTGCTACGTGATGATGTGCGAATGGATGGTGCGACGCGCCATCGCCGAGTTCGATCTCGATCCCGGGCGTGTTTCCTGCGTGCCGAACTTTGTCAACACGACGCGCTTCTCCGAGGTGCGCTCGCCGCCTCGGGAGATGCGCCGGGCGCTGCTCTTCCAGAGCAGTGGCCTGCCCGAGATCGAGCTTTCGCAACTGGAATCCGGTTGTGCCGCGCTCGGTCTCCAACTCGACAAGATCGGCGCGGCCTATGGCAACAGCCAACCCCGGCCGGAGATGCTGCTGCAGCAATATGATCTCGTCTTCGCAAGCGGCAAATCCGCGCTGGAAGCAATGGCGACCGGTTGCGCGGTGATGACGCTGGCGCCGACCCAGGCCGGTGGACTGGTGACCGTGGAGAACTTCGACCGCGGCTCCTTCTTGAATTTCGGACCCCGCTACTACAGCGGCGCGACGCCGATCAACGAGGCATGGCTGCGCCGGGAGCTTGCTCTCTATTCGCCGGAGGACGCGGCCCAGGTGACGGCAAAGGTGCGGCGCGAACGAACCCTCCAGATTGCGGTCGACGGGCTGGAAGGCCTTTATCGAAAAGCGCTGGAATCCGGTGCGCCGGAGCCGGCGGTGGGTCCGTTCGCGCCCTATCTCGAACGCCTGGCAAGCGAGGTTGACGCGATGTGGCTGGAGAGGGAAAGCTTGCCGGCGCTGCGCGGGCGCATCGCTTATCTGGAAAGGAAGCTCGCGCGGAGATGGCCGTCTCGTCTCAAAAAAATCATCAAATCCATCTCGCGCAAACGTGGGCATGAATAGGGCAGCGCGTCTTGGCGCCGCGCATGGCCCGAAAAACGTCCCCGCCTGAACCGATCGCCTGTGCGCCTTCCGTCACGGACTTCCCGCAAAATGGATCAAGCAGATGTAATCACGCGATATTTCTCCCGGGTAGTAGCATTCGCCACCCCGAAAATATCGGCAACCCGTCAGACTTGGGTCGCATGCCGAAGGGACTGTAGAACCTCTTTTGCCGGGCGCCCGACAATTATATGTTGAGCGAAAGTGCCGGAATTGATCCGGCCGGGCAGTCTCGCGGGGAACCATTCCCGCAAGTCGTTACGTTGGGGCATAGCTAAACAAAACGGCCATGAGGTTCACAGCCTTACAGGATCCGTGCGGCCAATGGATGGTATACGATCTGCGGTCCGGTTGCCCGGCGCAGATGCCGGACATGGTGCTACTGGGTCTCACGCGCGAGCAAGCGGAGGAGTTCGCCAGCCAGGCGAATGAACTCCTCTCGACACCGCGGCCGGCGGTACTTTCCCGATATTCCAGCCTTTTATCGATACTTTACTGGCCTGCGCTGGAACAATCGGACTCTGTTTCAACTGCCATGCGTGTCGTGGGAGCGCGCCGCGGTTCCGGGGCAACCACGTGGGCCAAACAAAGACTTAGGCCGGTCAGCGATTCCGTGAACACCGAGCCCGCTTTAGCTACGCTGAAACAAGGCGCGTCAATGCGGTTCGCAGCGATGCGAGATCCATGCGACGACTGGCTTGTGTGTGATCTGGCCTTCGACATCCCGGCGGAGATGGTCGGCCGGCCGCTGATCGGCCTGACGCGCGGCGAAGCCGAGCAGCTTGCCGACCTCGCCAATGCCAGGCTTGGCGGACAGACTGCCAGTTCGCCGATCCCGTTCGCCAGCGTCGCCTGAAGACCCCGGCCCGCGCATTGGCGATTCAACGCCCGTTCACATCGGATAACGTTTGCGTTCCACCCTCGTTTCAACGCCGGGGCGGCTTCTATATGTCTGCTTTGGGCCGAGAAACGCCGGCGGTGAATGGCCAGCACCGCGACACGACGCGACAGGACGGCCCGTTTCGGAAAAAGCGGTTTTGCCGCTTCTTCCATCGCAGGGAGATGTCATCATGCGTTCTTTCATCCCAAAGCTCATTGCGGCCGCCTCGATCTTCGCGGCCATACCGCTTTCCAGCGCCTATGCCGTGCACCGCCACCATAGAGCGGCGGTCGACACGACAACCACGGCGTCAGTGCCGATGGATCCGGAGGCGAGAGCCGCAACGGAGCAGCTGCTTGGCGTCAAGCAAGGTATCCGCAACGCCAGGGAGCTCGGCAAGATCTCTGAAGGCAAGGCCCGCGAGCTGATGCAGCAGGCCGATAGCATCCAGCGCGGCGGATCGGCGATCGGGCAGATCAACGAGCTGGATCAGCGGCTTCAGGACGCCACCGGCCAGGGAACCTATATGGGCGACGGCTCGGACGGCGGCTATTATCCGAACGGCTGACTAACATGCGTTCTTCGCAAGGCGGCTGCCGGTGTGATCGGGCCTTCCCAGGCTTCACACCGGCGCGCTGCCGTACAATGCCGCTGCAGCGACGGCGCCGGCATCCGTCATACCAGGCTACGCTCTTTGGCGGTCTCGCTATCTGCGCCATGCGCAATCCCGTCGCCTGACGCGTCGCATAACGCTCTTTGGGCCGCCGGTCGTCCCGGCCCTCGCGAATCTGTGATGTGACGGAGGGGCCGGCCGGCCCGCTCGACTACGCCAGCCGCGCCCGCGTTGTCCTCGGCGTCGCCAAGAGCAGGCTTGTCTCGCTTCCCGTTATGCCAGGGATCAGCCTTATGCGCCGCAGCACGGCGTCGAAATCCGTCAGCGTGGCGGTGCCGAGCTCCACCACCAGGTCCCAGCGGCCGTTGGTGGTGTGGATAGTCGAGACCTCGGCGAGGCCGCCGAGCGCCTTGACGACGCGGTCGGCGGCATGGCCCTCGATCTCGATCGTCATCACACCGCGTATCTTCTGATCGACCGCGTCGGCGCGCAGCACCACCGTGTAGCCGATGATCTCGCCGGACTTTTCCAGCCGTTCCATGCGCGACCTGACCGTGGCGCGTGACACGCCGAGATCGATGGCGAGGTCGGATACGCTGCGCCGAGCATCATGCCTCAGCAGCGTCACCAGCTTCTCGTCCAGAGCGTCCATGGCTTTCCATTTCGATCAAATCATTTGACCAATATGATAGATTAGTCTTCTCGAAATGCCAATTTTCGCCGTTCAAACCGCCAGCAGGTGATGGTTCACTCTTTCGATCAATCGCAAGGTGAGAAAAAATGCGCTGCAGGATCGTCGGCGCGCCGGTGCAGGACGGCGCGGGCAGGATGGGATGCGAAATGGGGCCGAGCGCGCTGCGCACGGCGGGGCTGGTCTCGGTGCTGGCCGAGCTCGGCCACGAGGTCGAGGACTGGGGCGCGGTCGAGAAGGCCGCGGCGCGGCCCGTGGTCCACGGCAACCTGGCGCTGAAGGCGCTGCCGGAGATCTCCGCCTGGACGGCGGCGATCGCCGAGACCGCCTACGCCGCTTCCAGGGACGCCATGCCGATCTTCCTCGGCGGCGACCATTCGATCTCCGCCGGCACCGTGTCCGGCGTGGCGCGCCGCGCTGCCGAGCGCGGCCGGCCGCTCTTCGTGCTGTGGCTCGACGCGCATCCCGATTTCCACACGCTCGACACCACCACCAGTGGCAATCTGCACGGGGTGCCGCTCGCCTATGCCAGCGGCCAGGCGGGTTTCAAGGGTTATTTCCCGGATCTGCCGCAAGCGGTCGACCCGGCCCGCATCTGCGCCATCGGCCTGCGCAGCGTCGACCCGGCCGAGCGCCGCGCGCTCACTGAAGCCGGCGTCACCGTGCATGACATGCGCGCCATCGACGAGCACGGCATCGCGCCCTTGCTGCGCGCCTTCCTGGCCCGCGTCGAGAAGGAGAACGGGCTCCTGCATGTCAGCCTCGACGTCGATTTCCTCGACCCCTCGATCGCGCCGGCCGTCGGCACCACGGTGCCCGGCGGCGCCACCTTCCGCGAGGCGCATCTGGTGATGGAGATGCTGTCCGACTCAGGCCTGGTTTCGAGCCTCGACCTGGTCGAATTGAACCCGTTCCTCGACGAGCGCGGCCGCACCGCGACCCTGATGGTCGACCTCACCGCCAGCCTGATGGGCCGCCGCATCATGGACCGCCCGACCCGCAGCCACTCCGGAAGCCTCTGACCATGACCCAGCCTTCGCGCCTTGCCATCGTCCCCTTCGTCAGCGTCGACCGCATGATGAAGCTTGTGCTCGCCATCGGCGTCGAGCGCTTCCTGACCGAGCTCGCCGCCTATATCGAGGAGGATTTCCGCCGCTGGGAGCTGTTCGACAAGACCCCGCGCATCGCCTCGCACAGCCATGACGGCGTCATCGAGCTGATGCCGACCAGCGACGGCAAGATGTACGGCTTCAAATATGTCAACGGCCATCCGAAGAACATGCGCGAGGGCCGCCAGACGGTCACCGCCTTCGGCGTGCTCGCCGATGTCGGCTCCGGCTATCCGATGCTCTTGACCGAGATGACCATTCTGACGGCGCTGCGCACCGCCGCCACCTCTGCCGTCGCGGCCAAATACCTGGCGCCGAAGGGCAGCCAAGCCATGGCCATCATCGGCAACGGCGCCCAGTCCGAGTTCCAGGCCATCGCCTTCAAGGCGCTGCTCGGCATCGATAGGCTGCGGCTCTACGACATCGACCGCTCGGCTTCCGAAAAATGCGCCCGCAACCTCGCCGGCAAGGGTTTCGACATCACCATCTGCGCGACAGGACAGGATGCCGTGGAAGGCGTCGACATCATCACCACGGTGACCGCCGACAAGCAGTACGCCACCATCCTCACCGACAACATGGTCGGCTCCGGCGTCCACATCAATGCCGTCGGCGGCGACTGCCCCGGCAAGACCGAGCTGCACCGCGACATCCTCGTGCGCTCCGACATCTTCGTCGAGTTCCCGCCGCAGACCCGCATCGAGGGCGAGATCCAGCAGCTCGACGCCGATCATCCGGTGACCGAGCTGTGGCAAGTGATGACCGGCCAGGCTGAGGGCCGCAAATCGGCCAAGCAGATCACGCTGTTCGATTCCGTCGGCTTCGCCACGGAAGATTTTTCCGCGCTGCGCTACGTCCGCGACCAGCTCCAAGCCACCGGCCTCTACGAGGAGCTCGACCTGCTCGCCGACCCCGACGAGCCGCGCGACCTGTTCGGGATGCTGCTGAGGGCGGCCGTGCAGCCGGCGACTTGAAGCCAATCGCATAGGGCGTCCCCCTCTCCGTCTTATGTAGCGCTGGTCGACCCCCACTCCGTCTCGGCTTCGCCGAGCCACCTCTCCCCCGTTCGACGGGGGAGAGGAAAGGCGCCAAGCTTCTTGCCGTCAACGCTCGTCCAGCAACGCTCCCTTCCTTTCCCTCCGGAGGGGGAAAGGTGGCGCTGCGAAGCAGCGACGGATTGGGGGAACCACCTGGCAATCAAGCCTCCGCCTGATCGGTCACGCCAGTCACAGAAGGTGTGCATAGCAGTGGGGGAGAGGTGGATCGGCGCGCAGCGCCGAGACGGAGCGGGGGCTGGCGCCGGCGTCGACAATCACAAACACTACCGCCGCGCCGCGCAGCTTTCCCTTTCGACCAGCACCGGCGCCAGCACCTCGCGGCGCGAGGGCGCGGCCGGATCGCCGAGCCGTTCCAGCAGCAGGCTCACCGCCCGCGTGCCGATCTTTTCGACTGGCTGCGCGATCGTCGTCAGCGGCGGCCAGGTGGTGACGGCATAGGGGATGTCGTCGAAGCCGACCATCGACATGTCGTCGGGAACCCGCAATCCGCGCGAGCGCAGCAGGGTCAGCGCGCCCATCGCCATCAGATCGTTGCAGGCAAACAGCGCCGTGATGTCGGGCGCCTGCGCCATCAGCTGCTCCATCGCCAGCCGGCCGCCGGCGAAATGATAGTCGGAATCGACGATCGAGGACGGCGGCAGCTCGAGGCCTGCCTCGCCAAGCGCGCGGACAAAGCCGCGCAGGCGGGCGGGGCTGGAGCTCGAATCGCGCGGCCCGCCGATGACGCCGATCTTCCGGTGGCCGAGCCCGGCCAGGTATCTGCCGGCGAGATAGCCGCCATGGTCGTGGTCGACCAGCACGGAATCGACATTGACGGACTGGATCTCGCGGTCGAGCAGCACCGCCGGCACGCTGGGCAGGAGGCGGGCGAAGACCCGCGCGTGGTCGGACGAGCCGGCGAAGATCAGCCCGTCGATCTGCTTGGCCATCAGCACCGAGAGATAGCGCTCCTCCTTCTCGGCATTGCCGTCGGAGTTGCACAGGATCACCGTGTAGCCGGAGACGAAGCCGGCATCCTCGATCTGCCGCGCGACGCTGGCGAAGAACGGATTGGAATTGTCCGGAAGCAGCAGGCCGATGGTCTTGGTCTCGCCGCGCCGCAGGCTCCGCGCCACCGAGTTCGGGCTGTAGCGCAGCGCCGCGATCGCGGCGCGCACGCGCTCTGCCGTCTCCGGCTCGACATGGCGGGTATGGTTCATCACATGCGAGACGGTAGCGACGGATACCCCCGCATGGCGCGCGACATCGGCGATCGTCGTCATGGCCCGTTCCCCTCAGCGGATCCTCCGCAACAGCCTCTCCCGGTACGCGTCTAGGATGACCGCGAGCACGATGACAAGGCCGATTACGATGGGTTTGAAATTGTCGCCGACGCCGAGCAGCTGCAATCCGGTGGAGAGCACCTGCAGGATGCAGGCGCCGACCAGCGTGCCGATGATCGAGCCCTTGCCGCCGCTGAGGCTGGTGCCGCCGATGATGACGGCGGCGATCGCGTTGAGCTCGTAGCCGACGCCGGCGATCGGGCTGCCGATGTTGAGGCGCAACAGATAGACCATGGCGGCGATGCCGGCGGTGAGCCCGCTGATGGTGAAGGCGGCGACCTTGTAGAAATCCGGATTGTGGCCCGACAGCCGCACCGCCTCGTCATTGGTGCCGACGGCGAAGATCATGCGGCCGAAGACGGTGAAGCGCAGCACGAACCAGCCGGCCGCGATCACCAGCACCGCGACCAGGAAGATCGACGGCAGGAAGCCGCCGATGATCAGGTTGCCGAAATCGACGAAACTCTGCGGCAGGCCGGTGATGGTGGAATTGTCGCTGACGACGCGGGCAGCGCCTGCCGCCATGTTGAGCATGCCGAGCGTGACGATGAAGGAGGGTATCTTCCAGCGCGTCGAGATCCAGCCATTGAGGAAGCCGCACACCGCGCCCGTCGCCATGCAGGCGAGCAGCGCCAGCGTGATGGCGACGGCCGGCGACAGGCTCTCGTCGATCATCACGGTGGCGCCGACGACCGTGCACAGCGCCAGCACCGAGCCGACCGAAAGGTCGATGCCGCCGGTGAGGATGACGAAGGTCATGCCGGCCGCCAGCACCGTGTTGATGGCGATCTGCACGAAGATCTTCAGCGCGTTGCCGGAGGTGGCGAAATAAGGGGCGGTGGCCGAGAAGAACAGCGTGATCAGCACCAGTGCCAGGAGCACGCCGGCATCGCGCACCAGGAAGCGCAGGAACTTCGCCCGGCCCGGAGAAACAGGCGCCGCCACGGCTATCTCGGACGTCTCGCTCATGGTCGCACATACTCCTGATAGGCGAGCGACAGGATGCGCTCCTGGTCGAATTCGGATCGCGGCACCTCGCCGACGATCCTGTTCCTGGAAAAGACGATGATGCGGTGGCACATGCCCATCAATTCGGGCAGGTCGGACGACACCATGATGATGCCCTTCTGCTGCGCCGCCAGCATCCAGAGCAGCTGGTAGATCTCGCGCCGCGCGCCGATATCGACGCCGCGCGTCGGCTCGTCGAGGATCAGCGTCGAGGTGCCGCGGAACAGCCATTTGGCCAGAACCACCTTCTGCTGGTTGCCGCCGGAAAGGTTGCGCACCGCCTGCTCGATCGAGCTTGCCTTGACGCGCAGCTGGCCGACCAAATCGTTTGCTGCCGCGCTCTCCGCCCGGCGGTTGAGCAGCCCGTTGCGCGAGACCTTGGCGAGATCGGTAATGGTGATGTTCTTGTCGACGGCCATGTCGAGCAGCAGGCCCTGGCTCTTGCGGTCCTCGGTGAGCAGGCTCAGGCCGTGCCGCACCGCGTCCTTGGGCGCGGCGATCGCCACCGGCTTGCCGTCGATCTCGACGACGCCGTCGAGCTTGGGATCGGCGCCGAACAAGGCGCGCATGGCCTCGGTGCGGCCGCTGCCGACCAGGCCGGCGACGCCGAGGATCTCGCCATGGCGCACGGCGAAGGAGATGTCCGGCGTCGCGGCGTCGCGCTTCAGATTGGCGACGCTGAGCGCGACCTTGCCCGGCACGATCGAAGCGTCGAAACCGTATTCGTCGGCGATGTCGCGGCCGATCATCATGCGCACAAGGTCGGGCACGGTGAGGCCCTCGAGATCGCGGGTCGCGACCAGCCTGCCATTGCGCAGCACCGTCACCCGGTTGCCGATCTCGAACACCTCGTGCAGCCGGTGCGAGATATAGATGATGGTGACGCCCTTGGCCTTCAGCCGCTTGATGATGGAAAACAGCCGTCCGATCTCCGGCGGCGTCAGCGTCGCCGTCGGCTCGTCCAGCACCAAGAGCTTCGAGTCGTAGCTCAGCGCCTTGGCGATCTCGACCAGCTGCATCTGCGCGACGCCCAAGGCCTCGACGCGCGTGCGCGGATCGATGTCGAGGCCGACTTCCTTCAGCAGCGCCACCGCGCGGCTGTTGAGCGCCCTGCGGTCGACGATGCCGAAGGCGCGGCGCGGCAGGCTTTCCAGCATCAGGTTCTCGGCGATGCTGAGATAGGGCAGGAGGTTCAGCTCCTGATGCACGACGCGGATGCCGCTCTGTTGCGCGTCATGCGGTGTCTTCGGCTGGTAGGGCTGGCCATTGAAGGCGATCTTGCCCGAGTCCGGCTGGTAGATGCCGGCCAGGAGCTTGATCAGCGTCGACTTGCCGGCGCCGTTCTCGCCCAGGATGATATGGGTCTCGCCACGCGCGATCGACAGCGACACATCGCTCAGCGCGACGGCGCCGGGAAAGATCTTTCCGACCCCTTCAAGGGAAAGAATCACGTCGTTCATGCGGCAATCCTGAACAGCGCTCTTCTACCGCAACGGCGGTACGAGCGCGCGGTCATCGTCGCCGGCAGGTGGCCGGCGACGATGACGAGACAAGCAGAACACCGGAGGGAGTCCCGGCGGCGGCTCGCCTCAGGCGGTGATCAGCTTGATGTCGGTCTTGACCCAGCCGGAGAATTTCTCGCCGGCAAGCTCGCGCAGGCCGTAGTCGATGCCCATGGCCGCCATCTGCGCGCCATACTGCTCGACGGTGGCGAGCATCTTGCCGTCCTTCAGCAGCGGGCCGACGGCCGGGATGTTGTCGAAGCCGACGACCTTGATCTGGCCGGATTTGCCGGCCGCGTCGATCGCCTTGACGACGCCGAGCGCCATCGAGTCGTTGGCCGCCATCACGCCCTGGATATCCGGATGCTGGGTGAGGAAGTTGGTCATCAGCGTGTTGGCCTCCTCGGTTTCCCAATGCGCGGTCTTGGAATCGAGCAGGTCAAGGCCGTTTTCCTTCACCGCGTCGTCGAAGCCGAGCTTGCGTTCCTTGGCGTTGTCGGCCTCGGGATTGCCTTCGAGGATAACGACCTTGCCGCCCTTGCCCAGCGCCTTGCCGAGCGCGTCGCCGGCGAGTTTGGCGCCGGCGCGGTTGTCCGGCCCGAAGAAGGCGAGGTCGATGCCGGCTTTCTTCTTGGCCTCGGTATCGAGCGAGACGTCGATGTTGATCACCTTGATGCCGGCCTTCAGCGCCTTGGCGATCGGCGTGACCATGGCCTTCGAATCGGCCGGCGCCACGACGATGATGTTGTAGTTCTGGGTGATGAAGTTCTCGATCGCGTCGACCTGCGCGGCGAAGTCGCGCTCGTCCTTCATGCCGACGGCGGCGAAATCGAACTTGTCCTTGTTCTTGGCCGCGTAGTCCTCCGCGCCGGCCTGCATCTGCTTGAAGAACTCGTTGGCGAGCGACTTCATGACCAGGCCGACCTTCGGCTTGTCGGCTGCAAGCGCCGGGCCGAGCGGCAGAGCGAGCGCGCCTGCAGCCAAGGCGCTGGTCTTCAGGAACTGGCGGCGTGAGAACGGGCCAAGCCCGTGCGTGTCCGAAATCTTGCTCATAGTCTCCTCCACTTGATTGAGCCGTAATCGGTTACGTAACCGATTACGCTACAAAGTAGATTGCTATTTTATCAGATGTCAACGTCGTGGGTAAGGACGGGAGGAGCGCCGGCGCCGAAGCTGCCGATCTCCCCGCAAGGGGGAGATTACGCCATTTGCGGTTTTCGCCACATCACCTCCACCCCAGCGCCGGCGCGACGTGCTTCAGGATAGACTCGAGGACATGGGCGTTGTAGTCGACGCCGAGCTGGTTGGGCACGGTGAGCAGCAGCGTGTCGGCCTCGGCGATCGCCTCGTCCTCCTTGAGCTGTTCCGCCAGCTTGTCCGGCTCGTCGGCATAGGTGCGGCCGAACACGGCGCGCTTCTCGGGCTCGATATAGCCGAAATGGTCCTCGCCCTCGCTGCCGCCGAAATAGGCGCGGTCCATGTCGTTGACGAGGGCAAAAATGCTGCGGCTGACCGAGACGCGCGGCTCCCTTGTATGGCCGGCTTCCTTCCAGGCGGCGCGGTAGGCTCTTATCTGCTTGGCCTGCTGGACATGCAGCGGCTCGCCGCTCTCATCGAATTTCAGCGTCGAGCTTTGCAGGTTCATCCCGAGCTTGGCCGCCCATACCGCGGTCGCGTCGGTGGCGGCGCCCCACCAGATGCGGTCGCGCAGGCCGGCCGAGAAGGGTTCCAGCCTAAGCAGGCCGGGCGGGTTGGGGAACATCGGTCGCGGATTGGGCTGGGCAAAGCCTTCGCCGCGCAACAGGTCGAGGAAGATTTCCGAATGCCGGCGCGCCATGTCGGCGTCGCTCTTGCCCTCTTCGGGCACATAGCCGAAATGGCGCCAGCCATCGATCACCTGCTCGGGCGAGCCGCGGCTTATGCCCAACTGCAGACGCCCGCCGGCGATGAGGTCTGCAGCGCCCGCGTCCTCGGCCATGTAGAGCGGGTTCTCGTAGCGCATGTCGATGACGGCGGTGCCGAGCTCGATACGCCGGGTTTTGGCGCCCGCCGCGGCAAGCAACGGAAACGGCGAGGCGAGCTGCCGGGCAAAATGGTGGACGCGGTAATAGGCGCCGTCGGCGCCGAGCTCCTCGGCCGCGACCGCGAGGTCGATCGACTGCAAAAGCGCGTCGGCGCCCGAGCGCGTGCCCGATTGCGGCGAGGGCGACCAATGCCCGAACGACAGAAATCCGATCTTCTTCATGGCTCCATTCCTGCTGCAGCGGCCCATCGACCGCTCGAACTCCCTGTTGCTCCAGCAGATAGCCAGGGCAGTGGCGCGATACAACGGACACCGAACGGATACAGACCGTCAACGGGTAAGGCCCCCCAGCGCGCCGGTCGGTCCCGTGATCCACGGCCGGCGTTGTCACACGGATGTAATGAACATTTCGGAGTGTCGGTGCCGTAGCGATTGCTACGAACCTTCCTGACGAATGGCCGACCATCATGACATCCGACGATTCCGCCGACCGGCAAAGCGCTTTCGACGATCGTGTCGAGGCGGCCTTCGAAACCCTGCCGCCGGCCGAGCAGCGCATGGCGCGCTTTTTCGTCGGCCAGAAGCAGGCGGTGCTGCTGGGATCGGCGGCCGAGATCGCCGCGCTTGCCGGCGCCAGCGACGCAACCGTGGTGCGCACGGCACGCTCGCTCGGCTTCGACAGCCTGTCGGCGCTGCGCCAGGTGCTGCTCGCGGACCTGACCGGCACGGCCTCACCCGGCAGGCGGCTGGCCCGCACCTTGCAGGAGACCGGCGGCGACAGCGCCGCGGCGCTGCGCCATGTCGTCGGCCTCCATGAAAGCGCGCTCGAGGCGCTGAAGCGGCCGGAGATGGAAGCGTCTTTCGCCAACGCCGTCGATCTCCTGGCCGCCGCCCGTCGCCGCCACATCTTCGGCATCGGCCCCTCGGGCGCCATGGCCGAATACGCGGCCCTGCAATTCAACAGGATCGGCCTGCCGAGCAGCGCGCTTTCCGTGTCGGGCGTAGCGCTTGCCGACCGCCTGCTGTGGCTGGAGAGCGGCGATGCCGTGTTGATGATGGCCTACGCACCGCTTTACCGCGAGGTCGAGATCGTCCTCGACCAGGCCGGCCTGCGTGACGTGCCGGTGGTGCTGATCAGCGACAATCTCGGGCCGCTCGTCTCCGACAAGGTGGCTGTGACGCTCCCGGTCCCGCGCGGCAAGGCAGACCACCTCGCCACCCATGGCGGCACCATGGTGCTCATCGAGGCAATGATCATCGCCCTGGCCGCCAAGGCCGGCGAGACCGCGTTCGACAGCCTGGACCGGTTGAGCGGCCTGCGCGGCGCGATCGACAAGGCATGGATAAAACGCGGGACGCGCAAGAAGTAAATGCCACTGACATAAAAATGTCAGCCAAAGAGGTATAATATACAATTGGTATTACTTTGCCTTCTCGAAACAACAGGAGAGCGAGATGACTATAAAGACAACGCTTGGACTTGCGTTGAGTTTGACGGTTCTATCCATCGCCGCGCCGGCCTGCGCCGCGGATCTGGTGCTCTATGACGCGCTCGACTTTGCCGGCCCGGTCGCCAAGGCCTTCCAGGCCAAGACCGGGCTGACCGTCGACATCGTCGAGCCCGGCAGCACCGGCGAAACGCTGGGCAAGATCGCAGCTGAAGGCAATAACCCGCAATTCGACATCGTCTGGCTCGACGGCTCCGCCGTGATGGAGCGCATGGCGGCCGACCACGTGCTGCAGCCGGTGCCGACCGACGAATTCGACAAGATCGCCTGGACCGATCTCGGCAAGTCGCTGATCCCGCAGAGCCACGCCTTCCTGCCGACCGGCACCAGCACCACCGCGATCGAGGTCAACACCAAGAAGGTCAAGGCCGACAAGATGCCGAAATCCTGGGCCGATCTGCAAGGCTTCGCCGGCAGCGTCGCCGCCAAGGACCCGAACCTCTCCGGCCCGGCCTATCAGTGGCTTGCCGGCCTGTTCCAGACCAACGGCGTCGATGCCGGCAAGGAGCTGCTCGCCAAGACGCTGACCAACAAGTCGCTCTCGGGGCTCTCCAGCGGCGGCAAGGTCAACAAGGCGGTGCTGACCGGCGACGCCTCGGTCGGCATCAACCAGGACAGCGCCATCTTCTCCAAGATCGCCGCCGGCGAGCCTGTCGCCGCCGTCTATCCGAGCGAGGGTTCGGTGTCGCTGCCGCAGGGCCTCGGCATCAGCGCCAGGACGCAGCATATGGATGCTGCGCGCAAGTTCATCGAATTCGTCACCAGCGCCGATGGCCAGGCCGCGATGCAGAACGGCGACGACACCGACTTCTTCTACATTCCGATCGTCAAGGGCGTGAACCCCAAGCCCGGCCGCGAGACCAGCATCGCCTACACCCATCTCGACGACGCGACGGCCTCGGCGCACGAGACGGAGTGGAAGCAGTGGTACAAGGAAAAGTTCGTCCAGTGACCGCGCTCGCCTGGCAATGACGATGGTGCAGAAATTCGATGCCGCCGCCGGCGGCATCGGCTCGAGCGGGTGGGCGCGCGGACGCCTGCCCGCGCTGGCGCGCCTTGGCGGGCCGCTGGCGGTCTATGCCGTCTTCGCTCTGCTGATCGGCCTGCCGCTGGCGCTCGTGCTGCTGCAGGCCGTGGTGCCTGGGCTGTTCGCGGTCGACGGCGCGCAAGGCCTCTTCAGCGCCGAGCCGCTCGCGCGCGTCTTCTCCTCACCCTATATCGCCGGCTCGATCCTGCATTCGCTGGAGCTCGGCCTGCTTGCGGCCCTGACGACGACCATGCTCGGCGGCGCCTTCGCCGTGCTGGTGCAGCGTTGCGACATCCCGCTGCGCGGCCCGCTTTCGCTGGTGCCCTGGCTGGTGTTCCTGACGCCGTCCTATCTGAAGGCGCTGGCCTGGGTGCTTTTGATGTCCTCCGGCGGCTACCTGGCGCAGCTTGGCTTTTTGCCGCCTTGGCTCGGCGCTTCCTTCTTCGGGCTGGCCGGCCTGGTCTTCGTGCACACGCTGAGCCTCTTCCCGCTCGCGGCTTTCATCATCGGCAGCGCGCTGGCGGGGCTCGGCAGCGAGCTGGAGGACGCCGCGCGCCTGTCGGGCGCCGGGCCGCTCAGGATCTGGCTGCGCGTCAACGGCCCGTTGCTGGCGCCGGCGATTGTGCTGAGCTTCATCGCCACCTTCGCCGAAGTGCTCTCCGATTTCGGCCTGGCCTCGACGATTGCCAGGATGTCGAGCTTCGGTGTGCTGACCTATGGCATCTATGCCGCGGCGAGCGACTATCCCGTCGACTTCCCGGCCGCCGGCGCGCAGGCCCTGGTGCTGCTGGCGCTGGTTCTGCTCGTCATCGTGGCCGACAGGCTGCTGCGCCGCCGCGCCGATCCGCGGCTGATTTCCGGACGGGCCAGGCCGGCCCGGCGCTATCGGCTCGGCGCCTGGCGCTGGCTCGCTTTTGCGATGGCACTGCTGGTCGCCTTCCTCGCGCTCATATTGCCGCTCGGCGCCATCGCGGTGCGGGCGCTCACCAGCACGCTCGGCAACGGTCTGGCGCCGGACAATTTCACCCTCGCCAATCTCGGCGCGGCGCTTAGCCTGCACACGGCGGCCAATGAAGGGCTCATGCGCAGCCTCTTTTACGCCGGCTTTGCGGCGGTCATCGCCAGCACGCTGGCCTTGCTGCTTTCGGCCCAGCTCGATCGTTCGAGCCCTGTCATGCGCACTGCGGTGCTTGGCCTGTCGCTCGGCGCGGTCGCGATCCCCGGCATCGTGCTCGGCTTCGGCTACATCCTGGTCTGGAACCGGCTGCCCGGTTTTCGCGACTGGCCGTTCCCGCATTACGGCGACGGCTCGCTGCTGGTCATGGGCTATGTCGCGGCGGCGCTGCCCTATTGCCTGGTCGTCATCCTCTCGGCCGTCGGCCAATTGGCGCCGAGCCTGACCGACGCCGCGCGGATCTCCGGCGTCGGCGCGGTCCGGCGTCTCATCTCGGTGACCTTGCCGCTGATCCTGCTCAGCGTCGTCACGGCCTTCCTGCTTACCTTCATCCGCACCGTGTTCGAATTGCCGATGTCGCAGATGCTGATCCCGCAAAGCGGTCCGCCGGCGCCGACGCTCATCCTGAAATTGTTCAGCCATGACCGCGACGGGCTGGCCTGCGCCATCGCGCTCGCCGCCATGGCCGCCGCCGGCGGCGCCGCGGCGTTGATCTGGTATCCGCTCAAGCGCTTCATTGCATTTGGCCGGCCGCAAGGCACTCCGGCCGCGTCGGGAGGGCCGGCATGACCGCTTCGCTCCATTGCGCCGGCATCTCGAAGTCGCTCGGCGGGCGCGCCGTGCTCAGCAACCTCGACCTCGCCATCAGGGCCGGCGAGGTGGTCTCGCTGCTCGGCCCGAGCGGTTCCGGCAAGACCACGCTGCTGCGCAGCATTGCCGGGCTGGTCGACCCTGACAGCGGCACGATCGCGCTCGGCGACCGTGTCGTCTGGAGCGAAACATCCGTCCTGCCCGCTGAAAAGCGCAGGATCGGCATGGTGTTCCAGGACTACGCGCTCTGGCCGCATATGACGGTGGCCGGCAACCTGTCGTTCGGGCTGCGCGCGCAGCGGCTCGCCGAACCGGAGATCGCCGTCCGTGTCGGCCATGCGCTGGAGGTCGCGCGGCTCGCACCCTATCGCGATCGCTACCCCTCGGAACTGTCGGGTGGACAGCAGCAGCGCGTCGCCATCGCCCGCTGCCTTGCGGCGCGGCCGGCGCTGATGCTGTTCGATGAGCCGCTCAGCAATCTCGACGCGGCGCTTCGCGAGGACATGCGCATCGAGATGATGGAGCTGGTGCGGCGCGAAGCTGCCACCGTCATCTATGTGACGCATGACCAGGCCGAAGCCATGGCCGTTTCGGATCGCATCGCGGTGATGCGCGACGGCCGCATCGCCCAGTTCGACACGCCGCGGGCGATCTACGAGCGGCCGGCCGATTCCTTCGTCGCCGGTTTCATCGGCGGCTTTTCGGTGGTGCCCGGCACCGTGCGCGACGGGCTGTTCAGCGTGCGGGGCGCCGCCGCCGACAGCCTGCGCACACCCGGGGCGAAATCCGGCGACGGCATGCTTGTGGTCCGGCCGGAAGACGCGCGGCCGGCCGAGGCGCATCCCGGCAACCGGCTGCAGGGCAAAGTGCTGTCGAGCGCCTTCCAGGGCCGCTGCTGGCGGCTGGCGGTGGAGCTCGGCCCGCAACGCGTCCGCCTCGACTGGCCGGAAGCGCCGCCGGTCGGCTCCTCGCTGGCGTTCTCGCTGCCGCCCGAACGCTGTATCGTTCTCGCCAACTGATGATTCCGAACTATAGGATGCCTGCATGCATGGCCTGACACCCATACTTTCCACCGTGACGGCCTCTTTCCTGGCCTCCTTCGTCGAGGTGGTCGAAGCCTTGACGATCGTACTCGCCGTCGGCGTGACGCGCAGCTGGCGCCCGGCGCTGACTGGCGCGGCGCTGGCGCTTGCCGTGTTGGCGGCGCTGGTGCTGGCGTTCGGACCGCTGCTGGCGCTCGTTCCCATCACCGTCCTGCAATTCGTGGTCGGCGTGCTTTTGATCCTGTTCGGCATGCGCTGGCTGAGGAAAGCGATCCTGCGCAGCGTCGGTGTCATCGCGCTGCATGACGAGGAGCAGGCCTTTTCCAAGGAGACGGCGGCGCTGCAGCGGCAGGCCGACGACCGCCGCGCCGACTATCTGGCGGCCGTCGCGTCGTTCAAGGCGGTGCTGCTCGAAGGCGTCGAAGTGGTGTTCATCGTCATCGCCGTCGGCGCCGCGCATGGCCGGACGCTCTATGCCGGCCTCGGCGCGCTGGCCGCCTTCGTGCTGGTGACGCTGATCGGCCTCGCCGTGCACCGGCCTTTGGCGCGCGTGCCGGAAAACGCCCTGAAATTCGTCGTCGGGCTGATGCTGACCAGCTTCGGCGTGTTCTGGACCGGCGAAGGCCTCGGCGCCGAATGGCCGGGCGCCGACCTCGCTCTGCTCGCCATCTTCGCCATCATTGCCGCCGCATCCTTCGCCATCGTGCGCTGGCTGCGCGGCGCCTATCCGACGCCCGCCGAAGGAGTCGCCCGATGACCATGATCCGTCTTGTCTTCAAGGAGCTCCTCGGCATGTTCGTCGACGATGGCAGCCTGGCGCTGCTGGCGCTGATCCTCATTGCACTGATCGCCGCCGCGGTGAAGTTCCTGGGGCTGCCGCCGCTCATCGGCGGCTGGCTGCTTCTCGCCGGCTGCCTGGCAATTCTTCTGCAGAGCACGCGCCGCGCCGCGCGCGGCAGGGCGCGCTGATCGCGTAACGCTGGAGATTGGCGGAAGCTTCCCAGCTTCGTCATTCCAGGGCGGAGCAGCCGCGAAGCGGCGTCGCGGAGACCCTGGAATCCATGCCGTGCCCTCAGCCGTGGAATGCAGCGAGGCAGAATTCTGCACCGTTGTGACGCTTCAAAGTAATGGCATGGATCCTATGGTCTGCGCGCGTCGCTTCGCTCCTTGCTCCGCCATAGGATGACGATCGCGATGGGCGCTTCAGACAATCTCAAAGCATGCCGCCTGCCAAGGCAAAGCATAGCCGCCGGCCAAATCCGCGCCGGAAAACTAATAGACCGTAAAAAGCGTCGGCAGGTCGCCGCTGAGGCGGAAATACTCCACCGCCTCGATGACCGGGAACAGCGCCAGGAAATAGAGCCCGTCGCGGAACGTGTTCCGCAGCGCGCGCGTCGAAAACAGCCACTGGGCCTCGTCGCGGTAAAGCAGCGGATTCGGCCAGAAGCGCGGCGTGCGGTCGGCATAGGCCGCGTAAGCCGCACCGAACTTGCCGGCGAGGTATTCGGCCTCCTTGCGCGCGGTGAAGCGGAAGACGAGGAAGCTCGCCAGCCCGAGCATCGCGGCGGCCAGCAGCGAGCCGAACATCAGGCCGATGCCGGCAGCGCCGACGGTCGAGAAGAAATAGAGCGGGTTGCGGGTCATCGAGAACGGACCGGACATGATCAGCTCGTCATTCTTCCTGCCGCCGACGAATAGGATGCTCCACAGCCGGCCAAGGAAACAGATCAGCACCATCGCGAACCCGATCGTCTCGACGATTTCGTGCCCGTCCGACCCTTCGGCCAGCGCCGGCTTGCTGAACAGGAGCAGGATGACGGCAAGCACGGCGGCCGCCTGCACGACGATCAGACGCTTGTGCTGGTCGAACGCCTTCGGCGCCGATTTGAGGGACGTATAGGCCATTCTTCTCACCGCTCCGGCGCCGACAGGGGCGCCGAGGCTTCTCTAGCTGTTCCGCCGCGGGATGACGAGGCCCGGTAGAGGTTTTCGGCCGACCTTACGAATTTGTAAGCGCGCGGACAGGCCGCGGTGAATTCGCCCGTCTAGCCTGACGATCGCCGCCAAACGCGATTTCGGGCGGCGAATGGATCATCAACCTCGGGATAATGTCATGAACAAATTTGCCCTTGCTTTCGCCTTTGCCGCTACCGCGATCATCGTTCCCTTGGCTTCGGCGATTGCCGCCCCGACGCCTTGCGAGACGGCTCTGAAGGACCTGCGCGCCGCCGAGGCCAAGGCGACACCTAACGATGCCGACAAGAACAAGGTTTCCGAACTGGAGACGAAGGGCATCGAACGTTGCAACGCCGACGACGACAAGCGCGCCGACGACTTCTTCGCCCAGGCTATGAAGATTCTTGGCAAGTAAGCGGCGGAGGAACCGGAAATGGATATCGCCATGACCGTGGCAAGCCACGCACACGAGTCCGAATTGAACCGCGTTCCGGACGTCGCCATCGATTTCTGGCTGATCAAGATCATGGCGGTGACCATGGGCGAGACGGCGGCCGACTATCTCGCCGTCAATCTCGGCCTCGGCCTTACCGCGACATCCTTGATCATGAGCGGCATCCTGGTCGTCGCGCTTGTCCTGCAGTTCGCGCAGAAGCGCTACGTGCCCTGGGCCTATTGGCTCGCGGTCGTGCTGATCAGCGTCGTCGGCACCCTGGTCACCGACAACCTCGTCGACAATTTCGGCGTGCGGCTGGAGACGACGACGATCGTCTTCTCGGTCGCCCTCGCACTGACTTTCGCGGCCTGGTACGCCAGCGAAAAGACGCTCTCGATCCACACCATCTTCACCACCAGGCGCGAGATCTTCTATTGGCTGGCGATCCTGTTCACCTTCTCGCTCGGCACGGCCGCCGGCGATCTGGTGGCCGAGCGTTTCGACATGGGTTATCTCACCACCGGCCTCATCTTCGGCGGCGTGATCGCGGCGATCGCGCTCGCCAGGTTCTTCCTCGGCCTGAACTCTATCCTCGCCTTCTGGCTCGCCTATATCCTGACCCGGCCGTTCGGCGCCTCCTTCGGCGACCTGCTGTCGCAACCGGTCGAGTATGGCGGCATGGGCTTCGGCACCACCGCCACCAGCCTGACCTTTCTCGGCTGCATCGTGGTCATCGTTCTCTATATGACGCTGAGGAACCTGATCGACGAAGACGAACAGGCGCTGCTCGACTAAACCGCTTCTCGCAAAAATGTGTTGCGGCCTTCGCTCCGGCAGCGCTTAAAAACAGATGGTTAGAGCAATTCCAGCAACGGGTGGCGCGGGATTTCCGTCAGGAACCGCGTCCAACGAAGAGATAGACCGGCCAAGAAAAAACCGCAGCCGGCGCTACCATGCCGGTGAGGTTGAGGCGGCAAGGACAGCACGGGGCGATGCGACTTCTGCTTGTTGAAGACGATCCGAGAACCGCCGACTACATCGTCAGGGGGCTGACCGAGGCCGGCCATGTCTGCGATCTGCTGCGCGACGGCCATGACGGGCTCTTCGCCGCGACCCGCAACGCCTATGACGTGATCGTCGCCGACCGCATGGTTCCCGGCCTCGACGGCCTGTCGATGATCAAGGCTGTGCGCGCCGCCGGCATCCGCACGCCGGCCATTTTCCTGACCTCCATCGGCGGCGTCGACGACCGCGTCGAGGGCCTCGAAGCGGGCGGCGACGACTATCTGGTCAAGCCCTTCGCCTTTTCCGAGCTGCTTGCCCGCATCCATGCGCTCGGCCGCCGGCCGGCGGCGCAGGAGCAGAAGACGGCGCTGCGCGTCGCCGACCTCGAAATGGACCTGATCCTGCGCCGCGTGACCAGGCAGGGCCAGCCGATCGACCTGCAGCCGCGCGAATTCAGCCTGCTCGAGGTGCTGATGCGCGGCGAGGGCCGCGTCATCACCCGCACCATGCTTCTGGAGCGCGTCTGGGACTTTCATTTCGACCCCAAGACCAGCGTCGTCGAAACGCATATCAGCCGGCTGCGGGCCAAGGTCGACAGGCCCTTCGACGTGCCGCTGATCCACACCGTGCGCAACACCGGCTACAGCCTGCATGTCCCGGCCTGATCTCGCGGCCGCACGTGCGGGGCGACCCACCGCGATCGCATGAGCGCGACACGCTCCAGCCTGCTGCGCAGCACGCCGTTCAGGCTGGCGCTGACCTTCGCCTTTCTGTTCCTGCTGGCCTTCATCCTGTCCGGCGCGATCGTCTATCAATTGATGAGCGCCTCGCTCGCCAGGCAGCTCGATCAATCGATCAAGGAGACCTATTCGCTGATCGCCGCGACCTATGCCGAGAGCGACGAGGAGGATCTCGTCTCCACGGTCAGGGACCATGCCCAGTTCAGCCAGGACAAGGACGAGATCTTTTCCCTCACCGACAAGGACGGCAACCGCCTTGCCGGGGATTTCACCGCCTCCGCGCTGCCGGACGGCTTTTCCATGTTCGCCGCCAATTTGCCGGGCGTGCCGCCCGACACCGAGTATCGCGCCTATTCGGGCGTGGTCGGCGACAACAATTTGACGGTCGCCTTCTCGCTTTCGGAAACCGAGGATCTGGAAAGGATCGTGCTGATGAGCTTCGGCTGGGCCACGCTCTTCATCACCGTCCTGGCGATCGTCGGCGGCGCCGTGCTTGCCTCGCGCGTCCAGCGGCGCCTCGACGGCATCGCCAGCACCATGGTCGACGTCTCGCATGGTCGTCTCGATGCGCGCATTCCGCTGATCGGCAGCGGCGACGACATCGACGCCGTCTCGGCCCAGGTGAATGCGGCGCTCGAGCGCCTGTCGGCGCTGGTCGACGGCATGCGCGAAGTGAGCGCCAACATCGCCCATGACCTCAAGACGCCGCTCAACCGGCTGCAGATGATCCTGGAATCGGCCGCCGACAAGACGGTGTCGGGCGAGGACGTCTCGACCGAGCTGACCGACGCCCGCGCTGAGAGCCAGCAGATCAACAGCACCTTCGACGCTTTGCTTCGCATCGCCCAAATCGAAGCCGGCGCCCGCAAGGCGCGCTTCGTCGACCTTGATGTCGGCCCGGTCGTCGAGACCATCGGCGAAGTCTATGCCGACGTTGCCGAGGATGATGGCAAGTCCTTGTCCACAGGGATTATTCCGGGTACGAAATGGTATATTCACGGCGACCGCGACCTGCTGATGCAGATGCTCGCCAATCTGGTCGAGAACGCCCTCAGGCATTGCCCGCCGGGCACCGCGATTGAGCTCTCGGTGACCAGGGAAGGCAGCCACGTCCTCGTCCATGTCCGCGACAATGGTCCGGGCATCCCCGCCGAGGAGCGCGAAAAGGTGTTCCGCCGGCTCTACCGGTTGGATGCGAGCCGCACGACGCCGGGCAGCGGCCTGGGCTTGAGCCTGGTCAAGGCGGTGGCCGACCTGCATGGTGCGGCAATAACGCTCGAGGACCGCAACCCGGGTCTCGGCGTGACAATCAGCCTTCCGGCCGTGCGAGTTCCAGATGCCTGAGGCAGGCGGAGCCCGCGTCCCGGCCGCCTTACGCATTTGTATAGCCCCCGCCAGCCGCACGAAAACTCCGGTCTCTAGGCTTGTGCCGTTCCCGCCGGATCGGGAGCGCGGCCCGACGAGGTTCGGGCCGGAAACCTCAGAGAAGAAAGGAAAGAAGATGAAAAAATCCGCCATCGCAGCCGCAGCGATCGTGGCTCTCGCCTCCGCGACCGGGGCCTATGCCAAGGCGGCCAGCGGCACCATCGCCAGCGTCGACAAGAAGGGCGATTCCTTCACGCTGAGCGACGGCAAGACCTTTGCCCTGCCCGAAAACATCGAGGTTGAGACCCTCAAGGTCGGCGAAAAGGTCACCGTCACCTATTCCGCCAAGGCCGGCAAGCTCATGGTTTCGGCCGTCCAACCGGCCAACTGAGCCGACAAGCACGACACGCCGGCAGGGAGAACCCTGCCGGCGACGCCATTCGGCGATGCTACCGCGCGGCGCCCGCCCGGCGGAAATCGGAAGGCGACATGCCGGCGAGCTTGCGGAAGGATTTGTTGAAGGCGCTGAGCGAGCCGAAGCCCGATTCCATGGCGACCCTCAGCACATTGGCGTCCTCATGCATCAACAGCGCCTGCGCGTAGCTCAGGCGCAGCAGATTGAGATATTCGTTGAGCGTCATGCCGGTCGATTTCTTGAACAGGCTCATGGCATATTTGGGATGGATGTCGGCGGCAGCCGCAATGGTCACGCAGTCGATGTCGTAGAGGAAATTCTCGGCGATGTAATCGCACATGCGCCCGACATTGCGCGAGGATTGCTGGTCGAAGGGATTGCCCGCCCCTTGCCCGGAGGCCGCTCCTGGCACCAGGCGGTAGGGCTCGAAGCGCACCCGCTCGAGCCTCAGAAGCAACTCGTTGACGGCATGCTCGGCTCTGGCCGGATCGCCCGAGCGCGCATATTCGTTCCAGCGCCTGAAATTGTCGTTGTCCGACTGGTCGGTGGCGTTGGTCACCAGGGTCGCGCCGGTCATCAGCCGATGGCGTATGTCGGCCGGCAGATGCAGGCGGAAGAAATGCACCAGCGGCAGATGCGCGCCGGCATAGACGGCGTCGTCGGAGAGGTCGTCCATCTGGTGCGGCAGGCCGCCCCAGAACAGGCACATCTCGCCGGCCGACAGCGCAATCTCGTGCTCGGCCATGCGGTAATGCACGCTGCCTTGAACGATGAAATTCACCTCGACCTGGGCGTGCCAGTGCGGCTTCAGCATCACCAACGGGTGGTTGTGGAACATCTGCAAAACAAGCGGCAGTCCTTCGACGCTGCTCGCGCCAGGCTGGTAGAATGGACGCCCCGGCATCTTACTTTCCGCCAACTTCTTATTCCCTTCGTCGGGGACAAGCCTTCCGCGCCGCATAGTCTAGCCACGCTCACAGTGAGAGAGCAAATGAAATGGGAGGATTTCAATGCGCACTACACTGACCTGCGCCGCGCTTATGCTTGCCCTGGGCTCCGGCCCGGCCCTGGCGCAGTCCGGCGAGATCACCATCTGGAGCTGGAACATCGCCGCCTCGTCGTTGAAGGCGACGGTCGAGGGCTTCAACAAGAAATACCCCGACATCAAGGTCACGGTTCAGGACCTCGGCAACCAGCCCACCTATGACAAATCGATTGCCGGCTGCGCCGCCGGCGGCGTCGGCCTGCCCGATATCGTCTCGATCGAGAACGGCGAGGCGGAGAATTACTGGAGCCAGTTCCCGGACTGCTTCGTCGACCTGCACACGCTGGGTTACAGCGCCGAGGACCAGAAGAAATTCCCCGATTTCAAACGCACCGAGCTCGAAGTCGGCGACAGGGCCTATGCGATGCCCTGGGATTCCGGCCCGGTGGCCGTCTTCTACCGCCGCGACTTCTACGAGAAGGGAGGCGTCGACCCGGCCTCGATCAAGACCTGGGACGATTTCATCGCCGCCGGCAAGAAGATCCAGGCCGCCAATCCGGGCGTGTCGATGACCAATGCCGATTTCAACGGCGACACCGAATTCTTCCGCATGATCTCCAACGAGCAGGGCTGCGGTTACTTTGCCGAGGACGGCCAGTCGATCACCGTGGCCGAGCCGAAATGCGTCGACGCCCTGACCAAGGTCAAGGAGATGAAGGACGCCGGCATCGTGTCGTCGGCCGACTGGTCCACCAAGATCACCAACAACACCGCCGGCACCGTCGCCAGCCAGGTCTATGGCGGCTGGTATGAAGGCACGATCCGCACCGAATCACCGAAGGAGAGCGGCAAATGGGGCGTCTATCTGATGCCGAGCCTGACCGCCGACGGCCCGCGCGCCGCCAATCTTGGCGGCTCGTCGCTGGCCATCACCTCGGCCTCCAAGAACAAGGAGGCGGCTTACGCCTACCTGAAATATACGCTGGAGACCAATGAGGGCCAGATCACCATGCTGAAGGATTTCGGCCTGGTGCCCTCGCTGATCTCGGCGCTCGACGACCCTTATGTCGCGCAAGGCCAACCCTATTGGGGCGACCAGGCGGTCTGGAAGGATATCCTGGCGACCCTGCCCAAGGTGGTGCCGAGCCGCGGCACGCAGTTCCAGAGCGACGCCGAGATCATCATGCGCGCCGTGCAGACCAAATATCTGGCCAGCGGCTACCCCGACGCCAAGGCCGCGCTCGACGACGCCGCCAAGCAGATCGCCGCCGCGACTGGTTTGCCGGTGAAGTAGGCGATTAGCACCTTCTCCCCTTGTGGGAGAAGGTGGATTGGCGCGCAGCGCCAAGACGGGGTGCTCCAGCGGAGTGAGACGTCGGCTTTCCCTGGAACACCCCTCATCCGGCCGCTGCGCGGCCACGTTCTCCCACAAGGGGAGAAGGAAAAGACAAGAGAAAGGAGGAAGACGATGCGCACGCAGAACGCCACCGCGTACCGCTTCCTCGCGCCTTATCTTTTGATCTTCGCCATCTTCTGGATCTGGCCGATCATCTCGTCCTTCCTGATCTCCTTCCAGGCGACGCGCACCGTGCCGTGGCGCTTCGCGCCCGCCTTCAACTGGGGCCGCCTGATCGGCGACCCCGCCTTCTACAATGCGCTGAAGAACACGCTGCTGATCCTGGTCATCCAGGTGCCGGTGATGATTGCGCTGGCGATCGTCATGGCGGTGCTGCTGAACTCGCCGCTGCTCAAGGCGCGCGGCCTCTACCGCTTCGCCTTCTTCGCCCCGGTGGTGGTCGGTGAGGTCGCCTATTCGGCCGTCTTCCGGCTGATGTTCAGCCTCGATTTCGGCATCGTCAACAAGCTCTTGAACAGCGTCGGGCTGCCCAAGATCGACTGGTTCTCCAACGTCACGCCGGCCATGGCGCTGATCATGATCGCCGTGACCTGGCGCTGGGCGGGCTACAACGCCATCATCATCCTGGCCGGCCTGCAGTCTATCCCCGAGGACGTCTACGAGGCGGCGACACTCGACCGTGTCAGCCGGCTGAAGCAATTCTTCTACATCACCTTGCCATTGCTGAAGCCGGTCATCGTCTTTTGCGCCGTGCTGTCGATCATCGGCACCATGCAGCTCTTCACCGAGCCGTTCCTGATCACCGAACGCGGCGGACCGGGCGGCGGCACCGAGACGCTCGGCCTGCTGCTCTACCGCCAGGGCTTCCGCTCGCTCAATTTCGGCTACGCTTCCGCCGTCGCCTACACCATGGCCGGGCTGGCCATCGCCATCACCCTGGTGCAGCTCTGGCTGATGAGGGAGCCGAAATGACCTCGCGCTCGCAGGCAAGGCTCGGGCGCGTCATTGCGCTGCATCTTTTCCTGACGCCGCTGGCGCTGGTCTGGCTGTTTCCGCTGTGGATGATGGTGGTGTTTTCCACCATGCCCGACAACGGCATCTTCAGCCCCGGCATCGAGCTTCTGCCGCACGACAATTTCCTCGACAATGTCGCCAACCTGCAGCGCGACACCAATTTCATCGGCGCCATCGGCATCTCGGTCTCGGTCGCGGTGACCTACACGATCCTCTCGGTGCTGCTCACCTCGATGGCCGGCTGGGCGCTGGCGCGCTACGAATTCCACGGCAAGGGCGCGGTGGTGGCGATCATCTTCGGCACCATCACGCTGCCCTACGCGGTGGTGCTCATCCCGCAATTCATCATGGTGGCGCGCGACTTCGCTCTGGCCAACACCTGGATCGCGCTGATCGTGCCGCCACTGTTCAATTCGCTGGGCGTGCTCTTCATGCGGCAGGCTTTCTCGATGATGCCGGCGGAGCTGTTCGACGCGGCGCGCGTCGAGGGCGTCAAGGAATGGCGCATCTTCCTGTTCGTGGCGCTGCCGCTGGCCCGCCCGATGCTCGCGGCGCTCGCGATCATTCTCTTCCTCGCCTCGTGGAACAACTATCTCTGGCCGCTGCTGATCAACAGCCAGCCGGGCGCGATGACCGCGCCGGTGGCGCTCGGCACGCTGATCGGCCTGACCAAGGTTTCGTGGGGCGGCATCATGGCCGGCGCCGTCATGCTGACGGTGCCGATGCTCGTTGTCTTCGTGCTGTTGCAGCGTCATTTCATCGCCGGCATCGCCGCCGGCGCGGTCAAGTAGGAAGGAGCGCAATGGCGGCCGTCACCCTCACCAATGTCGTCAAACGCTTCGGCGTCTTCGAAGTCGTCCACGGCGCCAACATCGACATCGCCGACGGCGAGTTCGTCGTCTTCGTCGGTCCGTCCGGCTGCGGCAAGTCCACGCTTCTGAGGATGATCGCCGGGCTGGAGGACATCAGCGGCGGCGACATCGCCATCGGCGGCAAGGTGATCAACGATGTCGAGCCGGCCGAGCGCGGCATCGCCATGGTGTTCCAGTCCTACGCGCTCTACCCGCATATGACCGTCGAGCAGAACCTCTCCTTCGGCCTCAGGATGAACGGCAACCCGAAGGCCGACACCGAGCGCCGGGTCAGGAAAGCCGCCGAAATCCTGCGCATCGACGAATTGATGCAACGCCGGCCGAAGCAACTCTCCGGCGGCCAGCGCCAGCGCGTCGCCATCGGCCGCGCCATCGTGCGCGAGCCGCAGGTCTTCCTGTTCGACGAGCCGCTCTCCAATCTCGACGCCGAGCTAAGAGTCCAGATGCGCGTCGAGATCTCGCGCCTGCACAAGGAACTCGGCGTCACCATGATCTATGTGACGCACGACCAGACCGAGGCCATGACGCTGGCCGACCGTATCGTCGTGCTGAAGGCCGGCAATGTCGAGCAGATCGGCGCGCCGCTCGATCTCTACGACGACCCGGCAAACCGTTTCGTAGCCGGCTTCATCGGCTCGCCGAAGATGAATTTCCTCAGCGCCAAGGTCGTGGAGATCTCCAACAGCGCGACAATCGTCGAGCTCGTCCATCATGGCGGCGCGCGGTTGCGCAAACCGCTCGCCGAAGCTTTTCCCGCCCTTGATGCCGAGGTCGTGCTTGGCGTCAGGCCGGAGCATTTCTTCGAGGCCGGCGAGGGCGATTGCGACATCCCGGTCAAGGCCGACGTCGCCGAGCATCTCGGCTCGGTGAGCTATGTCTACGCCAATGCCGGACCCGAGGAGCTGATCGTCGAGCGCGAGGCCTCGCGCCAGCGCGCCAGCGGCGATCATTTCACGGTCTCGATCAAGGCGGAACGGGCGCTGCTCTTCGACAAGGCAGGCGCAAGGATCCGCTGACCCGAAAGTTTTCTTTGCCGGCATGCCAGGCGTGGCGGCGACCCATGGAGTATTTGATATGACATCCTCATCCAAGAAAATCCGCTGGGGCATCCTCGGGCCCGGCAGCATCGCAAAGTCCTTTGCCGGCGGCGTGGCGCAGTCGCGCACCGGCACGCTCGAGGCGCTCGGCGCCCGCAATCCGGGCAAAGCGGGGCTTGCCGAGACCTTTCCAGGCGCGCGCATCCTCGACGGCTACGACGCGCTGCTTGCCGACGATGGAGTCGACGCCGTCTACATTTCGATCCCGCATCCCGGCCATGCCGAATGGGCGATCAAGGCTGCCGAAGCCGGCAAGCATGTCTTATGCGAAAAGCCGCTGGCCCTGACCGCCTTCGAAGCCGACGCCATGATGCATGCGGCACGCAAGGCCGGCACCTTCCTCGGCGAAGCCTTCATGTACCGGCTGCATCCGCAGACCCTGCAACTGGTCGAGCTGATCAAGTCGGGCGCCGTTGGCGAGGTGCGCATGATCAAGTCGAGCTTCGGCTTCGCCATGCCGGGCTTCATGCCGGAGCACCGGCTTTACGCCAACGAACTCGCCGGCGGCGGCATCCTCGATGTCGGCGGCTATCCCGTATCGATGGCGCGGCTGATCGCGGGCGCTACGATCGGCCAGCCTTTCGCCGAGCCCGACAAGGTTGTGGGCGCCGCCCATCTTGGCCAGTCCGGCGTCGACGAGTGGGCTTCCGCGCTGCTGCATTTCCCCGACGGCATCGTCGCCGAAATCTCCGGCAGCATCTCGCTCGACCAGGACAATGTGCTGCGTATCCTCGGCACCAAGGGCCGCATCGAGGTGCCCGATTTCTGGTTCGCCGGTGGCAACCGCGATGTCGGACCGGGCCGGATCGAGGTGATCCGGTCCGGGGCCGCTCGCGAGGTGATCAGCCTCGGCGAGACCTGCCACCTCTATTCCTTCGAGGTCGACGCCGCCGGCGAGGCGATCCTCGCCGGACGGCAGGAATTCGCCTGGCCCGGCATGTCCTGGGCCGACAGCCTCGGCACGCTGCGCGTCCTCGACAGATGGCGCGCCGCTGTCGGGCTCGAATACGAGATCGAGAAGCCGGCTAAGCGTGTCAACACCATCTCCGGCCGGCGGCTGCGAACCAACGGCGCCGCCATCGGCAAGCGTGACATTCCCGGCCTGTCGATGCCCGTCTCGCGGCTGGCACTCGGCTTCGAGGATTTCCGCAGCTTCTCCTCCGGCTCGATCCTGCTCGATGCCTGTTTCGAGGCCGGCGGCAATCTGTTCGACACCGGCTTTGTCTACGGCGCCGGCTACACCGAGACGCTGCTTGGCCAATGGCTCGCCAATCGCGGCATGCGCGCGCAATCGGTGATCATCGCCAAGGGCGCGCATTCGCCGCTCTGTTATCCCGACGTCATCGGCAAGCAACTGGCACAGTCGCTCGACCGGCTGCAGACCGACCATGTCGACATCTATTTCATGCATCGCGACAATCCGGACGTGCCGGTCGGCGAATTCGTCGACGCGATGGACGCGGAGGCCAGGGCCGGCCGCATCCGCGGCCTGTTCGGCGGCTCCAACTGGACGATGGAGCGCATGGACGCGGCCATTGCCTATGCCGAGAAGAACGGCAGGCAGAAGCCCGGCGCGCTGTCCAACAATTTCTCGCTGGCCGAGATGCTGGAGCCGATCTGGGCCGGCTGCGTCACCTCGTCGACCGACGCCTGGAAAGCCTGGCTGGCGGCGCGGCAGATGCCGAACTTCGCCTGGTCGAGCCAGGGCCGCGGCTTCTTCACCGACCGAGCCGGCCGCGACCGGACCGACAATGAGGAGTTGGTGCGGGTCTGGTACTCGGAAAAGAATTTCGGCCGCCGCGACCGCGCCATCGAACTGGCGCGAAAGCTCGGCAAGAGCCCGATCCATGTCGCGCTGGCTTACGTGCTGGCGCAGCCCTTTCCGTCCGTGCCGCTGATCGGCCCCCGCACGCTGGACGAGTTGGAGGACAGCCTCAAGGCGCTGGATATCAAGCTGACGCCGGAGGATGTGGCGTGGCTGGACGAGGGGCCGGAAAGGCGCAGGGCGTAGGGGATAGACCACGAGCGAAATGACGGACGTCGCGTCCCTTCGCCCCCTCTCTGCCCTGCCGGGCATCTTCCCCTCAAGGGGGGATCAGATGTCACGCCGGCTTTCGCCAATCACCAATGTTGCAGAAAAGGTGCCAGCGTCGAAGCTGCCAATCTCCCCCCTTGAGGGGGAGATGTCCGGCAGGACAGAGAGGGGGGCCTCGCGCCGGCGCCTCCTTCGTCATTCTAGGGCGGAGCAAGGAGCGAAGCGACGCGCGCAGACCCTAGAATCCATACCGTGACATTGGCCATAGAATGCAACGACCCAGAATAGCTGTTGGTCGTAGCGCCAGGTAAGATCGCCACATGACAGGCTACGTCTACATGACCGCGAGCCAGAAGGGCGGCACGATCTATATCGGTGTCACCAACGACCTTGCTCGTCGCATGCCAGAGCACAAGACCGGCCAAGGCTCCAGCTTCACCAGCCGTTACGGTGTGCAGCGTCTGGTCTGGTACGAGGAATATCTCGACATCACCGACGCCATCCAGCGTGAGACATCATTGAAGCGCTGGCCGTGCCAATGGAAGGTTGAATTGATCGAGAAGAGCAATCCTGAATGGTTCGAGTTGTTTCGCGGAATTGGCTGGTGAGCGTTCTGGACCGTGGCGGCGCTCAGGCGTCACGGCATGGATTCTAGGGTCTGCGCGCGTCGCTTCGCTCCTTGCTCCGCCCTAGAATGACGAAGGAGGCGCCGGCGCGAGGCCCCCCTCTCTGTCCTGCCGGACATCTCCCCCTCAAGGGGGGAGATTGGCAGCTTCGACGCTGGCACCTTTTCTGCAACATTGGTGATTGGCGAAAGCCGGCGTGACATCTGATCCCCCCTTGAGGGGAAGATGCCCGGCAGGGCAGAGAGGGGGCGAAGGGACGCGACGTCCGTCATTTCGCTCGTGGTCTATCCCCTACGCCCTGCGCCTTTCCGGCCCCTCGTCCAGCCACGCCACATCCTCCGGCGTCAGCTTGATATCCAGCGCCTTGAGGCTGTCCTCCAACTCGTCCAGCGTGCGGGGGCCGATCAGCGGCACGGACGGAAAGGGCTGCGCCAGCACGTAAGCCAGCGCGACATGGATCGGGCTCTTGCCGAGCTTTCGCGCCAGTTCGATGGCGCGGTCGCGGCGGCCGAAATTCTTTTCCGAGTACCAGACCCGCACCAACTCCTCATTGTCGGTCCGGTCGCGGCCGGCTCGGTCGGTGAAGAAGCCGCGGCCCTGGCTCGACCAGGCGAAGTTCGGCATCTGCCGCGCCGCCAGCCAGGCTTTCCAGGCGTCGGTCGACGAGGTGACGCAGCCGGCCCAGATCGGCTCCAGCATCTCGGCCAGCGAGAAATTGTTGGACAGCGCGCCGGGCTTCTGCCTGCCGTTCTTCTCGGCATAGGCAATGGCCGCGTCCATGCGCTCCATCGTCCAGTTGGAGCCGCCGAACAGGCCGCGGATGCGGCCGGCCCTGGCCTCCGCGTCCATCGCGTCGACGAATTCGCCGACCGGCACGTCCGGATTGTCGCGATGCATGAAATAGATGTCGACATGGTCGGTCTGCAGCCGGTCGAGCGACTGTGCCAGTTGCTTGCCGATGACGTCGGGATAACAGAGCGGCGAATGCGCGCCCTTGGCGATGATCACCGATTGCGCGCGCATGCCGCGATTGGCGAGCCATTGGCCAAGCAGCGTCTCGGTGTAGCCGGCGCCGTAGACAAAGCCGGTGTCGAACAGATTGCCGCCGGCCTCGAAACAGGCATCGAGCAGGATCGAGCCGGAGGAGAAGCTGCGGAAATCCTCGAAGCCGAGTGCCAGCCGCGAGACGGGCATCGACAGGCCGGGAATGTCACGCTTGCCGATGGCGGCGCCGTTGGTTCGCAGCCGCCGGCCGGAGATGGTGTTGACACGCTTAGCCGGCTTCTCGATCTCGTATTCGAGCCCGACAGCGGCGCGCCATCTGTCGAGGACGCGCAGCGTGCCGAGGCTGTCGGCCCAGGACATGCCGGGCCAGGCGAATTCCTGCCGTCCGGCGAGGATCGCCTCGCCGGCGGCGTCGACCTCGAAGGAATAGAGGTGGCAGGTCTCGCCGAGGCTGATCACCTCGCGAGCGGCCCCGGACCGGATCACCTCGATCCGGCCCGGTCCGACATCGCGGTTGCCACCGGCGAACCAGAAATCGGGCACCTCGATGCGGCCCTTGGTGCCGAGGATACGCAGCACATTGTCCTGGTCGAGCGAGATGCTGCCGGAGATTTCGGCGACGATGCCGTCGGGGAAATGCAGCAGCGCGGAAGCCCACTCGTCGACGCCGGACTGGCCAAGATGGGCGGCGCCCACAACCTTGTCGGGCTCGGCGAAAGGCTGGCCGATCGTAGCGCCCGCGATCAGCCGCGCCATCGATACGGGATAGCCGCCGACATCGAGGATGCCGCCGCCGGCGAGTTCGTTGGCGTAAAGCCGGTGCTCCGGCATGAAGCCCGGCATGGCGAAGCCGAAGCTCGACTTGATCATGCGCACCTCGCCAACGGCGCCCGACTTGATCAGCTCGACCAGTTGCAGGGTCTGCGGATGCAGCCGGTACATGAAGGCTTCGCCGAGGAAGGTGCCGGCCTTGCGTGCCGCATGCATCATGGCGTCGGCTTCGAAGGCGGTCAGGGCCAGCGGCTTTTCGCATAAGACATGCTTGCCGGCTTCGGCAGCCTTGATCGCCCATTCGGCATGGCCGGGATGCGGGATCGAAATGTAGACGGCGTCGACTCCATCGTCGGCAAGCAGCGCGTCGTAGCCGTCGAGGATGCGCGCGCCTGGAAAGGTCTCGGCAAGCCCCGCTTTGCCCGGATTGCGGGCGCCGAGCGCCTCGAGCGTGCCGGTGCGCGACTGCGCCACGCCGCCGGCAAAGGACTTTGCGATGCTGCCGGGCCCGAGGATGCCCCAGCGGATTTTCTTGGATGAGGATGTCATATCAAATACTCCATGGGTCGCCGCCACGCCTGGCATGCCGGCAAAGAAAACTTTCGGGTCAGCGGATCCTTGCGCCTGCCTTGTCGAAGAGCAGCGCCCGTTCCGCCTTGATCGAGACCGTGAAATGATCGCCGCTGGCGCGCTGGCGCGAGGCCTCGCGCTCGACGATCAGCTCCTCGGGTCCGGCATTGGCGTAGACATAGCTCACCGAGCCGAGATGCTCGGCGACGTCGGCCTTGACCGGGATGTCGCAATCGCCCTCGCCGGCCTCGAAGAAATGCTCCGGCCTGACGCCAAGCACGACCTCGGCATCAAGGGCGGGAAAAGCTTCGGCGAGCGGTTTGCGCAACCGCGCGCCGCCATGATGGACGAGCTCGACGATTGTCGCGCTGTTGGAGATCTCCACGACCTTGGCGCTGAGGAAATTCATCTTCGGCGAGCCGATGAAGCCGGCTACGAAACGGTTTGCCGGGTCGTCGTAGAGATCGAGCGGCGCGCCGATCTGCTCGACATTGCCGGCCTTCAGCACGACGATACGGTCGGCCAGCGTCATGGCCTCGGTCTGGTCGTGCGTCACATAGATCATGGTGACGCCGAGTTCCTTGTGCAGGCGCGAGATCTCGACGCGCATCTGGACTCTTAGCTCGGCGTCGAGATTGGAGAGCGGCTCGTCGAACAGGAAGACCTGCGGCTCGCGCACGATGGCGCGGCCGATGGCGACGCGCTGGCGCTGGCCGCCGGAGAGTTGCTTCGGCCGGCGTTGCATCAATTCGTCGATGCGCAGGATTTCGGCGGCTTTCCTGACCCGGCGCTCGGTGTCGGCCTTCGGGTTGCCGTTCATCCTGAGGCCGAAGGAGAGGTTCTGCTCGACGGTCATATGCGGGTAGAGCGCGTAGGACTGGAACACCATGGCGATGCCGCGCTCGGCCGGCTCGACATCGTTGATCACCTTGCCGCCGATGGCGATGTCGCCGCCGCTGATGTCCTCCAGCCCGGCGATCATCCTCAGAAGCGTGGACTTGCCGCAGCCGGACGGACCGACGAAGACGACGAACTCGCCGTCGGCGATGTCGATGTTGGCGCCGTGGACGACTTCGAAGACGCCGAAGCGTTTGACGACATTGGTGAGGGTGACGGCCGCCATTGCGCTCCTTCCTACTTGACCGCGCCGGCGGCGATGCCGGCGATGAAATGACGCTGCAACAGCACGAAGACAACGAGCATCGGCACCGTCAGCATGACGGCGCCGGCCATGATGCCGCCCCACGAAACCTTGGTCAGGCCGATCAGCGTGCCGAGCGCCACCGGCGCGGTCATCGCGCCCGGCTGGCTGTTGATCAGCAGCGGCCAGAGATAGTTGTTCCACGAGGCGAGGAAGAGAATGATCGCGAGCGCCGCGAGCATCGGGCGGGCCAGCGGCAGCGCCACGAACAGGAAGATGCGCCATTCCTTGACGCCCTCGACGCGCGCCGCGTCGAACAGCTCCGCCGGCATCATCGAGAAAGCCTGCCGCATGAAGAGCACGCCCAGCGAATTGAACAGTGGCGGCACGATCAGCGCGATCCAGGTGTTGGCCAGAGCGAAGTCGCGCGCCACCATGATGAATTGCGGGATGAGCACCACCGCGTAGGGCAGCGTGATGGTGCCGAAGATGATCGCCACCACCGCGCCCTTGCCGTGGAATTCGTAGCGCGCCAGCGCCCAGCCGGCCATCGAGGTGAGCAGCACCGAGAGGATCGTGTAGGTCACCGCGACCGAGACCGAGATGCCGATGGCGCCGATGAAATTGGTGTCGCGCTGCAGGTTGGCGACATTGTCGAGGAAATTGTCGTGCGGCAGAAGCTCGATGCCGGGGCTGAAGATGCCGTTGTCGGGCATGGTGGAAAACACCACCATCATCCACAGCGGAAACAGCCAGACCAGCGCCAGCGGCGTCAGGAAAAGATGCAGCGCAATGACGCGCCCGAGCCTTGCCTGCGAGCGCGAGGTCATTTCGGCTCCCTCATCAGCCAGAGCTGCACCAGGGTGATGGCGATGGCCAGCCCGGCCATGGTGTAGGCGACGGCGGAAGCGTAGCCGAAATTGAGCGAGCGGAAGCCCTGGCGGTAGAGCAGCAGGCCGAGCGTCTCGGTGCCGCCGCCCGGTCCGCCGCGTTCGGTGATCAGGAACGGCTCGGTGAAGAGCTGCATGGTGCCGATGATCGACAGCACGGCGCAAAAGACGATGACCGGCTTCAGCAATGGCAAGGTGATGTAGAAGAATTGCTTCAGCCGGCTGACACGGTCGAGTGTCGCCGCCTCGTAGACGTCCTCGGGGATAGACTGCAGGCCGGCCAGGATGATGATGGCGTTGTAGCCCGCCCAGCGCCAGGTCACGGCGATCATGATCAGCGCCATGGCCGGCGTGACGTTGGAGAACCAGTCGATCTTGGGCAGCCCGACGCTGTTCAAGAGCTTGTTGACGATGCCGAAATCGAGGCTGAACATCAGCCGGAAGACGGCCGAATAGGCGACCTCACCGACCACCACCGGGGCGAAGAAGGCGAAGCGGTAGAGGCCGCGCGCCTTGAGCAGCGGCGAGTTCAGCAGCACCGCCATGACGATCGCCAGCGCAATCATCACCGGCACCTGGATGACCAGGATCAGCAGCGTGTTCTTCAGCGCATTGTAGAAGGCGGGGTCGCCGATCAGGCGGCCCCAGTTGAAGGCGGGCGCGAAGCGCCACGGCACGGTGCGCGTCGCCTGGAAGGAGATCAGGAAGGACGAGATGATCGGCCAGATCCAGAAGATGGCGAAGATCAAAAGATAAGGCGCGAGGAAGCGGTACGCGGTGGCGTTCTGCGTGCGCATCGTCTTCCTCCTTTCTCTTGTCTTTTCCTTCTCCCCTTGTGGGAGAACGTGGCCGCGCAGCGGCCGGATGAGGGGTGTTCCAGGGAAAGCCGACGTCTCACTCCGCTGGAGCACCCCGTCTTGGCGCTGCGCGCCAATCCACCTTCTCCCACAAGGGGAGAAGGTGCTAATCGCCTACTTCACCGGCAAACCAGTCGCGGCGGCGATCTGCTTGGCGGCGTCGTCGAGCGCGGCCTTGGCGTCGGGGTAGCCGCTGGCCAGATATTTGGTCTGCACGGCGCGCATGATGATCTCGGCGTCGCTCTGGAACTGCGTGCCGCGGCTCGGCACCACCTTGGGCAGGGTCGCCAGGATATCCTTCCAGACCGCCTGGTCGCCCCAATAGGGTTGGCCTTGCGCGACATAAGGGTCGTCGAGCGCCGAGATCAGCGAGGGCACCAGGCCGAAATCCTTCAGCATGGTGATCTGGCCCTCATTGGTCTCCAGCGTATATTTCAGGTAGGCGTAAGCCGCCTCCTTGTTCTTGGAGGCCGAGGTGATGGCCAGCGACGAGCCGCCAAGATTGGCGGCGCGCGGGCCGTCGGCGGTCAGGCTCGGCATCAGATAGACGCCCCATTTGCCGCTCTCCTTCGGTGATTCGGTGCGGATCGTGCCTTCATACCAGCCGCCATAGACCTGGCTGGCGACGGTGCCGGCGGTGTTGTTGGTGATCTTGGTGGACCAGTCGGCCGACGACACGATGCCGGCGTCCTTCATCTCCTTGACCTTGGTCAGGGCGTCGACGCATTTCGGCTCGGCCACGGTGATCGACTGGCCGTCCTCGGCAAAGTAACCGCAGCCCTGCTCGTTGGAGATCATGCGGAAGAATTCGGTGTCGCCGTTGAAATCGGCATTGGTCATCGACACGCCCGGATTGGCGGCCTGGATCTTCTTGCCGGCGGCGATGAAATCGTCCCAGGTCTTGATCGAGGCCGGGTCGACGCCTCCCTTCTCGTAGAAGTCGCGGCGGTAGAAGACGGCCACCGGGCCGGAATCCCAGGGCATCGCATAGGCCCTGTCGCCGACTTCGAGCTCGGTGCGTTTGAAATCGGGGAATTTCTTCTGGTCCTCGGCGCTGTAACCCAGCGTGTGCAGGTCGACGAAGCAGTCCGGGAACTGGCTCCAGTAATTCTCCGCCTCGCCGTTCTCGATCGAGACGATATCGGGCAGGCCGACGCCGCCGGCGGCGCAGCCGGCAATCGATTTGTCATAGGTGGGCTGGTTGCCGAGGTCCTGAACCGTGACCTTGATGTCGGGGTATTTCTTGTTGAAGCCCTCGACCGTCGCCTTCAACGACGAGGCGGCGATGTTCCAGCTCCAGATGGTGATCTCGCCGGACTGCGCCAGGGCCGGGCCGGAGCCCAGGGCAAGCATAAGCGCGGCGCAGGTCAGTGTAGTGCGCATTGAAATCCTCCCATTTCATTTGCTCTCTCACTGTGAGCGTGGCTAGACTATGCGGCGCGGAAGGCTTGTCCCCGACGAAGGGAATAAGAAGTTGGCGGAAAGTAAGATGCCGGGGCGTCCATTCTACCAGCCTGGCGCGAGCAGCGTCGAAGGACTGCCGCTTGTTTTGCAGATGTTCCACAACCACCCGTTGGTGATGCTGAAGCCGCACTGGCACGCCCAGGTCGAGGTGAATTTCATCGTTCAAGGCAGCGTGCATTACCGCATGGCCGAGCACGAGATTGCGCTGTCGGCCGGCGAGATGTGCCTGTTCTGGGGCGGCCTGCCGCACCAGATGGACGACCTCTCCGACGACGCCGTCTATGCCGGCGCGCATCTGCCGCTGGTGCATTTCTTCCGCCTGCATCTGCCGGCCGACATACGCCATCGGCTGATGACCGGCGCGACCCTGGTGACCAACGCCACCGACCAGTCGGACAACGACAATTTCAGGCGCTGGAACGAATATGCGCGCTCGGGCGATCCGGCCAGAGCCGAGCATGCCGTCAACGAGTTGCTTCTGAGGCTCGAGCGGGTGCGCTTCGAGCCCTACCGCCTGGTGCCAGGAGCGGCCTCCGGGCAAGGGGCGGGCAATCCCTTCGACCAGCAATCCTCGCGCAATGTCGGGCGCATGTGCGATTACATCGCCGAGAATTTCCTCTACGACATCGACTGCGTGACCATTGCGGCTGCCGCCGACATCCATCCCAAATATGCCATGAGCCTGTTCAAGAAATCGACCGGCATGACGCTCAACGAATATCTCAATCTGCTGCGCCTGAGCTACGCGCAGGCGCTGTTGATGCATGAGGACGCCAATGTGCTGAGGGTCGCCATGGAATCGGGCTTCGGCTCGCTCAGCGCCTTCAACAAATCCTTCCGCAAGCTCGCCGGCATGTCGCCTTCCGATTTCCGCCGGGCGGGCGCCGCGCGGTAGCATCGCCGAATGGCGTCGCCGGCAGGGTTCTCCCTGCCGGCGTGTCGTGCTTGTCGGCTCAGTTGGCCGGTTGGACGGCCGAAACCATGAGCTTGCCGGCCTTGGCGGAATAGGTGACGGTGACCTTTTCGCCGACCTTGAGGGTCTCAACCTCGATGTTTTCGGGCAGGGCAAAGGTCTTGCCGTCGCTCAGCGTGAAGGAATCGCCCTTCTTGTCGACGCTGGCGATGGTGCCGCTGGCCGCCTTGGCATAGGCCCCGGTCGCGGAGGCGAGAGCCACGATCGCTGCGGCTGCGATGGCGGATTTTTTCATCTTCTTTCCTTTCTTCTCTGAGGTTTCCGGCCCGAACCTCGTCGGGCCGCGCTCCCGATCCGGCGGGAACGGCACAAGCCTAGAGACCGGAGTTTTCGTGCGGCTGGCGGGGGCTATACAAATGCGTAAGGCGGCCGGGACGCGGGCTCCGCCTGCCTCAGGCATCTGGAACTCGCACGGCCGGAAGGCTGATTGTCACGCCGAGACCCGGGTTGCGGTCCTCGAGCGTTATTGCCGCACCATGCAGGTCGGCCACCGCCTTGACCAGGCTCAAGCCCAGGCCGCTGCCCGGCGTCGTGCGGCTCGCATCCAACCGGTAGAGCCGGCGGAACACCTTTTCGCGCTCCTCGGCGGGGATGCCCGGACCATTGTCGCGGACATGGACGAGGACGTGGCTGCCTTCCCTGGTCACCGAGAGCTCAATCGCGGTGCCCGGCGGGCAATGCCTGAGGGCGTTCTCGACCAGATTGGCGAGCATCTGCATCAGCAGGTCGCGGTCGCCGTGAATATACCATTTCGTACCCGGAATAATCCCTGTGGACAAGGACTTGCCATCATCCTCGGCAACGTCGGCATAGACTTCGCCGATGGTCTCGACGACCGGGCCGACATCAAGGTCGACGAAGCGCGCCTTGCGGGCGCCGGCTTCGATTTGGGCGATGCGAAGCAAAGCGTCGAAGGTGCTGTTGATCTGCTGGCTCTCAGCGCGGGCGTCGGTCAGCTCGGTCGAGACGTCCTCGCCCGACACCGTCTTGTCGGCGGCCGATTCCAGGATCATCTGCAGCCGGTTGAGCGGCGTCTTGAGGTCATGGGCGATGTTGGCGCTCACTTCGCGCATGCCGTCGACCAGCGCCGACAGGCGCTCGAGCGCCGCATTCACCTGGGCCGAGACGGCGTCGATGTCGTCGCCGCTGCCGATCAGCGGAATGCGCGCATCGAGACGACCATGCGAGACGTCGACCATGGTGCTGGCGATGCCGTCGAGGCGCCGCTGGACGCGCGAGGCAAGCACGGCGCCGCCGACGATCGCCAGGACGGTGATGAAGAGCGTGGCCCAGCCGAAGCTCATCAGCACGATCCTTTCCAGATCCTCGGTTTCCGAAAGCGAGAAGGCGACCGTCAAATTGTTGTCGCCGACCACGCCCGAATAGGCGCGATACTCGGTGTCGGGCGGCACGCCCGGCAAATTGGCGGCGAACATGGAAAAGCCGTCCGGCAGCGCGGAGGCGGTGAAATCCCCGGCAAGGCGGTTGCCGTCCTTGTCGGTGAGGGAAAAGATCTCGTCCTTGTCCTGGCTGAACTGGGCATGGTCCCTGACCGTGGAGACGAGATCCTCCTCGTCGCTCTCGGCATAGGTCGCGGCGATCAGCGAATAGGTCTCCTTGATCGATTGATCGAGCTGCCTGGCGAGCGAGGCGCTCATCAATTGATAGACGATCGCGCCGGACAGGATGAAGGCCAGCAGGAACAGAAAGGCGAAGGTCAGCGCCAGCCTGAACGGCGTGCTGCGCAGCAGGCTGGAGCGTGTCGCGCTCATGCGATCGCGGTGGGTCGCCCCGCACGTGCGGCCGCGAGATCAGGCCGGGACATGCAGGCTGTAGCCGGTGTTGCGCACGGTGTGGATCAGCGGCACGTCGAAGGGCCTGTCGACCTTGGCCCGCAGCCGGCTGATATGCGTTTCGACGACGCTGGTCTTGGGGTCGAAATGAAAGTCCCAGACGCGCTCCAGAAGCATGGTGCGGGTGATGACGCGGCCCTCGCCGCGCATCAGCACCTCGAGCAGGCTGAATTCGCGCGGCTGCAGGTCGATCGGCTGGCCCTGCCTGGTCACGCGGCGCAGGATCAGGTCCATTTCGAGGTCGGCGACGCGCAGCGCCGTCTTCTGCTCCTGCGCCGCCGGCCGGCGGCCGAGCGCATGGATGCGGGCAAGCAGCTCGGAAAAGGCGAAGGGCTTGACCAGATAGTCGTCGCCGCCCGCTTCGAGGCCCTCGACGCGGTCGTCGACGCCGCCGATGGAGGTCAGGAAAATGGCCGGCGTGCGGATGCCGGCGGCGCGCACAGCCTTGATCATCGACAGGCCGTCGAGGCCGGGAACCATGCGGTCGGCGACGATCACGTCATAGGCGTTGCGGGTCGCGGCGAAGAGCCCGTCATGGCCGTCGCGCAGCAGATCGCAGACATGGCCGGCCTCGGTCAGCCCCCTGACGATGTAGTCGGCGGTTCTCGGATCGTCTTCAACAAGCAGAAGTCGCATCGCCCCGTGCTGTCCTTGCCGCCTCAACCTCACCGGCATGGTAGCGCCGGCTGCGGTTTTTTCTTGGCCGGTCTATCTCTTCGTTGGACGCGGTTCCTGACGGAAATCCCGCGCCACCCGTTGCTGGAATTGCTCTAACCATCTGTTTTTAAGCGCTGCCGGAGCGAAGGCCGCAACACATTTTTGCGAGAAGCGGTTTAGTCGAGCAGCGCCTGTTCGTCTTCGTCGATCAGGTTCCTCAGCGTCATATAGAGAACGATGACCACGATGCAGCCGAGAAAGGTCAGGCTGGTGGCGGTGGTGCCGAAGCCCATGCCGCCATACTCGACCGGTTGCGACAGCAGGTCGCCGAAGGAGGCGCCGAACGGCCGGGTCAGGATATAGGCGAGCCAGAAGGCGAGGATAGAGTTCAGGCCGAGGAAGAACCTGGCGAGCGCGATCGCCGCGATCACGCCGCCGAAGATGAGGCCGGTGGTGAGATAACCCATGTCGAAACGCTCGGCCACCAGATCGCCGGCGGCCGTGCCGAGCGAGAAGGTGAACAGGATCGCCAGCCAATAGAAGATCTCGCGCCTGGTGGTGAAGATGGTGTGGATCGAGAGCGTCTTTTCGCTGGCGTACCAGGCCGCGAAAGTCAGTGCGAGGGCGACCGAGAAGACGATCGTCGTCGTCTCCAGCCGCACGCCGAAATTGTCGACGAGGTTGTCGGTGACCAGGGTGCCGACGACGCTGATCAGCACGACCGCGAGCCAATAGGCCCAGGGCACGTAGCGCTTCTGCGCGAACTGCAGGACAAGCGCGACGACCAGGATGCCGCTCATGATCAAGGATGTCGCGGTAAGGCCGAGGCCGAGATTGACGGCGAGATAGTCGGCCGCCGTCTCGCCCATGGTCACCGCCATGATCTTGATCAGCCAGAAATCGATGGCGACGTCCGGAACGCGGTTCAATTCGGACTCGTGTGCGTGGCTTGCCACGGTCATGGCGATATCCATTTCCGGTTCCTCCGCCGCTTACTTGCCAAGAATCTTCATAGCCTGGGCGAAGAAGTCGTCGGCGCGCTTGTCGTCGTCGGCGTTGCAACGTTCGATGCCCTTCGTCTCCAGTTCGGAAACCTTGTTCTTGTCGGCATCGTTAGGTGTCGCCTTGGCCTCGGCGGCGCGCAGGTCCTTCAGAGCCGTCTCGCAAGGCGTCGGGGCGGCAATCGCCGAAGCCAAGGGAACGATGATCGCGGTAGCGGCAAAGGCGAAAGCAAGGGCAAATTTGTTCATGACATTATCCCGAGGTTGATGATCCATTCGCCGCCCGAAATCGCGTTTGGCGGCGATCGTCAGGCTAGACGGGCGAATTCACCGCGGCCTGTCCGCGCGCTTACAAATTCGTAAGGTCGGCCGAAAACCTCTACCGGGCCTCGTCATCCCGCGGCGGAACAGCTAGAGAAGCCTCGGCGCCCCTGTCGGCGCCGGAGCGGTGAGAAGAATGGCCTATACGTCCCTCAAATCGGCGCCGAAGGCGTTCGACCAGCACAAGCGTCTGATCGTCGTGCAGGCGGCCGCCGTGCTTGCCGTCATCCTGCTCCTGTTCAGCAAGCCGGCGCTGGCCGAAGGGTCGGACGGGCACGAAATCGTCGAGACGATCGGGTTCGCGATGGTGCTGATCTGTTTCCTTGGCCGGCTGTGGAGCATCCTATTCGTCGGCGGCAGGAAGAATGACGAGCTGATCATGTCCGGTCCGTTCTCGATGACCCGCAACCCGCTCTATTTCTTCTCGACCGTCGGCGCTGCCGGCATCGGCCTGATGTTCGGCTCGCTGCTGGCCGCCGCGATGCTCGGGCTGGCGAGCTTCCTCGTCTTCCGCTTCACCGCGCGCAAGGAGGCCGAATACCTCGCCGGCAAGTTCGGTGCGGCTTACGCGGCCTATGCCGACCGCACGCCGCGCTTCTGGCCGAATCCGCTGCTTTACCGCGACGAGGCCCAGTGGCTGTTTTCGACGCGCGCGCTGCGGAACACGTTCCGCGACGGGCTCTATTTCCTGGCGCTGTTCCCGGTCATCGAGGCGGTGGAGTATTTCCGCCTCAGCGGCGACCTGCCGACGCTTTTTACGGTCTATTAGTTTTCCGGCGCGGATTTGGCCGGCGGCTATGCTTTGCCTTGGCAGGCGGCATGCTTTGAGATTGTCTGAAGCGCCCATCGCGATCGTCATCCTATGGCGGAGCAAGGAGCGAAGCGACGCGCGCAGACCATAGGATCCATGCCATTACTTTGAAGCGTCACAACGGTGCAGAATTCTGCCTCGCTGCATTCCACGGCTGAGGGCACGGCATGGATTCCAGGGTCTCCGCGACGCCGCTTCGCGGCTGCTCCGCCCTGGAATGACGAAGCTGGGAAGCTTCCGCCAATCTCCAGCGTTACGCGATCAGCGCGCCCTGCCGCGCGCGGCGCGGCGCGTGCTCTGCAGAAGAATTGCCAGGCAGCCGGCGAGAAGCAGCCAGCCGCCGATGAGCGGCGGCAGCCCCAGGAACTTCACCGCGGCGGCGATCAGTGCAATGAGGATCAGCGCCAGCAGCGCCAGGCTGCCATCGTCGACGAACATGCCGAGGAGCTCCTTGAAGACAAGACGGATCATGGTCATCGGGCGACTCCTTCGGCGGGCGTCGGATAGGCGCCGCGCAGCCAGCGCACGATGGCGAAGGATGCGGCGGCAATGATGGCGAAGATGGCGAGCAGAGCGAGGTCGGCGCCCGGCCATTCGGCGCCGAGGCCTTCGCCGGTCCAGAACACGCCGAAGCTGGTCAGCATCAGCCCGACGACGAATTTCAGGGCGTTTTCCGGCACGCGCGCCAAAGGCCGGTGCACGGCGAGGCCGATCAGCGTCACCAGCACGAAGGCGGCCAGCGCGCCGAGGCCGGCATAGAGCGTCCGGCCATGCGCGGCGCCGACGGCGATGACGATGAACACCACTTCGACGCCTTCGAGCAGCACCGCCTTGAACGACGCGACGGCCGCCAGATAGTCGGCGCGGCGGTCGTCGGCCTGCCGCTGCAGCGCCGCCGTCTCCTTGGAAAAGGCCTGCTCCTCGTCATGCAGCGCGATGACACCGACGCTGCGCAGGATCGCTTTCCTCAGCCAGCGCATGCCGAACAGGATCAAAAGCACGCCGACCACGAATTGCAGGACGGTGATGGGAACGAGCGCCAGCAGCGGTCCGAACGCCAGCACCAGCGCCGCCAACACGGCAAGCGCCAGCGCCGCGCCAGTCAGCGCCGGGCGCCAGCTGCGCGTCACGCCGACGGCGAGTACGATCGTCAAGGCTTCGACCACCTCGACGAAGGAGGCCAGGAAAGAGGCCGTCACGGTGGAAAGTATGGGTGTCAGGCCATGCATGCAGGCATCCTATAGTTCGGAATCATCAGTTGGCGAGAACGATACAGCGTTCGGGCGGCAGCGAGAACGCCAGCGAGGAGCCGACCGGCGGCGCTTCCGGCCAGTCGAGGCGGACGCGTTGCGGGCCGAGCTCCACCGCCAGCCGCCAGCAGCGGCCCTGGAAGGCGCTCGACAGCACTTTGCCCTGCAGCCGGTTGCCGGGATGCGCCTCGGCCGGCCGCGCGTCTTCCGGCCGGACCACAAGCATGCCGTCGCCGGATTTCGCCCCGGGTGTGCGCAGGCTGTCGGCGGCGGCGCCCCGCACGCTGAACAGCCCGTCGCGCACGGTGCCGGGCACCACCGAAAAGCCGCCGATGAAACCGGCGACGAAGGAATCGGCCGGCCGCTCGTAGATCGCCCGCGGCGTGTCGAACTGGGCGATGCGGCCGTCGCGCATCACCGCGATGCGATCCGAAACGGCCATGGCTTCGGCCTGGTCATGCGTCACATAGATGACGGTGGCAGCTTCGCGCCGCACCAGCTCCATCATCTCGATGCGCATGTCCTCGCGAAGCGCCGCGTCGAGATTGCTGAGCGGCTCATCGAACAGCATCAGCGCCGGCCGCGCCGCAAGGCAGCGGGCGATGGCGACGCGCTGCTGCTGTCCACCCGACAGTTCCGAGGGGTAGCGATCGCGATAGGGTGCGAGCCGCGCGACCTCCAGCGCATGGCCGACACGGACGGCGATCTCCGGTTCGGCGAGCCGCTGCGCGCGCAGCCCGAACGACAGGTTGCCGGCCACCGTCATATGCGGCCAGAGCGCGTAGTCCTGGAACACCATGCCGATCCTGCGCTTTTCAGCGGGCAGGACGGATGTTTCGCTCCAGACGACACGGTCGCCGAGCGCGATCGTGCCGCTGTCAGGGTCGACCAGCCCGGCAATGCTGCGCAGCAGCGTGGTCTTGCCGGAACCGCTCGGGCCGAGCAGCGAGACCACCTCGCCGGCCCTGATGGCGAGGTCGAGGTTGCTGAGCACGGCGCGCCCGCCGAGCGACTTCGAGATGCCGGCGCAATGGAGCGAAGCGGTCATGCCGGCCCTCCCGACGCGGCCGGAGTGCCTTGCGGCCGGCCAAATGCAATGAAGCGCTTGAGCGGATACCAGATCAACGCCGCGGCGCCGCCGGCGGCGGCCATGGCGGCGAGCGCGATGGCGCAGGCCAGCCCGTCGCGGTCATGGCTGAACAATTTCAGGATGAGCGTCGGCGCCGGCGGACCGCTTTGCGGGATCAGCATCTGCGACATCGGCAATTCGAACACGGTGCGGATGAAGGTAAGCAGGAAGGCCGTGACGACGCTGAGCAGGATCAGCGGCAAGGTCACCGAGATGAGACGCCGGACCGCGCCGACGCCGGAGATCCGCGCGGCGTCGGTCAGGCTCGGCGCCAATTGGCCGACGGCCGAGAGGATGACGACCAGGCAATAGGGCAGCGCCGCCGCGACATAGCCCATGACCAGCAGCGAGCCGTCGCCGTAATGCGGGAACGGCCAGTCGCGAAAACCGGGCAGCCGGTTCCAGACCAGGATGTAGCCGAAGCCGAGCACGATGCCGGGGATCGCGACCGCGCCGAGCGACAGGCCAAGCACCGCAGTGCGCATGACAGGGCTCGAACGATCGAGCTGGGCCGAAAGCAGCAAGGCCAGCGTGCTGGCGATGACCGCCGCAAAGCCGGCGTAAAAGAGGCTGCGCATGAGCCCTTCATTGGCCGCCGTGTGCAGGCTAAGCGCCGCGCCGAGATTGGCGAGGGTGAAATTGTCCGGCGCCAGACCGTTGCCGAGCGTGCTGGTGAGCGCCCGCACCGCGATGGCGCCGAGCGGCAATATGAGCGCGAGGAAGGCGACCAGCAGTGCCATCGCAAAAGCGAGCCAGCGCCAGGCGCCGAGCCGATAGCGCCGGGCCGGCCTGGCCCGTCCGGAAATCAGCCGCGGATCGGCGCGGCGGCGCAGCAGCCTGTCGGCCACGATGACGAGCAGAACCAGCGCCAGCAGCACCAGGGCCTGCGCGCCGGCGGCCGGGAAGTCGACGGGATAGTCGCTCGCCGCGGCATAGATGCCATAGGTCAGCACACCGAAGCTCGACATCCTGGCAATCGTCGAGGCCAGGCCGAAATCGGAGAGCACTTCGGCGAAGGTGGCGATGAAGCTCAGCACAATCGCCGGCGCCAGCAACGGGCCGTTGACGCGCAGCCAGATCCTGAGCGGCCCGGCGCCCGACAGGCGCGCGGCGTCCTCCAGCTCGCTGCCGAGCCCCGCCAGCGCGCTGCCGATGATGAAAGCCGCGAGCGGGAAGAGGCTCAGCGTGTGCACGAAGACCAGGCCGGCCAGCCCGAAGAAGGAAGCGCCGAGCCAAGGCGGCAAAAAGCCAAGCTGCGCCAGGTAGCCGCCGGAGGACATCAAAAGCACCCAGGCCAGCGCCTTCAGATAGGACGGCGTCAGGAACACCAGCCAGGGCACCAGCGAAAGCGGGCCGCGCAGCGGGATGTCGCAACGCTGCACCAGCACGGCGAAGGCGCCGCCGAGCATGGTCGTCGTCAGGGCCGCAAGCAGGCCGAGCTCCAGCGAATGCAGGATCGAGCCGGCGATATAGGGTGAGGAGAAGACGCGCGCGAGCGGCTCGGCGCTGAAGAGGCCTTGCGCGCCGTCGACCGCGAACAGCCCAGGCACCACGGCCTGCAGCAGCACGAGCGCCAGCGGCAGGCCGATCAGCAGAGCGAAGACGGCATAGACCGCCAGCGGCCCGCCAAGGCGCGCCAGCGCGGGCAGGCGTCCGCGCGCCCACCCGCTCGAGCCGATGCCGCCGGCGGCGGCATCGAATTTCTGCACCATCGTCATTGCCAGGCGAGCGCGGTCACTGGACGAACTTTTCCTTGTACCACTGCTTCCACTCCGTCTCGTGCGCCGAGGCCGTCGCGTCGTCGAGATGGGTGTAGGCGATGCTGGTCTCGCGGCCGGGCTTGGGGTTCACGCCCTTGACGATCGGAATGTAGAAGAAGTCGGTGTCGTCGCCGTTCTGCATCGCGGCCTGGCCATCGGCGCTGGTGACGAATTCGATGAACTTGCGCGCAGCATCCATATGCTGCGTCCTGGCGCTGATGCCGAGGCCCTGCGGCAGCGACACCGAACCCTCGCTCGGATAGACGGCGGCGACAGGCTCGCCGGCGGCGATCTTGGAGAAGATGGCGCTGTCCTGGTTGATGCCGACCGAGGCGTCGCCGGTCAGCACCGCCTTGTTGACCTTGCCGCCGCTGGAGAGCCCCGAGAGCGACTTGTTGGTCAGCGTCTTGGCGAGCAGCTCCTTGCCGGCATCGACGCCGTTGGTCTGGAACAGGCCGGCAAGCCACTGATAGGCCGGGCCGGAGAGGTTCGGGTCCTTGGCGGCGACGCTGCCGGCGAAGCCTTGCAGATCGGCCCAGGATTTCGGCATCTTGTCGGCCTTGACCTTCTTGGTGTTGACCTCGATCGCGGTGGTGCTGGTGCCGGTCGGCAGGAAGGCGTGGCTCTGCGGGATCAGCGACTTGCCGAGATCGGTCCAGGCGATCTTGTCGAATTCGTCGGTCGGCACCGGCTGCAGCACGTGGTCGGCCGCCATGCGCTCCATCACGGCGGAGCCGTCGAGCCAGACGATGTCGAATTGCGGGTTATTGCCTTCAGCTGCGATCTTGCCCAGCGTTTCGCCGGTGCTGCCGGGCTCGACGATGTCGACGGTCAGCCCGGTCTTGGCCTGGAAGGCCTTGGCGACCGGGCCGGCAAAGTCGAGCGCGTCATAGAGCACCAGATCCGCGGCGCAGGCCGGCGCGGCGATGGATAGAACCGTCAAACTCAACGCAAGTCCAAGCGTTGTCTTTATAGTCATCTCGCTCTCCTGTTGTTTCGAGAAGGCAAAGTAATACCAATTGTATATTATACCTCTTTGGCTGACATTTTTATGTCAGTGGCATTTACTTCTTGCGCGTCCCGCGTTTTATCCATGCCTTGTCGATCGCGCCGCGCAGGCCGCTCAACCGGTCCAGGCTGTCGAACGCGGTCTCGCCGGCCTTGGCGGCCAGGGCGATGATCATTGCCTCGATGAGCACCATGGTGCCGCCATGGGTGGCGAGGTGGTCTGCCTTGCCGCGCGGGACCGGGAGCGTCACAGCCACCTTGTCGGAGACGAGCGGCCCGAGATTGTCGCTGATCAGCACCACCGGCACGTCACGCAGGCCGGCCTGGTCGAGGACGATCTCGACCTCGCGGTAAAGCGGTGCGTAGGCCATCATCAACACGGCATCGCCGCTCTCCAGCCACAGCAGGCGGTCGGCAAGCGCTACGCCCGACACGGAAAGCGCGCTGCTCGGCAGGCCGATCCTGTTGAATTGCAGGGCCGCGTATTCGGCCATGGCGCCCGAGGGGCCGATGCCGAAGATGTGGCGGCGACGGGCGGCGGCCAGGAGATCGACGGCGTTGGCGAAAGACGCTTCCATCTCCGGCCGCTTCAGCGCCTCGAGCGCGCTTTCATGGAGGCCGACGACATGGCGCAGCGCCGCGGCGCTGTCGCCGCCGGTCTCCTGCAAGGTGCGGGCCAGCCGCCTGCCGGGTGAGGCCGTGCCGGTCAGGTCCGCGAGCAGCACCTGGCGCAGCGCCGACAGGCTGTCGAAGCCGAGCGAGCGTGCCGTGCGCACCACGGTTGCGTCGCTGGCGCCGGCAAGCGCGGCGATCTCGGCCGCCGATCCCAGCAGCACCGCCTGCTTCTGGCCGACGAAAAAGCGCGCCATGCGCTGCTCGGCCGGCGGCAGGGTTTCGAAGGCCGCCTCGACACGATCGTCGAAAGCGCTTTGCCGGTCGGCGGAATCGTCGGATGTCATGATGGTCGGCCATTCGTCAGGAAGGTTCGTAGCAATCGCTACGGCACCGACACTCCGAAATGTTCATTACATCCGTGTGACAACGCCGGCCGTGGATCACGGGACCGACCGGCGCGCTGGGGGGCCTTACCCGTTGACGGTCTGTATCCGTTCGGTGTCCGTTGTATCGCGCCACTGCCCTGGCTATCTGCTGGAGCAACAGGGAGTTCGAGCGGTCGATGGGCCGCTGCAGCAGGAATGGAGCCATGAAGAAGATCGGATTTCTGTCGTTCGGGCATTGGTCGCCCTCGCCGCAATCGGGCACGCGCTCGGGCGCCGACGCGCTTTTGCAGTCGATCGACCTCGCGGTCGCGGCCGAGGAGCTCGGCGCCGACGGCGCCTATTACCGCGTCCACCATTTTGCCCGGCAGCTCGCCTCGCCGTTTCCGTTGCTTGCCGCGGCGGGCGCCAAAACCCGGCGTATCGAGCTCGGCACCGCCGTCATCGACATGCGCTACGAGAACCCGCTCTACATGGCCGAGGACGCGGGCGCTGCAGACCTCATCGCCGGCGGGCGTCTGCAGTTGGGCATAAGCCGCGGCTCGCCCGAGCAGGTGATCGATGGCTGGCGCCATTTCGGCTATGTGCCCGAAGAGGGCAAGAGCGACGCCGACATGGCGCGCCGGCATTCGGAAATCTTCCTCGACCTGTTGCGCGGCGAAGGCTTTGCCCAGCCCAATCCGCGACCGATGTTCCCCAACCCGCCCGGCCTGCTTAGGCTGGAACCCTTCTCGGCCGGCCTGCGCGACCGCATCTGGTGGGGCGCCGCCACCGACGCGACCGCGGTATGGGCGGCCAAGCTCGGGATGAACCTGCAAAGCTCGACGCTGAAATTCGATGAGAGCGGCGAGCCGCTGCATGTCCAGCAGGCCAAGCAGATAAGAGCCTACCGCGCCGCCTGGAAGGAAGCCGGCCATACAAGGGAGCCGCGCGTCTCGGTCAGCCGCAGCATTTTTGCCCTCGTCAACGACATGGACCGCGCCTATTTCGGCGGCAGCGAGGGCGAGGACCATTTCGGCTATATCGAGCCCGAGAAGCGCGCCGTGTTCGGCCGCACCTATGCCGACGAGCCGGACAAGCTGGCGGAACAGCTCAAGGAGGACGAGGCGATCGCCGAGGCCGACACGCTGCTGCTCACCGTGCCCAACCAGCTCGGCGTCGACTACAACGCCCATGTCCTCGAGTCTATCCTGAAGCACGTCGCGCCGGCGCTGGGGTGGAGGTGATGTGGCGAAAACCGCAAATGGCGTAATCTCCCCCTTGCGGGGAGATCGGCAGCTTCGGCGCCGGCGCTCCTCCCGTCCTTACCCACGACGTTGACATCTGATAAAATAGCAATCTACTTTGTAGCGTAATCGGTTACGTAACCGATTACGGCTCAATCAAGTGGAGGAGACTATGAGCAAGATTTCGGACACGCACGGGCTTGGCCCGTTCTCACGCCGCCAGTTCCTGAAGACCAGCGCCTTGGCTGCAGGCGCGCTCGCTCTGCCGCTCGGCCCGGCGCTTGCAGCCGACAAGCCGAAGGTCGGCCTGGTCATGAAGTCGCTCGCCAACGAGTTCTTCAAGCAGATGCAGGCCGGCGCGGAGGACTACGCGGCCAAGAACAAGGACAAGTTCGATTTCGCCGCCGTCGGCATGAAGGACGAGCGCGACTTCGCCGCGCAGGTCGACGCGATCGAGAACTTCATCACCCAGAACTACAACATCATCGTCGTGGCGCCGGCCGATTCGAAGGCCATGGTCACGCCGATCGCCAAGGCGCTGAAGGCCGGCATCAAGGTGATCAACATCGACGTCTCGCTCGATACCGAGGCCAAGAAGAAAGCCGGCATCGACCTCGCCTTCTTCGGGCCGGACAACCGCGCCGGCGCCAAACTCGCCGGCGACGCGCTCGGCAAGGCGCTGGGCAAGGGCGGCAAGGTCGTTATCCTCGAAGGCAATCCCGAGGCCGACAACGCCAAGGAACGCAAGCTCGGCTTCGACGACGCGGTGAAGGAAAACGGCCTTGACCTGCTCGATTCCAAGACCGCGCATTGGGAAACCGAGGAGGCCAACACGCTGATGACCAACTTCCTCACCCAGCATCCGGATATCCAGGGCGTGATGGCGGCCAACGACTCGATGGCGCTCGGCGTCGTCAAGGCGATCGACGCGGCCGGCAAATCCGGCCAGATCAAGGTCGTCGGCTTCGACAACATCCCGGCCGTCGGCCCGCTGCTGAAGGACGGCAAGATGCTCGCCACCGTCGAGCAGTATGGCGCGCAGATGGCGGCCATGGGCATCGACTACGGCCTGCGCGAGCTTGCCGGCGAGAAATTCTCCGGCTGGGTCAAGACCGACATCAAGCTGATCACCGCCTGAGGCGAGCCGCCGCCGGGACTCCCTCCGGTGTTCTGCTTGTCTCGTCATCGTCGCCGGCCACCTGCCGGCGACGATGACCGCGCGCTCGTACCGCCGTTGCGGTAGAAGAGCGCTGTTCAGGATTGCCGCATGAACGACGTGATTCTTTCCCTTGAAGGGGTCGGAAAGATCTTTCCCGGCGCCGTCGCGCTGAGCGATGTGTCGCTGTCGATCGCGCGTGGCGAGACCCATATCATCCTGGGCGAGAACGGCGCCGGCAAGTCGACGCTGATCAAGCTCCTGGCCGGCATCTACCAGCCGGACTCGGGCAAGATCGCCTTCAATGGCCAGCCCTACCAGCCGAAGACACCGCATGACGCGCAACAGAGCGGCATCCGCGTCGTGCATCAGGAGCTGAACCTCCTGCCCTATCTCAGCATCGCCGAGAACCTGATGCTGGAAAGCCTGCCGCGCCGCGCCTTCGGCATCGTCGACCGCAGGGCGCTCAACAGCCGCGCGGTGGCGCTGCTGAAGGAAGTCGGCCTCGACATCGATCCGCGCACGCGCGTCGAGGCCTTGGGCGTCGCGCAGATGCAGCTGGTCGAGATCGCCAAGGCGCTGAGCTACGACTCGAAGCTCTTGGTGCTGGACGAGCCGACGGCGACGCTGACGCCGCCGGAGATCGGACGGCTGTTTTCCATCATCAAGCGGCTGAAGGCCAAGGGCGTCACCATCATCTATATCTCGCACCGGCTGCACGAGGTGTTCGAGATCGGCAACCGGGTGACGGTGCTGCGCAATGGCAGGCTGGTCGCGACCCGCGATCTCGAGGGCCTCACCGTGCCCGACCTTGTGCGCATGATGATCGGCCGCGACATCGCCGACGAATACGGTTTCGACGCTTCGATCGTGCCGGGCAAGGTCGCGCTCAGCGTCGCCAATCTGAAGCGCGACGCCGCGACGCCGGACATCTCCTTCGCCGTGCGCCATGGCGAGATCCTCGGCGTCGCCGGCCTGGTCGGCAGCGGCCGCACCGAGGCCATGCGCGCCTTGTTCGGCGCCGATCCCAAGCTCGACGGCGTCGTCGAGATCGACGGCAAGCCGGTGGCGATCGCCGCGCCCAAGGACGCGGTGCGGCACGGCCTGAGCCTGCTCACCGAGGACCGCAAGAGCCAGGGCCTGCTGCTCGACATGGCCGTCGACAAGAACATCACCATTACCGATCTCGCCAAGGTCTCGCGCAACGGGCTGCTCAACCGCCGGGCGGAGAGCGCGGCAGCAAACGATTTGGTCGGCCAGCTGCGCGTCAAGGCAAGCTCGATCGAGCAGGCGGTGCGCAACCTTTCCGGCGGCAACCAGCAGAAGGTGGTTCTGGCCAAATGGCTGTTCCGCGGCACCTCGACGCTGATCCTCGACGAGCCGACGCGCGGCGTCGATATCGGCGCGCGGCGCGAGATCTACCAGCTGCTCTGGATGCTGGCGGCGCAGCAGAAGGGCATCATCATGGTGTCGTCCGACCTGCCCGAATTGATGGGCATGTGCCACCGCATCATCGTCTTTTCCAGGAACAGGATCGTCGGCGAGGTGCCGCGATCCGAATTCGACCAGGAGCGCATCCTGTCGCTCGCCTATCAGGAGTATGTGCGACCATGAGCGAGACGTCCGAGATAGCCGTGGCGGCGCCTGTTTCTCCGGGCCGGGCGAAGTTCCTGCGCTTCCTGGTGCGCGATGCCGGCGTGCTCCTGGCACTGGTGCTGATCACGCTGTTCTTCTCGGCCACCGCCCCTTATTTCGCCACCTCCGGCAACGCGCTGAAGATCTTCGTGCAGATCGCCATCAACACGGTGCTGGCGGCCGGCATGACCTTCGTCATCCTCACCGGCGGCATCGACCTTTCGGTCGGCTCGGTGCTGGCGCTGTGCACGGTCGTCGGCGCCACCGTGATGATCGACGAGAGCCTGTCGCCGGCCGTCGCCATCACGCTGGCGCTGCTCGCCTGCATGGCGACGGGCGCGGTGTGCGGCTTCCTCAATGGCTGGATCTCGACGCGCTGGAAGATACCCTCCTTCATCGTCACGCTCGGCATGCTCAACATGGCGGCAGGCGCTGCCCGCGTCGTCAGCGACAATTCCACCATCACCGGCCTGCCGCAGAGTTTCGTCGATTTCGGCAACCTGATCATCGGCGGCTTCCTGCCGTCGATCTTCCTGGTCGCGGTGCTGGTGATCGCGGCCGGCTGGTTCGTGCTGCGCTTCACCGTCTTCGGCCGCATGATCTTCGCCGTCGGCACCAATGACGAGGCGGTGCGGCTGTCGGGCCACAATCCGGATTTCTACAAGGTCGCCGCCTTCACCATCAGCGGGCTCACCGCCGGCATCGCCGCCATGGTCTATCTGTTGCGCCTCAACATCGGCAGCCCGATCGCCGGCGTCGGCTACGAGCTCAACGCGATCGCCGCCGTCATCATCGGCGGCACCAGCCTCAGCGGCGGCAAGGGCTCGATCATCGGCACGCTGGTCGGCGCCTGCATCCTGCAGGTGCTCTCCACCGGATTGCAGCTGCTCGGCGTCGGCGACAATTTCAAACCCATCGTAATCGGCCTTGTCATCGTGCTCGCGGTCATCCTAGACGCGTACCGGGAGAGGCTGTTGCGGAGGATCCGCTGAGGGGAACGGGCCATGACGACGATCGCCGATGTCGCGCGCCATGCGGGGGTATCCGTCGCTACCGTCTCGCATGTGATGAACCATACCCGCCATGTCGAGCCGGAGACGGCAGAGCGCGTGCGCGCCGCGATCGCGGCGCTGCGCTACAGCCCGAACTCGGTGGCGCGGAGCCTGCGGCGCGGCGAGACCAAGACCATCGGCCTGCTGCTTCCGGACAATTCCAATCCGTTCTTCGCCAGCGTCGCGCGGCAGATCGAGGATGCCGGCTTCGTCTCCGGCTACACGGTGATCCTGTGCAACTCCGACGGCAATGCCGAGAAGGAGGAGCGCTATCTCTCGGTGCTGATGGCCAAGCAGATCGACGGGCTGATCTTCGCCGGCTCGTCCGACCACGCGCGGGTCTTCGCCCGCCTCCTGCCCAGCGTGCCGGCGGTGCTGCTCGACCGCGAGATCCAGTCCGTCAATGTCGATTCCGTGCTGGTCGACCACGACCATGGCGGCTATCTCGCCGGCAGATACCTGGCCGGGCTCGGCCACCGGAAGATCGGCGTCATCGGCGGGCCGCGCGATTCGAGCTCCAGCCCCGCCCGCCTGCGCGGCTTTGTCCGCGCGCTTGGCGAGGCAGGCCTCGAGCTGCCGCCGTCCTCGATCGTCGATTCCGACTATCATTTCGCCGGCGGCCGGCTGGCGATGGAGCAGCTGATGGCGCAGGCGCCCGACATCACGGCGCTGTTTGCCTGCAACGATCTGATGGCGATGGGCGCGCTGACCCTGCTGCGCTCGCGCGGATTGCGGGTTCCCGACGACATGTCGATGGTCGGCTTCGACGACATCCCCTATGCCGTCACCACCTGGCCGCCGCTGACGACGATCGCGCAGCCAGTCGAAAAGATCGGCACGCGGGCGGTGAGCCTGCTGCTGGAACGGCTCGGCGATCCGGCCGCGCCCTCGCGCCGCGAGGTGCTGGCGCCGGTGCTGGTCGAAAGGGAAAGCTGCGCGGCGCGGCGGTAGTGTTTGTGATTGTCGACGCCGGCGCCAGCCCCCGCTCCGTCTCGGCGCTGCGCGCCGATCCACCTCTCCCCCACTGCTATGCACACCTTCTGTGACTGGCGTGACCGATCAGGCGGAGGCTTGATTGCCAGGTGGTTCCCCCAATCCGTCGCTGCTTCGCAGCGCCACCTTTCCCCCTCCGGAGGGAAAGGAAGGGAGCGTTGCTGGACGAGCGTTGACGGCAAGAAGCTTGGCGCCTTTCCTCTCCCCCGTCGAACGGGGGAGAGGTGGCTCGGCGAAGCCGAGACGGAGTGGGGGTCGACCAGCGCTACATAAGACGGAGAGGGGGACGCCCTATGCGATTGGCTTCAAGTCGCCGGCTGCACGGCCGCCCTCAGCAGCATCCCGAACAGGTCGCGCGGCTCGTCGGGGTCGGCGAGCAGGTCGAGCTCCTCGTAGAGGCCGGTGGCTTGGAGCTGGTCGCGGACGTAGCGCAGCGCGGAAAAATCTTCCGTGGCGAAGCCGACGGAATCGAACAGCGTGATCTGCTTGGCCGATTTGCGGCCCTCAGCCTGGCCGGTCATCACTTGCCACAGCTCGGTCACCGGATGATCGGCGTCGAGCTGCTGGATCTCGCCCTCGATGCGGGTCTGCGGCGGGAACTCGACGAAGATGTCGGAGCGCACGAGGATGTCGCGGTGCAGCTCGGTCTTGCCGGGGCAGTCGCCGCCGACGGCATTGATGTGGACGCCGGAGCCGACCATGTTGTCGGTGAGGATGGTGGCGTACTGCTTGTCGGCGGTCACCGTGGTGATGATGTCGACGCCTTCCACGGCATCCTGTCCTGTCGCGCAGATGGTGATGTCGAAACCCTTGCCGGCGAGGTTGCGGGCGCATTTTTCGGAAGCCGAGCGGTCGATGTCGTAGAGCCGCAGCCTATCGATGCCGAGCAGCGCCTTGAAGGCGATGGCCTGGAACTCGGACTGGGCGCCGTTGCCGATGATGGCCATGGCTTGGCTGCCCTTCGGCGCCAGGTATTTGGCCGCGACGGCAGAGGTGGCGGCGGTGCGCAGCGCCGTCAGAATGGTCATCTCGGTCAAGAGCATCGGATAGCCGGAGCCGACATCGGCGAGCACGCCGAAGGCGGTGACCGTCTGGCGGCCCTCGCGCATGTTCTTCGGATGGCCGTTGACATATTTGAAGCCGTACATCTTGCCGTCGCTGGTCGGCATCAGCTCGATGACGCCGTCATGGCTGTGCGAGGCGATGCGCGGGGTCTTGTCGAACAGCTCCCAGCGGCGGAAATCCTCCTCGATATAGGCGGCGAGCTCGGTCAGGAAGCGCTCGACGCCGATGGCGAGCACAAGCTTCATCATGCGGTCGACGCTGACGAAGGGGACGATGGCAAGGCGCGAAGGCTGGGTCATGGTCAGAGGCTTCCGGAGTGGCTGCGGGTCGGGCGGTCCATGATGCGGCGGCCCATCAGGCTGGCGGTGAGGTCGACCATCAGGGTCGCGGTGCGGCCGCGCTCGTCGAGGAACGGGTTCAATTCGACCAGGTCGAGGCTCGAAACCAGGCCTGAGTCGGACAGCATCTCCATCACCAGATGCGCCTCGCGGAAGGTGGCGCCGCCGGGCACCGTGGTGCCGACGGCCGGCGCGATCGAGGGGTCGAGGAAATCGACGTCGAGGCTGACATGCAGGAGCCCGTTCTCCTTCTCGACGCGGGCCAGGAAGGCGCGCAGCAAGGGCGCGATGCCGTGCTCGTCGATGGCGCGCATGTCATGCACGGTGACGCCGGCTTCAGTGAGCGCGCGGCGCTCGGCCGGGTCGACGCTGCGCAGGCCGATGGCGCAGATGCGGGCCGGGTCGACCGCTTGCGGCAGATCCGGGAAATAACCCTTGAAACCCGCCTGGCCGCTGGCATAGGCGAGCGGCACCCCGTGCAGATTGCCACTGGTGGTGGTGTCGAGCGTGTGGAAATCGGGATGCGCGTCGAGCCACAGCACGAAGAGCGGCCGGCCGCGCTCGGCAGCGCGGCGCGCCACGCCGGACACGGTGCCGGCGGAGATCGAATGGTCGCCGCCGAGGAAGATCGGCATGGCGTCCCTGGAAGCGGCGTAGGCGGTCTCGGCGATCGCCGCCGTCCAGGCGGAGATCTCCGGCAGCGCCTTCAGCGCCAGGTTGCCGTGGACCACGGGCCGCGCCGCGGCCTTCTCGACCGCGCCCCAGTCCTCGACCTCGTGGCCGAGCTCGGCCAGCACCGAGACCAGCCCCGCCGTGCGCAGCGCGCTCGGCCCCATTTCGCATCCCATCCTGCCCGCGCCGTCCTGCACCGGCGCGCCGACGATCCTGCAGCGCATTTTTTCTCACCTTGCGATTGATCGAAAGAGTGAACCATCACCTGCTGGCGGTTTGAACGGCGAAAATTGGCATTTCGAGAAGACTAATCTATCATATTGGTCAAATGATTTGATCGAAATGGAAAGCCATGGACGCTCTGGACGAGAAGCTGGTGACGCTGCTGAGGCATGATGCTCGGCGCAGCGTATCCGACCTCGCCATCGATCTCGGCGTGTCACGCGCCACGGTCAGGTCGCGCATGGAACGGCTGGAAAAGTCCGGCGAGATCATCGGCTACACGGTGGTGCTGCGCGCCGACGCGGTCGATCAGAAGATACGCGGTGTGATGACGATCGAGATCGAGGGCCATGCCGCCGACCGCGTCGTCAAGGCGCTCGGCGGCCTCGCCGAGGTCTCGACTATCCACACCACCAACGGCCGCTGGGACCTGGTGGTGGAGCTCGGCACCGCCACGCTGACGGATTTCGACGCCGTGCTGCGGCGCATAAGGCTGATCCCTGGCATAACGGGAAGCGAGACAAGCCTGCTCTTGGCGACGCCGAGGACAACGCGGGCGCGGCTGGCGTAGTCGAGCGGGCCGGCCGGCCCCTCCGTCACATCACAGATTCGCGAGGGCCGGGACGACCGGCGGCCCAAAGAGCGTTATGCGACGCGTCAGGCGACGGGATTGCGCATGGCGCAGATAGCGAGACCGCCAAAGAGCGTAGCCTGGTATGACGGATGCCGGCGCCGTCGCTGCAGCGGCATTGTACGGCAGCGCGCCGGTGTGAAGCCTGGGAAGGCCCGATCACACCGGCAGCCGCCTTGCGAAGAACGCATGTTAGTCAGCCGTTCGGATAATAGCCGCCGTCCGAGCCGTCGCCCATATAGGTTCCCTGGCCGGTGGCGTCCTGAAGCCGCTGATCCAGCTCGTTGATCTGCCCGATCGCCGATCCGCCGCGCTGGATGCTATCGGCCTGCTGCATCAGCTCGCGGGCCTTGCCTTCAGAGATCTTGCCGAGCTCCCTGGCGTTGCGGATACCTTGCTTGACGCCAAGCAGCTGCTCCGTTGCGGCTCTCGCCTCCGGATCCATCGGCACTGACGCCGTGGTTGTCGTGTCGACCGCCGCTCTATGGTGGCGGTGCACGGCATAGGCGCTGGAAAGCGGTATGGCCGCGAAGATCGAGGCGGCCGCAATGAGCTTTGGGATGAAAGAACGCATGATGACATCTCCCTGCGATGGAAGAAGCGGCAAAACCGCTTTTTCCGAAACGGGCCGTCCTGTCGCGTCGTGTCGCGGTGCTGGCCATTCACCGCCGGCGTTTCTCGGCCCAAAGCAGACATATAGAAGCCGCCCCGGCGTTGAAACGAGGGTGGAACGCAAACGTTATCCGATGTGAACGGGCGTTGAATCGCCAATGCGCGGGCCGGGGTCTTCAGGCGACGCTGGCGAACGGGATCGGCGAACTGGCAGTCTGTCCGCCAAGCCTGGCATTGGCGAGGTCGGCAAGCTGCTCGGCTTCGCCGCGCGTCAGGCCGATCAGCGGCCGGCCGACCATCTCCGCCGGGATGTCGAAGGCCAGATCACACACAAGCCAGTCGTCGCATGGATCTCGCATCGCTGCGAACCGCATTGACGCGCCTTGTTTCAGCGTAGCTAAAGCGGGCTCGGTGTTCACGGAATCGCTGACCGGCCTAAGTCTTTGTTTGGCCCACGTGGTTGCCCCGGAACCGCGGCGCGCTCCCACGACACGCATGGCAGTTGAAACAGAGTCCGATTGTTCCAGCGCAGGCCAGTAAAGTATCGATAAAAGGCTGGAATATCGGGAAAGTACCGCCGGCCGCGGTGTCGAGAGGAGTTCATTCGCCTGGCTGGCGAACTCCTCCGCTTGCTCGCGCGTGAGACCCAGTAGCACCATGTCCGGCATCTGCGCCGGGCAACCGGACCGCAGATCGTATACCATCCATTGGCCGCACGGATCCTGTAAGGCTGTGAACCTCATGGCCGTTTTGTTTAGCTATGCCCCAACGTAACGACTTGCGGGAATGGTTCCCCGCGAGACTGCCCGGCCGGATCAATTCCGGCACTTTCGCTCAACATATAATTGTCGGGCGCCCGGCAAAAGAGGTTCTACAGTCCCTTCGGCATGCGACCCAAGTCTGACGGGTTGCCGATATTTTCGGGGTGGCGAATGCTACTACCCGGGAGAAATATCGCGTGATTACATCTGCTTGATCCATTTTGCGGGAAGTCCGTGACGGAAGGCGCACAGGCGATCGGTTCAGGCGGGGACGTTTTTCGGGCCATGCGCGGCGCCAAGACGCGCTGCCCTATTCATGCCCACGTTTGCGCGAGATGGATTTGATGATTTTTTTGAGACGAGACGGCCATCTCCGCGCGAGCTTCCTTTCCAGATAAGCGATGCGCCCGCGCAGCGCCGGCAAGCTTTCCCTCTCCAGCCACATCGCGTCAACCTCGCTTGCCAGGCGTTCGAGATAGGGCGCGAACGGACCCACCGCCGGCTCCGGCGCACCGGATTCCAGCGCTTTTCGATAAAGGCCTTCCAGCCCGTCGACCGCAATCTGGAGGGTTCGTTCGCGCCGCACCTTTGCCGTCACCTGGGCCGCGTCCTCCGGCGAATAGAGAGCAAGCTCCCGGCGCAGCCATGCCTCGTTGATCGGCGTCGCGCCGCTGTAGTAGCGGGGTCCGAAATTCAAGAAGGAGCCGCGGTCGAAGTTCTCCACGGTCACCAGTCCACCGGCCTGGGTCGGCGCCAGCGTCATCACCGCGCAACCGGTCGCCATTGCTTCCAGCGCGGATTTGCCGCTTGCGAAGACGAGATCATATTGCTGCAGCAGCATCTCCGGCCGGGGTTGGCTGTTGCCATAGGCCGCGCCGATCTTGTCGAGTTGGAGACCGAGCGCGGCACAACCGGATTCCAGTTGCGAAAGCTCGATCTCGGGCAGGCCACTGCTCTGGAAGAGCAGCGCCCGGCGCATCTCCCGAGGCGGCGAGCGCACCTCGGAGAAGCGCGTCGTGTTGACAAAGTTCGGCACGCAGGAAACACGCCCGGGATCGAGATCGAACTCGGCGATGGCGCGTCGCACCATCCATTCGCACATCATCACGTAGCAGTGGATGCGCTGGTGCATGGGCGGCTGCTCCACCCATGGTATGGCGCCGTGACAATAGTAGACGGCAGGCGTTGTTTCGAAGCGCGCCATGGCCGCCATGGCCGGCAGATGATGGTGGGCGTGGATCAGGTCCGGGGTCCACGGCACGTCGTCCAGGCGGGATACCACACGCACGCCGCTTGGCCAGAGCAGTTTGGCGACACCGCCGAGACGAGGGCTGAAAACCGTGATTTCGTGGCCGCGCTCGGCCATTTCGCGGGCGACCTCGACGGTGACCATCTCCGACCCGTGGAAGTCGACAAGCGCGCGTTGGGTCATCAGGAGCCGCATGCCGGCCCCTATAAGCGGCGCTGAGGCACGGCGACGATAAGGCCGGCCCTTGCGGCGTCGTTGAGATAGCCGATCCCGAAGGGCAGGGCCGGACCGTCGCCCCTGTCGCCATAGGCCGCGGCCAGCTCCGACTGATCATACTTCGCGAACACCGGAATATCGGCGACAAAGCGTCCATGCAGCTCGATATGCCATCCCCAGTCGCGCAACAGGCGGTAGGGGATGCCGCTTGGATCCTGCACCAGGACATCGGTCCGTTCCCGCAGAAGACCGCGAAGCCGCTCGAAGGGCGGTTCGTGCAGGAGATAGCTCGCGCTCTTGACAAAGGTCGCCAAGCGGCGCGTGGCCCCGAGGTGACGGCTGAGCGGGCTCTCGCGCGCCCAGTGTTCGTCGCGAAGGTCCTGCTGGAAATAGGTGAGGCGGATTGGCGCCGCCCGGTCACCGAACAGGATATGGATCCCCGTGCCGTCGACGGGATCGATCCGGTGCAGCGGCAGCCCGGCATGGGCGATCTGCGCGATCAGGAGCGGCAGGACGCCCCCTATGCTGCTGCCCGTCAGCTGCGATCGCAGGTCCTTGGTGACGAAATAGGAGCAGTCGAGATAGTGCCGCAAGATGTCCACTATGCCGGCCAACGCGAAGTCGTCCGGTCTTTCCGCGAGCGGCCAGGGACCGCATGGTTCGGCGCCAACCAGGATATATTCTCGAGCTTGCGGGAAAAGGTGAAGGGGGAACAGCAGGTCCGGGCCGCCGAAAGGATAGAAAATGGTCTCGACCATGGTCCGGTGCGCCGCAAGGTTATTCTGCGCCCAGTGCCCCGCCGGCTCGGCGAAACGTCGCTTGAAACGCGCGAACAAGCCATAAATCGCTTCGGCAGGCCCGGATCCGGAGGGAGCCCGAACAAAACCCTGCAATAGAGGCGAGAGCGCCTCCGCCAGCCCGTTGCGGGCCTCCAAATCGGCCTGTGAGCAATCAGGCTGGTACACGCGGCACCCGCGCAGCGCACGCCCCCGTGGTGACCGGATCGACAATCGCGGCGCGCCGAGTAACCGTTGATGAGAGAGGAAAGGTCATGGGTATGGAGCCTGTTCAGGCCAGATACTGCGGCAAGCGTGCCTGCGTTACGCGACAAGCGCCCCGCCAAGGCCTGCCTTGCCGTTGTTAGCGTATCTCCGGTGCGAGGGGCAATCGCGAAATGATCCGCGAAAGGCTCCGCCAAGTGGCAGCCATGAGTGTCCAACAGCGTATGTCAGCGGCAAAAATGAAAAGGGCCGGATCGATCCGGCCCTTTTTCATAGCGCTTAACTTCCTTGAGGAAATTGGAGCGGGTGAAGCGATTCGAACGCTCGACCCCAACCTTGGCAAGGTTGTGCTCTACCCCTGAGCTACACCCGCTCGCGCGGCCTTGGGCCGCAAGCCGCGCCTATATGGCCGAAGAGCGCGGCGATTGCAACAGGGAAATGACGGTCTTCTTGGAGTGAATTCCTCCCGCGGCGAAGTTCGCTTCGAAAGCATCGAAGCGGGGCCAAAATCGGGCCGGTTGCGAGTCCCCGGGCAAAGCCGCCGTTCGCCTTGCCTGGAATCGCTGCGGCGGCCTTGCCCCGAGGGCGCCGTTGGCCGTAAACGGCATGACCCCTTTCTGATTGCGCGAGGACCGATGCCGAAGACCGAAGCCGAGCTCAACGCCTTTCTTGCCGATCTCGGCATTGCCGTCACGACGGTGCGGCACCCGCCGCTGTTCACGGTCGCCGATTCGCAAGGCCTGCGCGGCGAAATCCCCGGCGGCCACACCAAGAACCTGTTCCTCAAGGACAAGAAGGACAATTACTTCCTCGTCACCGTCGGCGAGGACGCCGTGGTCGACCTGAAACAGATACACCACCTGATCGGCGCCGCCAGCCGGGTGTCCTTCGGCAAGCCGGAAATGCTGATGGAACTGCTCGGCGTCATCCCCGGCGCGGTCACCGTTTTCGGCCTGATCAACGACACGGAAGGGAAGGTGAAGATCGTGCTCGACCAGGCATTGATGAGCCACGACGTCATCAACGGCCACCCGCTGACCAATGAGGCGACGACCTCGATCGCCGCCGCCGACCTGATCAGATTCGTCGAGGCAACCGGCCACGATCCTGTTATCCTGAAAGTCTCATGACCTTGAAAGTCCCGTTACCTTGAAACTCGGGGGCTGATCGCCACATGGAAGGCGGTTTTTGAAATCCGACAATGACGCGCCGGGCGCCGACGCCCGAGAGCGTGACCGAAAGGGCGAGAATATGAGTGACGACAATCCGTATAGCGGCGCGTTCGGCGGCAATGGCGGCCAGTACGCCCAGACGGTGCAATATGGCGGCGGCGACCGCGCCAAGGTTTCGCTCGGCGACGCGCCGGCGGCGGCCGACCTGATCAAGGACACCACGACCGCCACCTTCGCCGCCGACGTCATCCAGGAATCGCGCCGCCAGCCGGTGCTGGTCGACTTCTGGGCGCCATGGTGCGGGCCCTGCAAGCAGCTGACGCCGCAGCTCGAAAAGGCGGTGAAGGACGCCGGCGGCAAGGTCAAGCTGGTCAAGATGAACATCGACGATCATCCCTCGATCGCCGGCCAACTCGGCATCCAGTCTATCCCCGCCGTCATCGCCTTCAAGGACGGCCAGCCCGTGGACGGCTTCATGGGCGCTGTTCCGGAAAGCCAGATCGCCCAGTTCATCCAGAAGGTCGGCGGCAAGGGCGGCGGTGCGCCGCAGATCGCGGACGCGCTTGCCGCGGCGGCGGAGGCGCGTACGGCCGGCGACGTCCAGACCGCGGCCGACATCTACGATGCGATCCTCGAGCAGGCGCCGGAGACGATCGAGGCGGTCGCGGGCCTGGGCGAGATCCTGTTCGATGCCGGGGATGCGGAAGGCGCCGAAGCCGTGCTGGCGCGGGCGCCCGAGGACAAGAAGGACGCGCCGGCGCTGGCGGCGCTGCGCGCCAAGATGACGCTTGCCGCGGAAGCGGCCGCGCTCGGCAATCCGGCCGAGTTCGAGCGCCGGCTCGCCGCCGACCCGGCCGACCATCAGGCGCGCTTCGACCTGGCGATGATCCAGAACGCGCGCGGCGAGCGCAACGCGGCCGCCGACAACCTGCTGGCGATCGTCAAGGCCGACCGGACCTGGAACGACGACGGCGCCAGGGCGCAGCTGTTGAAACTGTTCGAGGCCTGGGGAATGACCGACGAGGCGACGCTCGCGGCACGCCGCAAGCTCTCGTCGCTGCTGTTTTCCTAGAGCGGTTCGGCGTTTCACAGAATCGCCGAACCGCTTTAAGTTTGGTTTTGCGCAATTCCGGACGGGAGGCCACGGCGAAGTCGCCGAACCTGACCGCCAGGCACTTTTCGCGAATTGCCGTGAATTTTTTGCCGGCTGTCGTGGCCGGCAGGCTTGCGCAGCGGGACGTCAGCGCCAGATAAGGGCGGGGCCGGATGCCGATAGAGGCGCGTTTGCCGGTGCGAGAGGAGATTGCAGCTTGATGCGCTTGCCGGCGTTGCTTTGGGAGGGTCGCGGTGCGCGTCGGTAACGCACTCTATCGGCTTGCCAAGGATCTGCCGGCGGCAATCCCGGTGTTCCCGCTTGCCGGGGCGCTGCTTCTGCCGGGCGGCCGCATGCCGCTCAACGTCTTCGAGCCGCGTTACCTGCAGATGATCGACCTGGCGATGGCCGGCTCGCGGCTGATCGGCATGGTCCAGCCCAGCCTTGACGGCGCATTGCGCGATGACGGCGAGCCCGAGCTGTGCAGCGTCGGTTGCGCCGGGCGCATCATCTCGCTCGCCGAGACCGGCGACGGGCGCTACCTGATCTCGCTGCAGGGCGTCTGCCGGTTTCGCATCGTGCAGGAGCTCGCGGCAAAGGCGCCGTTCCGGCAGTGCAAGATCAGGCCGTTTTTGGCCGACCTCGATGAAGACCCGGCCGGCGCCGAGGTCGACCGGCCGGCGCTGCTCAAGGCGTTTCGCGCCTATCTGCAGGCCAACGACCTCGAGGCCGACTGGGAAAGCGTAAGCCGCGCCGAAAACGGCATGCTGGTCAACGCGCTGTCGATGATGGCGCCTTATGGACCGGCCGAGAAACAGGCGCTGCTGGAAGCGCCGGACCTGAAGACGCGCGCCGAGACGCTGATCGCCATCACCGAAATAACGCTGGCGCGCGAGGATGATGAATTTGGGTCAAGCCTGCAATAGGTTGCCGGTACGGGAATGGGTTCATGGCTGACGGACGTGACGGACGGAAGGCCGAGGTCGACCCGAAGCTGCTGGAGCTGCTGGCCTGCCCGCTGACCAAGGGGCCGCTGACCTGGGACCCCGAGCGCAGCGAACTGGTCTCGCGCGTGGCGAAGCTCGCCTATCCGGTGCGCGACGGTATCCCGATCATGCTGCCTTCGGAGGCGCGCACGATCTCGGCCGAGGACATGCTGGCGCCGCGGCCGCCGCGGCTCGGCGGGCCGTCATGAGTGTGCTTGCGCAGGCGGCGATTACGCTTCTTGCCTCTGCTGCGTTCCTTTTTGTGCTGGAAATCGCTGCTACTGAAAATTCCGCCCCTTCGGCATGACCTGGCGTGCCGTGCCCGACAGCGTGGCGATATCCTGGCGGACCGGCAGGCCGCGGCTTGCGGCGGACTCTGATCCAGCCGGCCGTTCGGCGGGATTATGCTCGATGACCGGGCGGTTGGACTCCAGCAACACGCTCAGCCAGGAGGTCAGATCCTCGATCCGGTCGGCGACGATGTGGATGACGTCCGATTCATGCTGCAGCTTGCCGGTGACGCGGATGAAGCGCGCGCCCATGACGACGGAGCGGAAGCGGTCGAAGACGCGTGGCCAGATGATGACGTTGGCGATCGATTTTTCGTCCTCCAGCGTAAGGAAGATCGCATTGCCCTTGCCTGGGCGCTGGCGCACCAGAACCAGCCCGGCGACGGAGACGCGGCGGCCGTCGCGCACCGACGGCAGGCGGGAATTGGCGGTGACGCCGGCGCGATCCAGCCTTTCGCGCAGGAAGGCGACGGGATGCTCCTTCAGCGACAGGCCGAGCGAGCGGTAGTCGTGCACGACATGCTCGCCGAGCGGCATCTTCGGCAGTTTCGTTTCCGGCTCCAGCTCGCGCAGGCCGAGAGCGGGCCGGTCGAACAGCGGCAGTTTCTCGGCTGCGCTCTTGCCGTCGAGCGCCCGCACCTCCCAGAGCGCGGCGCGGCGGTCGAGGCCGATCGAGCGGAACGCATCAGCCTGCGCCAGCTTCTCGATCTCGCCGACATCGAGGCCCGAGCGCAACCAGACATCCCTGACCGACCGATAGCCATCGCCGCGCTGGGCAACGACTATATCCATGCGCTCTTCGGACAGGCCCTTGATCTGGCGGAAGCCGAGGCGGACGGCATGCGCCGTCTCGATGACGCCGCGCATCGAGGCGTGGCGCTCGAGGATGCGGGACGGATTGAAGACGGTGGCCTCCAGCGTGCAGTCCCAGACGGAATGGTTGATGTCGACCTCGCGCACCTCGACGCCATGGTCGCGCGCGTCGCGCACGAGCTGCGCCGGCTGGTAGAAGCCCATCGGTTGCGCGTTGAGGATGGCGGCGCAGAACACATCGGGAAAGAAGGTCTTGAACCAGCAGGAGGCATAGACGAGCAGCGCGAAGGACGCGGCGTGGCTTTCGGGAAAGCCGTATTCGCCGAAACCTTCGATCTGCTTGAAGCAGCGTTCGGCGAACTCCCTGGGATAGCCTTTCTCGACCATCCCTTCGACCATCCGCGTTTCATAGTTGCCGATCGTGCCGGTTCGCTTGAAGGTCGCCATGGCGCGGCGCAGTTCGTCGGCTTCGCCCGGCCGGAAGCCGCCGGCGACAATGGCGATCTTCATCGCCTGCTCCTGAAACAAAGGCACACCGAGCGTCTTGCCAAGGATCTCTTCCAACTCAGGCTTGGGGTATTCGGCCTTCTCCTTGCCCTGTCGTCTACGCAGATAAGGATGCACCATGTCGCCCTGGATCGGCCCGGGCCGCACGATCGCCACCTCGATGACGAGATCATAGAATTCGCGGGGCTTAAGCCGCGGCAGCATCGACATCTGAGCGCGGGATTCGATCTGGAAGACGCCAAGAGTGTCGGCCCGGCAGATCATGTCGTAGACGCGCTGGTTCTCCGGCGGGATAGAGTCCAAGCTGTAGGGCCGGCCGTAATCGTCCCGCGCCTGCGGATAATGCTGCGTGAGCAAGGTCAGAGCGCGCTTCAGGCAGGTCAGCATGCCGAGCGCCAGCACGTCGACCTTGAGGATCTTCACCGCGTCGAGATCGTCCTTGTCCCACTCGACCATCTTTCGCTCCTCCATCGCCGTCTTGACGATGGGCACGACCTCGTCGAGCCGGTCGCGGGTGATGACGAAGCCGCCGACATGCTGGGAAAGATGGCGGGGGAAGCCCATGATCTCGTTGGCGCGCTCAAGCACCTGTCTGGACAGCGGATCGGTGCGGTCGAGGCCGCCGGCATTGGCTTCTTTTTCGCCGAGCTCGGAGGTCGACCAGCCCCAGATGGTGCTGGACAGCGCGCTGCGGACATCTTCCGACAGGCCCATGGCCTTGGCCACCTCGCGCAAGGCGGAGCGGCCGCGATAGCTGATGACGGCGGCGGCCAAGGCGGTGCGCTTGGTGCTGTATTTCGTATAGATGTACTGAATGACCTCTTCACGCCGCTCATGCTCGAAATCGACGTCGATGTCTGGCGGCTCGTTGCGCTCTTCCGAGATGAAGCGCTCGAACAAGGTGTCGATGCGTTCCGGGCCGACCTCGGTGATGCCGATGCAGAAGCAGATGATCGAATTGGCGGCCGAGCCGCGGCCCTGACAAAGGATGTCCTGGCTGCGGGCGAATTTGACGATGTCGTGGACGGTGAGGAAATAGCGCGCATAGTTCAGGCGCTCGATCAAAGCGAGTTCACTGTCGATGCGTTTCAGCACATAATCGGGAACGCCGGCCGGATAGCGCCTGACCGCCCCTTCCCGCGCCAGGCGTTCGAGCTCGGCCTGCGGTCCGAGCCCGGATTCGGTCGGCTCGTCCGGATAATTGTATTCGAGGTCGCTGAGCGAGAAGGTGAGCTCGTCGGCGAAGCGCAGCGTCTCCGCCAGCGCCTGCGGGTGGCGGCGGAAAAGCCGCGCCATCTCCAGCGGCGGCTTCAGGTGGCGCTCGGCATTGGCGGTCAGCTCGAGCCCGACCTCGGAAACCGGGGTGTTGAGGCGGATCGCGGTGAGCACGTCCTGCAGCGGTCGGCGGTCGGCGGCGTGATAGAGCACGTCGTTGGTCGCCATCAGCGGGACGCGGGCGTGTTCGGCCATCGACGCCGCCTGCTCGATGCGGAAGCGATCGTTGCCGGCATAATCCGGTGCCACGGCCAGCCGAAGCGCCGCGCCGAAACGATCCTTAAGCCGGCTAATAAACGACAAGCCGTCCTCGGTGCCTGCCGACAGGCCGGGCAGGACCGCCAGCGACATCCGATCGCCCCATTCGAGCAGGTCGCCGAGCTCCAGCAGCGTCGCGCCCTTCTCGTTCTCGTCGCGCAGATTGGCCTGGGTCAGCATGCGGCAGAGATGGCCCCAGCCCTGACGGTCGCGGGGATAGGCGAGGATATCCGGCGTGCCGTCACCGAAAACCAGGCGGCAGCCGGGGTGATAGGCCATCTTCTCCACCCTGGCCTGCTGCCAGGCGCGCACGACGCCGGCGACCGTGTTCCTGTCGGCAAGGCCGATCGAGGCAAAACCGTAGAACTTCGCGGTCACCACCAGTTCCTCGGGTTTCGAAGCGCCGCGCAGGAAGGAGAAATTCGAACTTATGCCGAACTCGGCATAGGGGATGACGGTCAGCGCGTTCATGCGAACACCCCATGCATGAACCAGCGCGGCGGCGCGGCCTGCGCGGCGCTGCTGTAGAGGCCCTGGCGGTAGAGCCAGTAGCGGCGTCCCTCGCTGTCCTCGATGCGGTAATAATCGCGGGTCGGCGCCTCCTCCTCACCGGGCAATTGCCGCCACCATTCGGCGGCGATGCGCTCCGGCCCCTCGGCGCGGGCGACGCGGTAGAGCGCGCGCCGCCAGCGGAAATTCATCGGCGGACCTTCCGGTATCTCGGTCGCCGGCACCTCGATCGGCTCGGGCGAGCGGAACAGGCGCACCGGCCGCTCCGGCGGATAGACGGTCATCGGCGGCGCCGTTCGGGGGGGTGCTGCCCGGCCGGCCGGAGCGCGTCTTTGCGGCGCTTCGGCGAAAGGCACGGTTTTGACAGCGCGTTCCGGCAGATGGCTTTCGACGGCCACCGGCTTCAGCATGGCGGTCTCGCCGAGACGGGCGCGGACGCGGTCGGCGAAGAGCGCGATGTCGGCGTCATCGTCGTTCGTCTTGCCGGTGAGGTCGCCCTGAGCCAAGTCGAAGGCCGCGACCGACAGCACGGACAACCGCACGAGGTCGAAGCCGAAGCCGGCGTCGATGGTCTGCTCCAGCGCGGTGAGCCGCTCATGGAACAGTCTTTGGATCAGCCGCGGCTCGCGCATCGGGCGCGAGGTGCCGACGGCGATGCGGCTGACGGCGCCGTCGACGCGGAAGAGAAGCAGCGCCAGCGTGCGCGCGCCCTCGCCGCGGCGTTCGAGGTCGGTCTTCAAGGCGATCGCCAGCCGGCTCACCAGCCGCTCGATGTCGTCGGTGAGCACGACCGGCTCGGCAAGGTGGCGCTCGACCGAGAGCGGCGCGACGGGAAGGCGCGGCGACACGGCCTCGTCGAGGCGGCCGAGCGCCTGGTCGAGGCGCAGAAGCAAGGTGGCGCCGAAGCGGCGGGCGAGCGGCGCGCGGGGCGCGGCCATCACCGCGCCGGCGGTGCGCAGGCCCACACTTTCCAGGCCGACGCGGGTTTCCGGCGTGATGCGCAGCGCCGACAGTGGCAATGACGCCAGGAGCGCCTCCTCCTCGCCGCCGGCGATGATGCGGTCGCCATGGAAGCGCGCCGCCGCCCAGGCGGCGCCCGGCGTCGAAGCCAGCCCGGCGCGGACATCGAAGCCCTGCTGGAAGAAGCGGGTGAGGATCTCGTCCTGCATGGCGCGCTCGCCGCCGAACAAATGCGTGCAGCCGGTGACGTCGAGGAACAGCCCGTCCTCGCCGTCGATCGCCACCAGCGGCGTGTAGCGGTCGCACCAGTCGGCAAGGCCTTCGAGCAGCCGGCGGTCGGCTTCCGCATCGGCCTCGACCACATCGATCGAGGGATGCATGGCGCGCGCATCGGCGATGCCCATGCCGCGCTTCAATCTGAGCGCCTCAGCCCGCTCGTCGAGGGCCGCGATGCGCTGGGTGTTGTTGTCGCGATGGCTGATCACAAGCGGCGGGTGAGGTGACGGCAGGTGATGCGGGGGCCGGGAACGCCAGGACCGCCCCAGGCGCTGGCGCAGGATCCGCTCCGCGGCCAGATGCGGGAACCACAGCGACAGAATTCTCTGTTCTTTCTGCAAAAGCGTGCTCATTTGGGTTCCACTCCAGTGTGAATTGTCCGGGCAGGGCCGTGCGGCTCTTGCCGATATCGAGTTTGAAGGCGGGGCGGCCGATCGAGCCGGCGAGCGGCCCAGCGACGGTTTCGCGGCTTGCCGCCGCCGCCGCCGAGACGATGAGGCGCACCGGGGCGGCGGTGGGGTCGGCCTCGCCGGCCTGGCGCAGCAAAAGCAGCGGCCGGCCGGCATTCTGGGCGCGGGCGTGCAGCCGGCGCGTGGCGGTGAGGTCGAGCCGCTGCGGACTGCCGCGGATCTCGAGGATGACCGCGGCAAAGGCCGTCATGCGGGCGGCCTCCTCGGCGATCCACAGCGCATCGAGCAGTTTTGGCGCCTCGGAAAACAGCAATTGCTCCGGCTCGATGCCGAACAGGGCGTGAAGGCCCCTGGCATAGGGAAAGCCGGCCTCATGGAAGATTTCCGCCGTCCCGACCCAGAGGATCGGCAGGCCCTGCTTCTCTCTGAGGACCAGGCTTACGAGCGACAGCGCGAAGCCGGCAACGGCGCCGGCATCGCGGGTCTCCAGGCCATGGATTTCGCTGAGCGCCGCCTTGGGCAGGCCGCCGCCGAGGGCGGCGTCGAGGCGACCGATGCCGGTATGCAGGAAGGCGTCCGCCGAAGCCACGGCGAGGCCACGCCGGACGATCGTCCTGTCCGATCGAGTGGCATCCACGATACCACCGGCCGTCGGCGCCTGCAGGCGCTCGGGCAGCGTTCCCTCGATCTTCGCGATCTGGCGGCGCAGGGCAAAAACAGTGTCCCGCGCCACGGCGCTCATCGCCATGACATTCACTTCCGACAGCAATTGTTCCTGTTATGTTCCTATAGATTCCAGAGGGTGCCGGAAGAGTCAAGCGGAGTCATAAGGAATTTATTCCCAATTATATACTTGAGAAAGTATGGGAATATGTCCTATGATCCGGGCCGACAGGCCGGCACTGAAAAGACTGAGGAAATCGAGCCCATTGAAATCACGCCAGAGATGATCGAGGCGGCGGTTTATGAGCTTAAATATGGTGAGGCACGCGAGCTAGCAGATATAGCTCGCGCCGTTTACGTGGCGATGGTCACGGAGGAGCGCCTTGCGCGTCGCAAGGCATAGACTCAGCCTCTTCCATGAGTTTGCGCATGTAGGCGACAGCTAGGTTTCCCACCGCTCCGGGAGATGTGTCGTCGAGGTCCATCTGCAAGTGCTTGGTGGGAGGATTGAAGCTGTCACTGAACCGATCATCTGTGACCCTTACCAGTCTCAGTCGATGGTCGATTGACTGCTGCAAAACCCGAGAGATTACATCTCGCTCTGGCCCTTGCCCGTCATTGACTTTGATCTTAACAGCCCTTGGCTCGGCGTCGTCTTGGTTCTTGAATTTGAAATCAATGCCAGACTCACCCATCCCAAATGCGCCGCTAGTCTTGATCGAAAAACCTTGCGGTACGCTAGCAGTCACGTCTGCCAATCCATGTGTATCGGAGTCGCGCGCGTGGTGAAGGTAGGATAACAATGGGTCTGTCCTTCGCAGATGTTTTACGCGACCAAACCATGCGGTACACCGCCCGCAGCACTTTGCCCCCTGTTCCAGTTTCGAATAAGCTCCAGATACGCCGACGAGAAAGCTCCACCAATGGCGGCGAGCGGCTTCAACATCGGACGCTGTGTCGGCCGCGTCAAATGCGGCGAGGGCGTCTTGAGCTGAGTGTAGCCGTTGAGCCGCTTGATGAACGGATTTCGGTATCATGAACGCACCAGACCAAAAGCAAACTGATGAAGCCAAGTTCAACGAAACGCTTAAGCGGATGCTGAAGACGCCACCAGCGCCGCACGATAGCGACAAGAGTAAGCAGAGTCAGGCGGAAAAGAGAAAGGCGAAAGTCGTTAAGGCTTCGCCCTCCTTTTCCTCAAAAAGATAAGCCTTCGTGCCTTCTGCTTAAGCGTTCTGGGCTTCACCAATCCGCCGATAGGTGAGGCGCTTGCCTTCGATCATGGCTAGCAATTGGTCGTGGCGTTCCGTATCCGAAACATTCAAGGCGGGCGACGGTTGTAGCGGAAATCGAATTCGGCAAGGTAGCGATGCAAATGAGCCTCGCCGCAATGCTGGTACGTGCCGACCATGCCGCGCTTGAAGACTGAGAATACGCTTTCGATGGTATTGGTGTGGACATCGCCGCGAGCATATTCCTTGGCTGAATGCTTCACCGTGTCATGATTGGCGAACTCAAGCCCGGTGACCGGATAGAGGTTGCTTTCGTCGGTGTAAAGCGTGGATTTGCGGTCGGCGTTGCGGACCAGCACTTCGCGGACTTCCGCCTTATTGGCGTGCTGGACATGGAACATACGGGCCTTGCCGCCGCGCTCGACCAGACCGACGACAGCGTTTTTCATCGGCTTCTTGCGCTTGAGGTAGGGCAGGCCCTTGCGGTGCGGCGAAACATAGCCGTCTTCGCGGCGGCCGAAATAGGTTTCGTCGGCTTCGACGGTCTTGCCTTCGCCACCAAGCGGACCGGACGACTTAACGTCTTCTGCCATCGCTTCGCGGATGCGGTGCGCCATGAACCAAGCGGTCTTGTAGGTGACGCCAAGCATACGGTGCAGCTGGTGAGCGCTCATGCCCTTTTTGGACGAAGCCATGAGGAACGTCGCCAGGAGCCACTTATTCAAAGCGATCTTAGAGCGCTCAAAAACAGTTCCGACAGTAACGGTGAACTGTTCGCGGCATTCCATGCAGTTGTACAGGCCGGGACGGTGAGCCTTGCCTTCCATCTTCTTGATGCGATCCGGGCGAGCGTTGCCACAATGCGGGCAGTTCGGACCTTCCGGCCAGCGCTGAGCCTCAAGATGCTCGCGGGCGGCTTCGGTATCTTGGAAGATCGGGCTATCGAGGCGCATTTGGCTAACTCCTTGGATTCATTTATCCCAAGGGGCGCCTGCTTTGTCAAGTATATAATTGAGAATTTATTCCTTCGCCCTTTACCCTGAAAGCGAACGCCCAGCCGGCTCATTTGCCTCTATCGGCGCGAAAGCCTATATGCCGGGATCAAAGGAAATTTCATGGCCCGCATCTACAAGACACGCACCTGGCACGACCAGCTCTCCCCGTCGATGGACGAGATGGAGCTTCTGGCGCTGGAGACCTATGCCCATCTGCCGGACGAATTCCGCAAGCTCACCGGCGAGATCATCATCCAGATCGCCGATTTCCCGACCGACGAGATCATGGACGATCTGTCGCTGGAGACGCCCTTCGACCTGCTCGGCCTGTTCGAGGGACGCGGCATCGCCGAGCGCTGGAACCCGCAGACCGGCGAAGGTCCGAACCGCATCACGCTCTACCGCCGCGCCATACTCGACTACTGGGCCGAGAACGAAGAGACGATGGGCGACATCGTCACCCACGTGCTGATCCACGAGATCGGTCACCATTTCGGCCTGTCGGACGACGACATGGAGCGCATCGAGGAGGCGGCCGAGCAGGCGGCGGCGGGCTGAGCGCGCACTTCGTCATCCTAGGGCGAAGCAAGGAGCGAAGCGACGCGCGCAGACCCTAGGATCCATGCCGTTCCATCAACACCAAACCCGCGGTGCAGAACGGAACGCTTGCCGCCCGACACCCGCAAACGTCCCCTATATTCTGATCCGCTGCGCCTTTCGGCTCAGGTAACGGCATGGATTCCAGGGTCTTCGCGACGGAGCTTCGCTCCTGCTCCGCCCTAGAATGACGAAGTTGGGGGCTGCCGCCCTTTCTACCAGTCGCTGAGCTTGGTGTCCGGGCCGTAGTCCTGGCCTTCGACATCCTTCACCACGGCCTGGCCGCAGCGCATCGACTTGGTCTTCTTGTCATAGGCGTAGGTCGGCGAGCCGAACAGGTGCCAGCCCTTGTTCAGCGCCGCCGTCACCTTGTGGCAGAAGGTTGAATCGTCCGGGCCGGACAGAAAGCGGTAGAGTTTCATTTTCGAGCCTGTCTTGAATATCGGCGCATCATGCGCCGATGATTATCGCCTTCGCCAGAAGTTTCTCGGCTTCCGCCAGATGCAGCCGCTCGACCATGCGGCCGTCCATCGCGATCACGCCCCTGCCGGCATTTTCGGGCCGCGCGAACGCATCCCTGATCGCACGCGCCCTGGCCAGCGCCTCGGGCGACGGCGAAAAGGCATGGTTCGCCGGTTCGATCTGGGCGGGATGGATCAGCGACTTGCCGTCGAAACCCATGGCCGCGCCGTCGGCGCATTCGCGCGCCAGGGCGTCGAGGTCGCGAAAATCATTGGCGACGCCGTCGATCACGTCGAGGCCGCCGGCCCGCGCGGCGAGCACCAGTTGCATCAGCCAAGGCATCATATAGCGCCGGTCGGGCGTCGCCAGGATGCCGGTCGCCTTCACCAGATCATTCGTTCCGGCAACGAAACAAGCGAGGCGCGACGCTGGATCGCGGCCAAGCTCGGCGATGGCGCCGATGTTGAGCAGCGCCTTGGGCGTCTCGACCATCGCCCATAGTTTCACGCTGTCCGGGGCGAAATTGTCGTCGAGCAGGTCGCCCGCCTCGAGGATGTCGCGCGGCGTGCCGATCTTGGGCAGGAGAATGCCGTCGGGCTCGGCCTTGGCCACGGCCAACAGGTCGTCGGCGCCCCATTCGCCGGCGAGCGGGTTGATGCGCACCACCATCTCGCAGCGTTTTTCGCGCCCGGCGAGAATGCGGGCAATCTTGTCGCGCGCCGCCTTCTTGTCGGCGGGCAGGACGGCGTCCTCGAGATCGATGATGACGGCGTCGCAGGCCAAGGCGCCGATCTTGGCGAGCGCCTTGTCGTTCGAGGCGGGAATGTAAAGCACCGAGCGGCGCGGGCGGCAGGGTTCCTGAGCCATGGCCGATCTATGCAGGGTGATGGCGGATGAGGCAAGGCGGGGAGTAATCTTCTCCTTGAGGGGCCGCAAGGGTGAGATGCCCGGCAGGGCGGAGGCGCACGCTGTCCTGCCAACCCGTCCTGCTCGGGCATCCGGCGAGCAAGGTCGTTGGTGACACCAATATAGATCGTGCCGCCTTTCTGGCTTGCGGTCATGTAGACGTAGCCTGTCATGCTTCGATCTTACCTGGCGCCATCGCCAACGGCTATTCTGGACGGCAGCATTCTACGGCTAATGTCACGGCATGGATTCTAGGGTCTGCGCGCGTCGCTTCGCTCCTTGCTCCGCCCTAGAATGACGAAGGATAGATCGCAGCTTCACGCGCAAGAACCCTCTCTATCGCCTTTGACGGCATCCCAGGGGCTGGCACCGCCATATGCGATGCCGTACTCGAGCGTCTCGGGCGCCGGCGCCAGGCTGTCTTGCACCAAATCTGCAAATCTGTGCGGAAAACCTCCTCCAATCCGCCGCGCGTTCACCGTGTCCGTCGGCGAAACCGGCGGCATGCGAACACCTCACACATCCCGCTGGTTCCTGCCGCGCCGGCTCCGCGACGAAGGCTGGTGGCTCGTCGAGCCGCAAAGGCGGCGCGTGACGGCGACGGTGCTTCCGTTCAGATCGCGGCCGGCATGCGGCGGCGCTAACACAGCCAGGAAAGCCCAGCGATGACGACGATGACCGTGACGGCGCCGGCGAGCACGACATCGCCTGTCCCGAGCTACTGCCGCCGCGTCGGCGCCGCCGCGCTGCTGGTGGCGCTGGCCGATTTTCTTTTCTACGGCCAGCCGGTCGGGATCACCGTCTTCATCTTCGCGACCGTGCTCGCCGCCACGGTCGTCGCCATGCATCCGGCGGCGCTCAGCGACGGCCGGGTCTGGCTGAAGCCGGCCGCGCTGTTCGCCGCGCTGCTGCCGCTGGTCGAAAATGTCAGCCCGCTTTCGCTGCTGGTCGCAGTCGCGGCACTTGCGGTCTTCGCGCTGTCGTTGGCCGGGCGGCTGCGCGGCGAACCTGCCCGAATAGCCCGCCAGCTCAGCCTGTTCCTGATCGCAGCGCCCTTCCGCTTCGCCCGCGACTTCTTCCGCTGGCGCAAGGCAGCGCGGGAACTCGGCCAGCGGCGGCTTCAGCTTACGGCGATTGTCGTCTGGATCATGCCCTTGACGCTTGGCGTCGTCTTCCTGGCGCTGTTCGGCACCGCCAATCCGATCATCGAGCACTGGCTGTCGTTGATCGACCTCTACGCGCTCTTCGAAAAAATCGAGTTCGCGCGGCTGATCTTCTGGCTGATCGTGCTTGCCGGCGTCTGGGCGTTCCTGCGGCCGCGCCTGCCGCGCTTCGCTTTCCGTGTCAGGCGCGTTTTGCCTGTTACGCCTGCAGCGAGACCGGCGAAGGCCGAGGACATCCTCTTCGGCAAGGCGGCCATCCTGCGCGCGCTGATTGTCTTCAATGGCTTGTTCGCGGTGCAGAGCGCGCTCGACGCCACCTATCTCTGGGGCGGAGTCGCCCTGCCCAACGGGATGACCTATGCCGCCTATGCGCATCGCGGCGCCTATCCGCTGGTCGCCACCGCGCTGCTCGCCGCCGGCTTCGTGCTGGCGGCGCTGCGCTCGGGCAGCGAGACGTCCCGGGATCCGCTGATCCGCGGGCTGGTCTATCTCTGGGTGGCGCAGAACATCGCGCTGGTGATCTCCTCGATGCTGCGGCTCGATCTCTATATCGACGTCTATGCGCTCACCTATCTGCGCATCGCCGCCTTCATCTGGATGGGACTGGTGGCGGCGGGGCTGGCCCTCATCGTCGCCCGCATCGCGCTTCAAAAATCCGGCGAATGGCTGCTTTCCGCCAATCTTGTGACACTATCGGCGACGCTTTATGCCTGCTGCTTCGTCAACTTCGCAGCAACGATCGCCAACTTCAATGTCGACCATTCCCTGGAAATGACCGGATCCGGCACTCCGCTCGACACGCCGTATCTGCATTCGCTCGGCGCTGTCGCCATGCCGGCGCTGGACCGCTACCACACACACAAGATCGGAATGCCGACCACTTATCTGGCCGACCAGGTGATGATCGACAATTATCTCGCCGAACAAAAGAAATGGCGCGCCTGGAGCTTTCGCGACTGGCGGCTGGTACGGGTTCTCGACAACAGAGGCCCGCTCGTGCTTCCTCCATCTGTGCAACCGTCCGCACCGGGCCATTGATCGATGCCACACAATATCCTCGTCGCCGACGACGACCCGCATATCCGCGAGATCATCTGCTTCGCGCTGGAAAAGGCCGGCATGAAGACGGCCGCCGTCGCCGACGGCGCCGCAGCACTCCAGGCGGTCGAGCGCCGCGCGCCCGACCTCATCGTGCTCGACATCGGCATGCCGGAGATGGACGGGCTCGAGGTCTGCCGCAGGCTCAGGCAAAAATCCGACGTGCCGGTGCTGTTCCTGTCCGCGCGGGATGAAGAGATCGACCGCATTCTGGGTCTGGAGATGGGCGGCGACGACTATGTGACCAAGCCGTTCAGCCCGCGCGAGCTGGTCGCCCGCGTCAATGTCATCCTGCGGCGCGCGCGGCCGGCCGCCGCGGAGGAAGAGGCGGACGATCGTGAATTCACGCATGGCAAGCTCATGCTCGTCCCGGCAAGCCATGAAGCAAGTTTCGGCGGCAAGCCGCTCACCTTGACGGCGATCGAGTTCGCGATCCTGAAAGGCTTCCTCGCCCGTCCGCAGCACGTGCTTGGCCGCGACGCGGTGATGGCCAATGCCTATGCCTCCAACATTCATGTCTCGGAACGCACGGTCGACAGCCACATCCGCAACGTGCGGGCCAAGCTGGCCGCGGTCGGCTGCATCGATGCGATCGCGACGGTGCATGGCGTCGGCTTCCGGCTCGGCCGATGCGGTGGTTGAGCAAGGAAAGGTGGCGGCCGCGGCTCGCCACCGTCGTCGTCGTCATCTTGATCCTGGTCATGGCGTTGCCGCTGGTTGGGCTGTTCTTCTTTCGGCTTTATGAGAACCAGCTGATCCGCCAGACCGAGGGCGAGCTGATCGCGCAAGGGGCGGTCGTCGCCGCCGTCTATGCCAGCGAGGTGCGCGCGGCCGGCATCGCCCCGGAAAGACTGGGGGCGCCGGTCTCGGCCGATCCGGCAAGGGACAACAACTATCCCTATGATCCGATCGAGCCGCGCCTCGACCTTGCCTCGGACGATGTCATGCCGTCGCGGCCGGCGGCGCTTCCCGCCACGCCCGATCCCGCCTTCGCGGCAATAGGCGCGCGGCTCGACGGCATTCTCGACGAGACGCAGAAAACGACGCTCGCCGGCTTCCGGCTGCTCGATCCACGCGGCGTGGTGATCGCCGGTGGCGACGAGGTCGGCCAGTCGCTCGGCCAGATCGAAGAGGTGCGGACCGCGCTTTCCGGCACCTATGCCAGCGAGCTCAGGCTGCGCATCCCCGACCAGCCGACCCCGCCGCTCTATTCGGTCAGCCGCGGCACCAAGGTGCGCGTCTTCGTCGCCATGCCGGTCGAGCTCGACGGCCGGGTCGCCGGCGTCGTGTACCTGTCGCGAACGCCGAACAACATCGTCAAGCACCTCTATGGCGAGCGCGGCAAGGTGACGTTGGCGGCCATCGCCATCCTCGGCGGCACACTTTTGATCGCGCTGGTGTTCATCCGCACCGTCAGCCGGCCGATCTACGCGCTGATCGACCGCACGAAGCGCATCGCCGCCGGCGACCGCGACGCAATCAGGCCGCTCGACCATCACGGCACGCGCGAGATGGCGGCGCTGTCCGCGGCCTTCCTCGACATGGCGCAAAAGCTGCAGGCGCGCTCCGACAGCATCCAGACCTTCGCCACCCATGTCTCGCATGAATTGAAATCGCCGCTGACGGCGATCCAGGGCGCGGCGGAGCTGCTCAGGGATTCCGGCGGCGCGATGGACGAGGCCGAGCGGCGGCGCTTCTCCAACAACATCGTCACCGACGCCGGGCGGCTCAATCTCCTGGTGCGCCGGCTGCTCGACCTGGCGCGCGCCGAGAACCTGGAACCGAGCGGTGACAGCACGACGCTTCATGCGGCCCTGGCATCGTTGCCGATCGACACCAGGCTGGAAGCGCGGCTTGAAGGCGGCGGCGACATCAGGCTCGGCATCTCGGCCGAGAATCTCGGCATCGTGCTCGCCAGCCTCATCGACAACTCGGCGAGGCATGGCGCCCGACAGGCGGCGATCCATGCCTCAGCCGATGGCGAGCGCGTGTCGGTCCAGATCGGCGACGACGGCGACGGCATCTCGGCCGCCAACCGCGCCAGGATCTTCGAGCCGTTCTTCACCACGCGGCGCGAGTCCGGCGGCACCGGCATGGGGCTCGGCATCGTACTGGCCCTCCTGAAAGCGCATGATGGCACGATCAGGCTGGTTGACTCCGAGCGCGGCACGCGCTTCGAGATCGACTTGCCGGTTGCGTGAAGACGCGACCGAATGATCGGAGAAAAAATGCGCTACGACATCGTCATCATCGGCGGAGCCATCGTCGGGTCCTCGGTCGCCTACTACCTGCGCGATGAGGGCTTTACCGGCTCGATCGCGCTGATCGAGCGCGATCCGCAGTTTCCGCACGCGGCGACGACCTTGTCGCTCGCCTCGATCCGTCAGCAATTCTCCATCCCGGAAAACATCCGCCTGTCGCAGTTCACGCTGAAACTGTTCCGGCGGCTGAAGGAGATTTTCGGCGCCGACGCCGATATCGGCTTTCGCGAGGGCGGCTACCTCATCCTCGCCGGCGAGGCCGGCCTACCGATCCTCAAGGCCAATCACGAGACGCAGGTCGCCGAGGGCGCCGATATCCTGCTCGAGGACCCCGGGCAGCTGGCGCGCCGCTTCCCGTGGCTGTCGGTCGAAGGCATCACCGCCGGCGCCTTTGGCCGCAGCGGCGAGGGCTGGTTCGACGCGCATGCGCTGCTGGCGCTGTTCCGCAAGGCGCTGCGCGACAAGAAGATCGATTTCATCGCGGCTTCCGCCACCGGCATTTCGCGCGAGGGCAATCGCGTCACCAGTGTAAGCCTCGACAATGGCGAGACGCTGGAAGCGGGCATTGTCGTCAACGCCGCCGGGCCGAATGCCGGCAAGGTGGCGGGTTTTGCCGGGCTTGCGCTGCCGGTCGAGCCGCGCAAGCGCAACGTTTTCGTCTTCGAGGCGCGCGAGAAATATGCCGACATGCCGCTGCTGGTCGATCCGTCGGGCATCTATGTGCGGCCGGAAGGCTCCGTCTACCTCACCGGCGGCGCCGAGCCGGAGGAGGGCGATGTCGCGCCCGACCCGAAGGACTTCGACGTCAACTGGCCGCTGTTCGAAGAGGTGATCTGGCCGACCTTAGCCGCCCGCATCCCGGCTTTCGAAGCGATCAAGCCGACGCGCGCCTGGGTCGGGCATTACGACTACAACACGCTCGACCAGAACGCGGTGATAGGGCCGCATCCGGAGGTCGAGAACTTCCTCTTCGCCAACGGTTTCTCCGGCCACGGCCTGCAGCAGGCGCCGGCGGTCGGCAAGTCGCTCGCCGAGTTGATCGTGCATGGCGGGTACAGGACGGTGGACTGCAGGGCGTTTGGATATGAACGGGTGGCGGAGGGAAGGGCGTTCAGGGAATTGAATGTGATCTAGCGTCAGCGCTCCCTTCCCCCACAAGGGGCACAAGGGGCGAAGGGGCGGCCGCGCCGGCAAAATAGCCCTGCAGCCATCCAAGCACCCGCGCCCAGCCTTCGGCATGTTCGGCCGCCGCATCCGGGAAACCCGCGAAGCCGCCATGGCAGACGGTGAGCCGCGTGCCGCCGCCGATCGGCTCAAGCAGATAGGCCACCGTCGTCTCGTGATGCCCCAGCGCCGGATGGTCCCAATCGTAGCGCCGCGTCTGCACGATGCGGCGCGGCATCTCGATTTCGAGGAATTTTCCGCCGGCGGGGAGGTGTCTGCCGTCGGCGGCCTGCACCGTGACGTTCCAACCGCCGCCGACGCGCAGATCGGCGGACCAGTCGGTCATGCGGTAGGTTTCGGGCGAACCCCACCAGCGCTCGACTTCACTGGTGACCAGCGCCGCGATAACCTCGCCCGGTGAGGCGCAAAGCTCGGCCGAGGCCATGACCGTGTCTGCATTCGCCATGGCTTGCGGTAACGACAAGTGAAGCATCAGATTCAATCCCACCAAGGATTGTCTCGTATCCGAAACGAACGTTCACCCCTTTGACGGCGGGCGCTCGAAACCCTTGCCGGTTTCAAGCAGGCTCTTGAGGCTCGCCAGAACCAGCGGCCAGCCCTTGGAGACGTTCGGGATCAGCCTGTGCGGGCCGTCGGCCTCGTGGATGACGGCGAGCTTCATCAACTCGCCGTCGGGCTCTACGGTGAAGGTGCAGCGGGTGTAGCCGTCCTCCTTGACCTCGGGCATCCATTCGTTGCGCCATTTGATGACCAGGCGTTTTGGCGGGTCGACCTCGAGAATCTCGCCCGAGTCGGCGACGCGCCCGTCGGGGAAGATCAGTTTCCAGCTCGAGCCGACCTTCCAGTCGCTCTCCTGATAGGAGCAGAGGAAGAACTGCCGGTTGAATTCCGGATCGGTCAGCGCCTGCCAAAGTTTTTCAGGCGTCGTGCGGATATAGGTGACATAAACAAAGCTGTTCTCGCTCACGGCTCTTCCCTTTCAAGGCGTTGCTTCAGGTGGCTGAGGGCAGCAAGCCGCCCCCGCTCGAACTTGCCGATCCAGCGCTCGGCGATCTCGTTGATCGGAACGGGGTTGAGGTAGTGCTCCTTCTCGCGGCCGCGGCGCATGGTGGTGACGAGGTTGGCCTCCTCGAGGATCGCCAGGTGCTTGGTCACCGCCTGGCGCGTCATCTCCATGTGCTCGCAGAGCGCGTTCAGCGTCTGCCCGTTCCGGGCATGGAGACTGTCCAGCAATTGCCGGCGGGTCGGGTCGGCCAAAGCGCGAAAGACGGCATCCATGCTCATGGCTCTAATATGCAACCATTTGGTTGCATGTCAAGCGGTGGCAAAAATATTCTGCCGCCTGATGACTGCTTGCCTAAGTTTTCTTGCTTGCCGGATTGTGCCTGTCTTGAGGTGGCTTCGCTTTTGAGCAGCGCCTTCCCCCACTCCGTCGCTGCTTCGCAGCGCCACCTCTCCCCCCTCCGGAGGGAGAGGAAGGGAGCCAGGGTCGGCGACCTCGCACGGTTCCTCTCCCCGGTCGATCGGGGCAGAGGTGTCGAGCGAAGCTCGACGGAGTGGGGGTCGATCTGGCTCGCCGGTTCCAGGCAGGAGTCGGCTCCGATATCGGTGGCGGTTCAGGTCAGCGTTTGCGGGAGAACCAGAAGGCGTCGCTCATGCGCGTCATGCCGATGCGCTCGTAGAAGCCGACGGCGTCGGGCATCGAGATCAGGCTGATGGCGACGGAAGGGCCAAGGTGGCGCTGTGCTTCGTCCATCAGGCCCTTGCCGACGCCGAGACCCTGTGCCGAAGCGGATACGGCGAGTTCGGAGATGTAGCAGACCCAGGAAAAATCGGTGATGCCGCGCGCGACGCCGATCAGCGGCTTGCCCTCGATGTCGAGCCGCGCTGTCAGCACCAGATTGGCATTGCCGAGCATTGTCTTAAGGCGCGCTTCGTCGTCCACGGGCCGTGTTTCACCGAGGCCGGATTCGATCAGCACACGGCGGAATTCGGCGACGTCGAGGGCAGGCTCGCTGGCGTAAAGGACTTTGGAAGGCTCAACCATGATCGCAGACTGCACCAGCCGGCCAGGATTTCGAAGCCGTTTTTTAGGTATTGCAGCTCCGGCGCGCATGCCATGCTCGACTTGGCCCAAGGCCCGCGCACGAACAGTTGCCTTTCATTTGCCGCCGGCTTTGTGTAAACCGTCCCGCAAAACTCCCCGCAAGCCAAGAAGACGGGCAAGGATCATGGATAAATTCACCAAGCTCACCGGCGTCGCCGCGCCCATGCCGATCGTCAATGTCGACACCGACATGATCATCCCGAAGGATTATCTGAAGACGATCAAGCGCACCGGGCTCGGCACCGGCCTGTTCGCCGAGATGCGCTACAACGAGGACGGTTCGGAGAACCCGGATTTCGTGCTCAACAAGCCGGCCTACCGCAAGGCGCAGATCCTGGTCGCCGGCGACAATTTCGGCTGCGGCTCGAGCCGCGAGCATGCGCCCTGGGCGCTGCTCGATTTCGGCATCCGCTGCGTGATTTCGACCTCGTTCGCCGATATCTTCTACAACAACTGCTTCAAGAACGGCATTCTGCCGATCACCGTCAGCCCGGAAGACCTCGACAAGCTGATGGACGACGCCTCGCGCGGCTCCAACGCGACGCTGTCGATCGATCTGGAAGCCAAGGAAATCCGCGGGCCGGACGGCGGCGTGGTGACCTTCGACCTCGACGACTTCAAGCGCCATTGCCTCTTGAACGGCCTCGACGACATCGGGCTGACCATGGAGAAGGCCGGCGCCATCGCATCCTTCGAGAAGAAGAATGCCGAGCAGCGCCCCTGGGCCTGAGCACCTAAGCTATATCGATAGGCCCCGGCCATGGCAGGCCGGGTTCGTGGCGGCTGAATGGAGGGACAGTCATGACACGCTCGCTTCTGGCTGCTTCGGTGGCACTCGCTCTCGCCACAATCGGCGCGAATGCGCAGACCGCCGCGCCGGCCACGCAGCCGGCGCCCGCGACGTCCGACCAGCCGGCCGCCGATCAAGGCGCATCCGACCAGGGATCGGGCAGCGACCAGGCCGCGTCGGATGACGACAAGCAGGCGCCGATCCCGTTCGAAGGCGGCCAGCTCACCATCACGCAGCCGGAGCAGGACGGCGAGAAGGTGCTGTCCTATGACGGCAAGCAGCTGGCCAGCAATTACGACGTCTTCTTCGACAGGATCGTCAAGATCGGCGACGTCAACGTGGCGCTGGTCGATGTCGGCGACGGCGGCAACCAGTGCGGGCCGGCCAAGGTCATCGTCTGGAAGCCGAAGGACGGCGAGATCCAGACCACCACGGTCGAGCAGGACGAATGCGGCGCGCCGCCGGCGGCAGTCTCCGACAGCGCCATCTATTTCGTGCCCTATCTGCTGCCGGGCGATTCCAAGCCGGCGCTGCAATGGTCGCCTACGGAAGGGCTGACGACCTCCGGCAACCTGACCTACACGCCCGAACCCGGCACCGGCTGGAAGGATGTCGACCCGTCGAAATACGACAACATCATCGACGCCTTCCACAACGAGGCCGTCTACAAGGCCGGACAGGCGCTGCTCGGCAAGGACATGCCCGACATGGCGACCAGCCTGCTGGTCGGTGGCGGCACCGAAAAGACGGCCTCGGGCACCTTCTACGCCACCGGCTGCGTGCCGCATGACTGCGGCGGCAATGACGGCTTCATGGCGGTCGACCCGGCCAAGCAGAAAGTCTATTTCGCCCGCCGCGGCGACAATGGCGAGCCGCACGCCTGGCCACCGGTCAAGGACTGGCCGGATGACATCAAGAAGGCCTATGACGACGCGCAGGGGAACTAGGGCGACCATCCGTGCCTTCGTCATTCTAGGGCGGAGCGACGCGTAGCGGAGCGCAGACCCTAGAATCCATGCCGTGACGGTTACCGTAGGGTGCAAACGGTGCAGAATTCTGAAACGCTGCGGCGCTTCGACGTCACGGCATGGATTCCAGGGTCTGCGCGCGTCGCTTCGCTCCTTGCTCCGCCCAGGAATGACGACCGGAGGGAGGTTTCGGCCAATCACCCATGTCGCGCTTACCTTTCCTGACAACGGTCCGCCTGGCTTGGCCCACGACCAGACCCGTCTTCCCCTGCTAGAGGGGGCGCAACCATCACGAGGAGGCCCCATGCGCAAGCTCATCTCCACTGGCTCCCCCTTCGAGAAGACCGCCGGCTATTCGCGCGCGGTGGTGCAGGGCGACTGGTGTTTCGTGTCCGGAACGACCGGCTACGACTATGCCACCATGACCATGCCGGATACGGTCGAGGCGCAGACGCGCAATTGCCTCGCGACCATCGCCAAGGCGCTGGCCGATGGCGGCTTCGACATGGCCGACGTGGTGCGGGCGCATTATTACATCACCGACCAGGCCTTCGTTGACGTGGTCTTCCCGATCCTCGGCGAGGCGTTCGGCGACATCCGCCCGGCAGCGACGATGATCGTGTGCCAGCTCAACAAGCCGGAGATGAAGATCGAGATCGAGGTGACGGCGCTGCGGCGCACGGCATAGGAGCTGAGGGATGGCGGTTCGGCGCATCGTAACCAACATCGCCACAAGGGACATCGCCGCGGCGAAGCGCTTCTATCGTGACGTGCTTGGCCTCGATCTGCTCATGGATATGGGCTGGATCGCCACCTACGGCTCCGAGGAACGGATGCAGGTGCAGGTGAGCTTCATGGCCGAGGGCGGATCGGGGACGCCGGTGCCGGACCTGTCGATCGAGGTCGACGACGTGGATGCGGCGCTTGCGGGTATGGAGAAGGCCGGTTTTGCCATCGAATACGGCCCGGCCGATGAACCCTGGGGCGTGCGTCGCTTCTATGTGCGCGACCCGTTCGGCCGGCTGGTGAATGTTCTGTCGCATCGGTAGGCGCTGCCGGTCTTCTTTGAGACGCTGGCGGGACAGCACCCCTCTCTGTCCTGCCGGACATCTCCGGCAAGGGGGAGATTGGCAGCTTGGCCGCCCCGCTCCTCTTTTTCAACGTCGGCGATTGGCGAAGGCCGAAGTGCATCGATCTCCCCCCTTGCGGGGGAGATGCCCGGCAGGGCAGAGGGGGGTGTGAAGGATCTCGGCGCTCGTCCCCTTGCGCCGCAAGCGCTTGCCGTTTAGCAAGGCGCCGGTTCAATTCTCTCACCGGACGGTTCTCCATGGCTTCGAAAAATCTCTTCCTGCTCGCCGGCGACGGCATCGGCCCCGAGGCCATGGCCGAGGTGAAGAAGCTGATCAAGGCCATGAACGACAAGCTCGGCAGCGGCTTCGCCACCGACGAGGGGCTTGTCGGCGGCTGCGCTTACGATGCGCATGGCGCGGCGATCTCCGATGCAGACATGGCAAAGGCGATGGCGGCGGATGCGGTGCTGTTCGGCGCCGTCGGCGGGCCGAAATGGGATGCCGTGCCCTACGAGATGCGCCCCGAGGCCGGCCTGCTGCGGCTGCGCAAGGACATGGAGCTGTTCGCCAACCTCAGGCCGGCGATCTGCTACCCGGCTTTGGCCGCCTCTTCCTCGCTCAAGCAGGACGTGGTCGAGGGCCTGGATATCCTGATCGTGCGCGAGCTCACCGGCGGCGTCTATTTCGGCGAGCCGAAGCAGATCATCGATCTCGGCAACGGCCAGAAGCGCGGCATCGACACCCAGGTCTACGACACGTTCGAGATCGAGCGCATTTCGGGCGTCGCCTTCGAGCTGGCGCGCACGCGCAAGAATCACGTCACCTCGATGGAAAAGCGCAACGTCATGAAGTCGGGCGTGTTGTGGAACGAGGTGGTCAGCCAGACGCACAAGGCCAGATACAGCGACGTCAAGCTCGACCACATGCTGGCCGATGCCGGCGGCATGCAGCTGGTGCGCTGGCCGAAGCAGTTCGACGTCATCGTCACCGACAATCTGTTCGGCGACATGCTCTCCGACATCGCCGCCATGCTGACCGGCTCGATCGGCATGTTGCCGTCGGCCTCGCTCGGCGCGCCGGATGTGAAGACCAAGAAGCGCAAGGCGCTCTACGAGCCGGTGCACGGCTCGGCGCCCGACATCGCCGGCAAGGGCATCGCCAACCCGATCGCGATGATCGCGTCCTTCGCCATGTGCCTGCGCTATTCCTTCGGCATGGTCGCCGAGGCCGACAAGCTCGAAGCGGCGATCGCCGCCGTGCTCGACGACGGCCTGCGCACCAAGGACATCTTCTCGGAAGGCATGAAGGAAGTCGGCACCACCGAAATGGGCGACGCCATCATCGCCAAGTTCCTGGGGTGAAACCAGCCGGTCAGCCCGACGTTGCGGGAGCCGGCAGCCACCACGCCTTCGTCATTCCATGGCGGAGCAAGGAGCGAAGCGACGCAGCACAGACCATGGAATCCATTCCGTGACCTATGAGCGTCGCAGCGGTTCAGAAAAAGCCTTCGTTCCGCACCGTTGCGACTCTTCGCGCGAGGTCACGGAATGGATCCTCGGGTCTACGCGTCCGCTTCGCTCCCGCTCCGCCCGTGGATGACGAAGTTCGGACGCTTCAGCTAATCTCCGAGGTTGGCGATCTACCCGGCGCTCGCCGCGGGTCGGCTTCCAACTTCCGTCGCGATCTTACGCTGGCCGCTTCTTCTGCTTCTTGCGCTTTGCCGACTGGTCGGATTTCGGCTTGTCGAACTTCGCCTTTGCCGGCTTCTTCGCCCAAGATTTCGCCTCGCCGCCAGGCTGTCGCTCGCCCGGTTCCCGCTTCTCGAATCTGGGGCTCTTCTGGTCGAAAGCACCCTTGCCGCGATGCGGCTTCTTGTCCGGCTTCGGCGGCTGGTAGCCGGCCCGCGACAGGTCCGGCGTGCCGTCGATCCGCTTGACCGCGATGTTGCCCTGAAGCTTGCGGTCGGGGCCGATCGCGGCGACGAATCGGTCGGCCCAGTCGGCGGCGATCTGCACGAAGGTTTCTTCCGGCTGCATCTTAATGGCGCCGATCTCGCGCTTGGACATGCCGGCGGTGCGGCATAGCATCGGGATCAGCCAGCGCGGCTCGGCATTCTGCCGGCGGCCGACCGAAAGCGAGAACCAGACGCTGTCGCCGAAATCGTCGCGGCGCCTGGGTGTCTCCTCCCGGCGCGCGAATTTCTCGCCCGCCAATCTTTCATGCGAAGGCGTGAACGGCGCGACGTCGAGCAGGTCCTCAGGCGCCGAGCGGCTGCTGCGGCAAAGCCGCACAAAGGCAGCCGCCACTTGTTCGGCGCCGTGCTGGTCGAGCAGCGTCTCGATGAAGGAGCGCTCCTCCTCGTTGATCGGTTCGGCAAGCGCGGGATCGGCCAGAATGCGCTCGTCGTCGCGGCGCAGCACATCGTCGGCCGAGGGCGGGCTCGCCCATGTCGCCTTGATGCCGGCATTGTGCAGCAGCCGCTCGGTGCGCCTGCGGGCATTGCCCGGCACGATGAGCGCGCTGACGCCTTTGCGCCCGGCGCGGCCCGTGCGACCACTGCGATGCAGCAGCGTCTCGGGGTTGGTCGGCAGATCGGCATGCACCACCAGCTCGAGATTGGGCAGGTCGATACCGCGCGCCGCGACATCCGTTGCGATGCAGACTTTTGCGCGGCCGTCGCGCATCGCCTGCAGCGCGTGGCTGCGCTCGTTCTGGCTGAGCTCGCCCGACAGCGCCACGACGGAGAAATTGCGGTTGTTGAAGCGCGCCGTCAGGTGGTTGACCGCCGCGCGTGTGTTGCAGAACACCAGCGCGTTTTGCGCCTCGTAGTAGCGCAGCACGTTGATGATGGCGTTTTCCCGGTCAGCCTGGGCAACGCTGAGCGCTCGGTATTCGATATCGAGATGCTGCTTTTCCTCGCCGCCGGCGGAGATCCGCACCGCATCGCGCTGGTAGCCCTGGGCGAGCGTGGCGATGGAGCGCGGCACGGTGGCGGAAAACATCAGCGTGCGGCGCTCGGGCGGCGCGGCATCGAGGATGAATTCGAGGTCTTCGCGAAAACCGAGGTCTAGCATCTCGTCGGCCTCGTCGAGCACCACCGCCTTCAGCGCCGACATGTCGAGCGCGCCGCGCGTGATGTGGTCGCGCAGCCGCCCCGGCGTGCCGACGACGATGTGGGCGCCGCGTTCCAGCGCGCGCCGCTCGGTGCGCATGTCCATGCCGCCGACGCAGGAGGCGATCTGCGCGCCAGTCAGTTCGTAAAGCCATTCGAGCTCGCGCCGCACCTGCAGCGCCAGCTCGCGTGTCGGCGCCACGACCAGCCCCAGCGGCGCGCCGGCGCCGGCGAAACGCTCAGCGCCGCCAAGCAGGGTCGGCGCCACGGCGAGGCCGAAGGCGACGGTCTTGCCGGATCCGGTCTGCGCCGAAACCAGCGCGTCGGCCTGGCCGAGCTCCGTCTCCAGCACCGCCTTCTGCACCGGCGTCAGCGCTGAATAACCGCGCTTTTCCAGCGCCTCCGCCAGCGCAGGAACGATCGTTTCGAAACTGGACATTTTCTTCTTTCGGAATTCGGGGTTCTGTGCTCGTCGTGGAGCACAAGGCCGGCACTGCGCCAGCCAAAGGATATCTGGGCGTTCGTACTTCTTGCGGCCTCACTTGTATAGTGCATGGGCTCCACCAGGACCGCGACCATGCTGTGCCGGCGACTGGCGAAACCGCTCGCGAGAGCGCCCTCTCCCCGTCACTATACGGGAGAGGATGCCGGCAGGCAGGTGAGGGGCAGCGCGACCGCTGATAGGTAAGGCAGGGGCGGGGCTTCAGGCCTCACTTCCGGACGAGCTAACTGTCGAAGTCGGCGCCGCCCCTCATCCGCCCTTCGGGCACCTTCTCCCCGTATAGTGACGGGGAGAAGGAGAGCGTTGCGCCGATTGACTCTTCTATCAAACCGCGTAAAAGCCCGCGTCGAACGGGATCGTTTTTCAATGCGCGGCCTTTTGATGGCTCTTCTTGCATTCGACTCCCCCAGCCACAATGTAACGCATTGGGCTGGGCGCTTAGACGCGTCCGTCCGTTCCAGCAAAACTACGGCCAAAACCACCACCAAAACGGTGTGATTCCCTTGGCCTAACCACCCTCTCCCGGGTCTGGCCCGGGGACGGAACCCGCATGAGGCCGGCGGGTTTCTCCAACAACCAAGCGGAGAGGGACAGGAGATATCAGATGAGTTTCAAGGTTGCGGTAGTCGGCGCCACGGGCAATGTGGGTCGCGAAATGCTCAACATTCTGGACGAACGCGGCTTCCCGGTGAGCGAAGTGGTGGCGCTGGCGTCGCGGCGCAGCCAGGGCACCGAAGTGTCCTTCGGCGACCGCACGCTGAAGGTCAAGGCGCTCGACCAGTACGATTTTTCCGATACCGACATCTGCGTCATGTCGGCGGGCGGCAATGTGTCGAAGGAATGGTCGCCGAAGATCGGCAAGCAAGGCTGCGTCGTCATCGATAATTCGTCGGCCTTCCGCTACGATCCGGACGTGCCGCTGATCGTGCCGGAGGTCAACCCGGACGCGATCTCGCTGTTTACACGCAAGAACATCATCGCCAACCCGAACTGCTCGACCGCGCAGCTCGTCGTGGCGCTGAAGCCGCTGCATGACGTCGCCACCATCAAGCGCGTCGTCGTGGCCACCTACCAGTCGGTCTCCGGCGCCGGCAAGGAAGGCATGGATGAGCTGTTCACCCAGACCCGCGCGGTGTTCGTCGCCGACCAGGTCGACGTCAAGAAGTTCACCAAGCGCATCGCCTTCAACGTCATCCCGCATATCGACGTCTTCCTCGACGACGGTTTCACCAAGGAAGAGTGGAAGATGGTCGCCGAGACCAAGAAGATGCTCGACCCCAAAATCAAGCTGACGGCGACCTGCGTGCGCGTGCCGGTATTCATCGGCCATTCGGAAGCCGTCAACATCGAGTTCGAGAAGCCGATCACGGCGGATGAGGCGCGCGAGATCCTGCGCGAGGCGCCCGGCTGCCAGGTGCTCGACAAGCGCGAGAACGGCGGCTACATCACGCCGCTCGAATCGGCCGGCGAGGACGCCACGTTCATCTCGCGCATCCGCGAGGATTCGACCGTCGACAACGGCCTGTCGATGTGGGTGGTCTCCGACAATCTGCGCAAGGGCGCGGCGCTGAACGCCGTGCAGATCGCCGAGCTGCTGGTCGAGCGCGGCCTCATCCAGCCGAAGAAGAAGGCGGCCTGACGGCAGTTTGTTTTCGCTCACGGGCCGTATCGCCGCTGCCGCGGCTGGCCCTCCGCGAGGGCGCCGGACGACCGGCGGCCCGCGGTCGCGGGCTCGGCCTTCGGCAGTTGTTTTCGCTCACGGGCCGTATCGCCGCTGCCGCGGCTGGCCCTCCGCGAGGGCGCCGGACGACCGGCGGCCCGCGGTCGCGGGCTCGGCCTTCGGCAGTTTGTTTTCGCTCACGGGCCGTGTCGCCGCTGCTGCGGCTGGCCCTCCGCGGGGGGCGCCGGACGACCGGTGGCCCGCGGTCGCGGGCTCGGCCTTCGGCCGGGACGCCCTTCCTTCTCCCCGTTCAACGGGGAGAAGGAAGGGCGGATGAGGGGCAGCGCCGGCCTATGAGTGACCGGACCGAAATCACCCTGCGCCCGGCCATCGGCTCCGATGCCGCCACCATCGCGAAATATCCGGCAGGCCTTCCTTGTTGGCCGAGCCGTCGCCGAAACCATCTCTACGCGCTCAGGCGCTGAGTTCACCCACCGCTTTCCGCCGCCAACCGCTGCAATATGGCCAGCGCTTCCTCGGCCCGGTCGGCGGGCACGAAGAGATGGTCGTGGTAAAAGGCCGAGACCGGATTGACGCCCATGCCGGCCGCCGCGAGCCGTCTCGTGATGGCGGCGAGGAAGCCGACGGCTTCCAGCGAGGAGTGCACGTTCAATGTTATCATTCGGCAGCGGAACGTGCCGGCGAGGCCGGCTGATTTCGCCTCGTCTTCGGTTGTGATCAGGGTCAGGCCTTCCCGCTCGCGAAATTGCATGATGGGATCGAGTCTCGCCGGGACCGGCGTGTCCGGCGTCAGCGTCGCGAACACATAGACGTCGGCAAGCAGTTGCGGCGTCATCGACGCGAGCAGTTTTTGCAGGTCGGTCTCGCCCGTCATCGTCGCTCCTCCTCTTGGCAGTCGCAGTCGCATGTCTCAATACATGCAAGGGCCGACGGTCCGGCCGTGCCGACGACATCTCGATGTCGCTTGCTGTCGCGCCGCGGGCATCGACCGCACAATAAGACATCAAAGCCAAGCCGGCTTGCAAAGGTTAACCCGATGATCGTCCGACCGCGCCCGACATTCCTGCAATTGTTCTTCATCATGCGTGGTTCGGTGGTGCCGCGCATCCTGCCGCAGATTTTCGGCTTCGCCCTCTATTCGGCGGTCATCCTGCTTCTGGCGCGACAGTTCCATCTCGACCTCAGCGCTTTCAGCATCGCGCCTTTCGGGCTCGTCGGCGTGACGCTCTCGATCTATCTGTCGTTCCGCAACAACGCCGCCTATGACCGCTGGTGGGAGGCGCGCAAACTCTGGGGCGCGCTGGTTTTCGAGATACGCAACCTGGCGCGCGCCACCACCAGCCTGGTCGGCGAACGCGCCGAGCAGCGCGCGCTTCTGATGGAGGCGCTTGCCTTCTGCCACCTGCTGCGCGGGCAACTGCGCAAAATCGACAGCATAAAGGACGCCCGCGCCTTCATCGGCGACGAGGTCGACAAGGCCGCCGCCCGCACCAATCCGGCCGACGACATGGTCCGCCGCATGGGCCGGCGCGCCAATGCGCGGCGCGAGGCGGGCGCGCTCGACCCGATCGGCTTCCGCATCCTCGATGAAAGGCTGGCCGCGATCGCCGCCATCCAGGCCGGCTGCGAGCGGATCGCCGGCACGCCCTTGCCCTTCGCCTATACGCTGCTGGTGCACCGCACGGCCTATGTCGTCTGCCTGCTCTTGCCGATCGGCCTGGTCTCGACCACGGGTTGGGCGACGCCGCTGTTCACGGCGCTGATCGCCTATACATTCTTCGGCCTCGACGCGCTGTCGGAGGAGCTCGAGGACCCGTTCGGCATCGAGGCCAACGACTTGGCGCTCGACGGCCTTTGCCGCGTCTGCGAGATCTCCGTGTTCGAGGCGATGGACGAGACGCCGCCGAAGATGATCGCGGCCGACAAGTTCTACTTCTCTTAGGAGGTCGATCCACGAGGGCTCTGCCCTCGGAGATTGGTCGAAAGCGCTGTGTTCTCTTCGTCATTCTAGGGCGGAGCAAGGAGCGAAGCGACGCGGCGCAGACCCAGAAGTTAAGATCGCCTGGCTGGAGCTTCATTCTAGAGCGCTGCATTCTTCGTTCGACGTCACGGCATGGATACTCGGGTCAAGCCCGAGTATGACGAAGGCGTGTAGGATCGCGGCATGTTCCTTCGTCCTTGGATCGAACCCGGCAAATGGCCGGCATTCGAAACCATCAGGAGGGAATATCCATGAGCATTTCCGAAGCCGCGCCTGCTTCAAAAGGCGCTTTGTGGGCCGGGCGCGCGCTCAGCGGCGTCATCGTCCTGTTCATGATCTTCGACGGCGCCATCAAGCTGCCGCCGCTCGACATCGTCACGCAAACGATGGCGCAGCTCGGCTGGCCGGCCGATCCGAATGTGGCGCGCATGCTGGGCGTCATCGGCCTGGTCTCGACCGCGCTCTACGCATGGCCACGCACGTCGGTGCTCGGCGCCATCCTGCTCACCGCCTATATGGGCGGCGCGATTTCGACGCATGTGCGGATTGGCAACCCGCTGTTCTCGCACACGCTGTTCGGCGTCTATCTCGGCATTATCCTGTGGGGCGGGCTCTATCTGCGCGACGCAAGGGTGCGCGCGCTGATCCCGTTTTCGCGATAGGGAGGAGAAGAGATGTTTGCCACCATCCTCATCATCCTGGCCCTCATCATCGCCGCCGTGCTGGTCTATGCCGCGACCCGGCCGAACGATTTCGTCGTCACCCGCTCGGCCAGCATCAAGGCGCCTGCCGAGACGATCTTCCCGCTGATCGACGATTTTCGGCGCTGGCCCGAATGGTCGCCCTACGAAAAGCTCGATCCGAAGATGAAGCGCACGCTCTCCGGCGCCGAAAGCGGCAAGGGCGCGGCCTATGCCTGGGAGGGCAATTCCAAGGCCGGCAAGGGGCGCATGGAAATCGTCAACTCGGTGCCGTCCTCGCTGGTTTCGCTCAAGCTCGATTTCGAAAAGCCGTTCAGGGCCAACAACACTGTCGATTTCTCGCTTTCGCCGTCCGGCGAGGGCACGACCGTGACCTGGGCGATGCGCGGCGCGAGGCCCTTCGTCGCCAAGCTGATGGGCCTGTTCATGAATTTCGACACGCTGATCGGCAAGGATTTCGAGGCTGGGCTGAGCAATCTGAGACGCCTCGCCGAGCGGTGAAAACCGCGAAGTTTCAATGCGTTGGCGCTCAGTGCCGTAAATCCGGCCGGCGCGTAGCCGGCCAATCTTCATCATCTGCGGGATCAATTCAGCTGTTCGTGAGTTTAGGGCATGGCGGCGAGGACGGCGCTTGAGAGAGGAACAGCAATGAAGAAAGCAATTACCATCCTGGTGCTGACGGTGGCCCTTGGCGCCTGCTCGCAAACAGAAAAGGGTGCTGCGATCGGCGGCCTGGGCGGTGCGGCGGTCGGTGCCGCGGTGGCAGGCGATCCGGTGCAAGGCGCGGTGGTCGGCGGCGCTGTTGGCGCAGTGGCCGGCGCGCTGATCGGCCATGCCAGCGAAGCCGGCCAGTGCCGCTACCGCGACCGCTACGGACGCGTTTATGTGGCGCGCTGCCCGTCCGGCTATTGAGGCATCGGACCGGACAATCGAATAAAAAACGGCGGGCATGGGCCCGCCGTTCTCGTTAACGAAAAAGCCGTGATTACTCGGCGGTGGCGGCTTCAGCCTCGGCCGGCGCGGCGGTCGCCGCGGCGGCGGCAGCGGCCGCGTCTTCCTGGGCCTTCTTCAACAGGGCGGCGCGTTCTTGCGCCTTCTTGCCGGGCAGGGCCTTGTTCGGGTTCGAGCGGGTCTCGCGCTTGGCAAGGCCGGCCTCGTCGAGGAAGCGCAACACGCGGTCGGTCGGCTGGGCGCCATGCGACAGCCAATGCTTGACGCGATCGGCGTCGACCTTGACGCGCTCGCCGTCCTTCGGCAGCAGCGGGTTCCACGAGCCGAGCGACTCGATGAACCGGCCGTCGCGCGGCGAACGGGCGTCGGCGACAACGACGTGGTAGTAAGGACGCTTCTTCGAGCCCGCACGGGCCAGTCTGATCTTCAGTGCCATTGTTTTCTCCTAAAGCTCTGATTTCGTTGAATAAGTCTGGGTTTCTTCAACCCGTTTTCGTCACACCGTTGGAAGCGGCGATCTGTTCGTGATGCCGGATCACCTCGCGGACGACGAAGTTCAGGAACTTCTCCGCGAAATCCGGGTCGAGGTTCGCATCTTTCGCCAACTGGCGAAGGCGGGCGATCTGCTGTTGCTCGCGCGACGGGTCGGCGGGCGGCAGGCCATGCTCGGCCTTCAGGACGCCGACCGCCTTGGTGCAGCGGAAGCGCTCGGCCAGCATATGGATGAGGGCGGCGTCGATGTTGTCGATCGAAGCGCGGTGGCCAGCCAGGATGGCGCGTGCGTCGGCCATGTCTTTCTCCTCGTTCATCGCCCCCTCACTTCTTTTTCCCGAGGCCGGGCAGCCCGCCGCCGCCGAGGCCCGGAAGACCCGGAAGCTTCATGCTGCCGGGCAGGTCCGGCAGTCCGCCGCCACCGGGAAGTCCGCCCGGCATGCCTTTGCCGAGACCGGCGGCCTGCGCCTGCTTCTGCAGGGCCTCGAGCTGCTTGGGATCCATCCTGGAAAGATCGGGCATGCCGCCGCCCGGCATCATGCCGCCAAGGCCCATTTTCGAGGCGAGGCCGCCCATCATACCGCGCATGAGGCCGCCGCCTTTGCCCTTGCCGCCCATCGCCTTCATCATGTCGGCCATGCCGCGGTGCATCTTCAACAGCTTGTTGATCTCGGCCGCGTCGGTGCCGGAGCCGGTGGCGATGCGCTTCTTGCGCGAGTGTTTGAGCATGTCGGGGTTGGCGCGCTCGGCCTTGGTCATCGAGGAGATGATGGCGAGCTGGCGGCCGAACATCTTGTCGTCGAGGCCGGCGGCGGCCAGCTGGTCCTTCATCTTGCCCATGCCGGGCATCATGCCCATGATGCCGCCCATGCCGCCCATTTTCGACATCTGCTGAAGCTGCTGGGCCAAGTCGTTCAGGTCGAACTTGCCCGACTGCATCTTCTTGGCCATCGCCGCCGCCTGCTCGGCGTCGATGGTTTCGGCGGCCTTCTCGACGAGCGAGACGATGTCGCCCATGCCGAGGATGCGGTCGGCGATGCGCTTGGGGTGGAATTCCTCCAGCCCGTCCATCTTTTCGCCGGTGCCGATCAGCTTGATCGGCTTGCCGGTCACGGCGCGCATCGACAGCGCCGCGCCGCCGCGGCCGTCGCCGTCCATGCGGGTCAGAACCAGGCCGGTGATGCCGACGCGTTCGTCGAAGCTCTTGGCAAGGTTCACGGCGTCCTGGCCGGTCAGCGAGTCGGCGACCAGCAGGATCTCGTGCGGGCTCGACACCTTCTTGATGTCGGCCATCTCGACCATCAGCGGCTCGTCGATATGGGTGCGGCCGGCGGTGTCGAGGATGACGACGTCATGGCCGCCAAGCCTGGCGGCCTGCACGGCGCGCTTGGCGATATCGACCGGGCTCTGGCCGGCGATGATCGGCAGCGTCGCCACTTTGGTCTGCTCGCCGAGCTGGCGCAGCTGCTCCTGCGCGGCCGGACGCCGCGTGTCGAGCGAGGCCATCAGGACCTTCTTGTTCTGCCGCTCGGTCAGGCGCTTGGCGATCTTGGCCGAGGTGGTCGTCTTGCCGGAGCCCTGCAGGCCGACCATCATGACGACGACGGGCGCCGGCGCGTTGAGGTCGATGGCGACGCCCTCGGCGCCGAGCATGTCGACCAGCTCGTCATGGACGATCTTGACGACCATCTGTCCAGGCTTGATCGACTTCAGCACCGCGGCGCCGACCGCCTTCTCGCGCACTTTGTCGGTGAAGGAGCGAACCACTTCCAGCGCGACGTCGGCCTCGAGCAGCGCACGGCGCACCTCGCGCAAAGCCGCCGAGACATCCGCCTCGGACAGCGCGCCGCGGCCAGTCAGGCCGTTCAGGATGGAGCCAAGACGCTCCTGTAGTGATTCAAACATTCTTCTTCCTTTTCCCTGGCACCTGTGGATGCCCGAGAGGTAGTGCGTTCGCAGCAAGTCGCCAAGCAAAAGCGCAAAGCCAAAAAGCACCCGGGGGCGCATCGCGCTGCCGGATGTTGGCCTCCAGGATCTCTTTACAGCACCCGCCTCAAAGAGGCTTCGGCGTCCTGGGCGGCTTTCGCGAAAGAAAACTCGTCGCGGAATTCAGCAGCTCTAGACAGGAAATTGGCCGCGGAGTCAAGGCTGATGCATGTCGCGCAAAAGTGCGCAGCGGTTTTGCGGCAACGGCATCCATCAAAAAACAATGCCGGAATCCGAGCCAAAACGCCGCTATTGGCGATTCAGCCCAGGCTTTGCTTGCTCGTCCCGACCCTGAGCGGCGAGCGCCGGTGCAAAAGCAGCAGCATCGTCAAAAGCGTGCTGACGATACCGATCGCGGCGATGAGAACGGCGTCCAGATTGGTCCAGCCGGGGCCTTCGAGGGGCTTGGCATTAAGCAGCGCGAAGCCATTGTAGCCCTCCTGGTGCGAGATCAGCAGGAAGCCGGTCAGATTGTTGCCGAGATGGGCGCCGAAACCGGCGCCCAGATTGCCGGTGACATAGACCAGGAGTGTGAGCAGCAGCGCAAAGGTGCCGATCGAGACCAGCACGCAGGCATTGATGGCAAGTGTCGAGGCCGAATTCCAGTGCAGCGACGCGAACAGCAGCCCGGGCAGCAGCGCCCAGACCAGCGGGCTGCTGAAGCGATAGGCGAGGCCGCGCAGCAGATAGCCGCGAAACAGCATCTCCTCCGACGAGGTCTGCAGGAAGGCGAGCAGCACGATCGGCACCAGGAAGAGCAGCCAGGACGAAAAGGCGATCGGTCCGCGCGCGATCTCGGGCTGCAGCCAATAGAGCAAGACCTCGGAAAAGAGCGAGGTGATCATCACCGCGGCCAGGCCCTTGAGGAAATCGCCGCCCGCGACGCGGCGGCTGACGCCGAACAGGGCCGACAGCGGCTCGCCGTGGACGAAGCGCATCGCCACCCACAGGCCGATCCAGATGCCGGCAAAGGAGGTCAGGGCGCTCAGGATGCCGGTGGGCGATGCCAGGAAGTCCTGCATGTAGCGCCCGGTCGAGGGGCCGGGGAGACGCCAGACAATGTAGACATAGGTGCCGGCAAACAGCACCAGAGCCGTCATCGCCATCCAGAAGGCGATGACGATCGCCGTCCCGAAGAACAGGCGCAGCAAATTGGTCTTTTCGTTCGGCGAGCGGCGATAGCGCTCGAAGGCGGCATTTTCGATCGTCACGCGGCTCCCCTGCCGAAGGCTTTCGCCACATGGGTCTAGGAGATCGGCAGTTACCGCGCAATTACCGTCCACGCGGAGTTGCCGCGCGCAGGATCAAAAAACGGCCGCCAGCGATGGCGGCCGTTATCTGACAGCGATCAAGCCCGATCAGCGCATCACATAGACGATGCGCCGCGTGCCAGGGTCGACCAGCGCCGGCTGGTTGTTCACATAGACGTAGCGATACCGGTAATCGGGGATCTCGCGCAGCTCGACCGTGTCGGGCAGTGTGGCGCCGGTCACCACCTCGCCGTCGAGATAGACCGGGTCGACCCGGTGCGTGGCGACATAGGTGCCGACCTCGGCCGGCGGCCTGCCGATCGACTCAATGGCGTCGTCGTTGGAAACGATGGCGCCGGTGTAGGTATCGGTCGTGTAGATGTTGTCGGTCGGCGGGGCGACGACGGCGATCTCGGCATTGGCCGGGCGGCGGGTCACGACGACGCGGCTGCCGCCGAAATCGCCCGTCACATAGTCGGAATAGACCCAGCCCTTGCCGTCGGCTTCGGCGATCGTGCACCATTTGCTGCCTTCGATGCAGCCGTTAAGCGTGGCCGACTGCCCTGCCGCCAGCACGCCGATAACCGGATATTGCGGCCCGGGGCCAGCGCGAACGTTCAAGTCGGTCACCGCCTGTACGGGAGTGTCGGCGAAAGCTGCGCCCGAGATTGTGAGCAGCGCACCGGCCAGAGCCGGAAACAACACGCGTGTCATGGTTCTTCTCTCCGTTTTCAACGCTCCCTCGGGATCGGAAACGAAACAAAGGCTTATGCGTTCCGGCTAAAGTGCTTTGCGCCCGCTCACGAATTGTTCCAGGCCTTTTTCGGCGCGCCTGTCAAAAGATCGTGCACGAATGCGAGTTTGCGCGCCGCCACCTCGGAAATCACGAAGGGGTAAAGATCCGGCAGACCCATGCAGCGGTTGATCGAGTTGGATGCCTCCGACAATACCAGCCAGCGGGCCAGGATCCTTTCAAATGGCTCCGGATCCAGGTCGGGATCGGCGGGCGCCGGGTGCAGACGGCCACCAGTGTCGCCGCGCGGGATGGCGTCGGCATCCACCGTCTCCAGCCGGCCCAGCGGAAAATTCAGCGCATGGACCATTTCCAGCGTGTCGGCGATGTGGAGATGATGCGCCCAGGTCTCGGCCCAGTCCTCCCAGGGATGGGATGCGGCATAGGCGGAGATGTGGCGTTGCTGCCAGTCCGGCGGCGCGCCATTGGCGTAGTATGCCTTCAGGGCCTGTTCGTAATCGGCCTGCTCGTCGCCGAAGAGCGCGCGGAAGACTGAAAGCCGAGCGGGATCGCCACGGATCAGCCGGTCCCAATAATAATGGCCAAGCTCGTGGCGGAAATGGCCGAGCAGGGTGCGGTAATTCTCGCCCATTTCGACGCGTCGTCGCTCGCGCTCGACGGAATCGGCCTCGGCAACGTTGAGCGTGATCAGGCCGTTGTCATGGCCGGTCAGGATGCGCTCTCCGCCCGGACCGGCGCCGATCGGATCGGCGAGGAGGTCGAAGGCAAGGCCGATCTCATCCTTGGCGTCGGCCTTGGGAACGACCGGCAGGCCAAAGGCGAGCAGTGAATAGACGGCCCGCTTCTTCGCTGCTTCGACCCGGATCCAGCGCCGACGGTTGCCGTCGATGGAAAGGTCGGGAATGACCTGGTTGAGGGCGCAGGCGCGGCAGAAAGTCCGGCCAGCCTCGGCCCGCCAGTTGCAGGCGCATTCATCGGCATTGCCGCATGCGGCAACGCCGCTCGCACCCGCCAGCAGGAAACGTGCTTCGTACGGGTCGTAGAGCACCAGGCTGGAACAGTTCAGACACTGGGCGTTCTCGAAATAAAGGCGGTGGCCGCAGTTTGGACAGTCGAACAGCTTCATCTTGTTTTCAACATGCGGAAGAGGTGGAAGCCTCGTCGAAACGTCCGCCGGGCCTCCGGCGTTCCGAAGCTATTTCGTAGCGAGCTGGGCAATGACCTGCCGGGCCACGCTTTCGCCCGAAAGCCTGGCGCCGCCGCAGGTCTGGATCAGCGGGCCGGCGACATGCTCGCCGGCGAAGAAGATCTTTTCCGCCAGCGGCTGCAGCAGCGTCGCGCGCGCCTCCGAACGGCCAGGGCGCGCCGCGGCATAGGCGCCGCGCACAAAGCGCTCCGCGCCCCAGTTCGTCATCATGGCGCGGCCGACATGCTTCCTCACGTCGCCGCCGAAGATGCCGCACAGGCGGTCGACGACGAAATCGACCCCGGCCGCCTCGCCGGCGGCCGACATTTCCCAGGCGAAGTCGCCGCCGACGAAACCGACCATCAGGTCGAGATCGAAGGGGAAGCAGAGGAAATAGATGTCGTGCCTGGCCATGCGTTCGATCAGAAGGTCGTCGAAAGGTTCAAGGCCGAGCCGCGTGCCCTTGATCTCCACCGGCAGCTTGGTCAGCATGCCCATGGGCAGGTCGAAGAAGGCGCCGAAATGCGCGTCTGGCAGCGCCGGCGAGAACTCGATCTCCTCGAAGGCGAGCACGGCCGGCGAGGCGGTGACGATCACCGCCTTCGCGCGCACCGTGCCGCGGTCGGTGACGCAGGCGACGCCCGGTACATCCCAGAGGATCTTGCGCACCGGCGTCGACAGCTCGACCGGCACATCGAAGCCGAAGCGCGCGACCAGCGCGCCGAACCCTTCCTTGCTGAAATAATTGGGGTCGAGGTCGGCCGCCGCCTGGAAGTCACGGATCGAGATCTCGTCCTCGTCGGCGCCGAAATCCATCGGGCCGGCGAAGGTGGCGGCCGCGCGCGGCGCCTGGCCCTTGGCGAGCAGCGCCGACAGCCGGTCGTCGTCGCCTTCCTCGACCTGGTGATTGGCGAGCAATTCGAACAGCTTGGCATCGGCCGCCTTCATCTCGGCCTCTTCCTCCTCGCCCGCCTTGCGCTTGCGGTAATAGAGGTGGTCGACATTCATGTCGTGGTGATGCAGCGTCCAGCCGGCCGCCTGGGCGTCCGGAAAATAAGGATTGCGGTCTGCCGCGTGCAGCCAGGCGCAGCCAATGTCGAAGGGCACACCGAAATGGCGGTCGCTGGTCCAGGCGCGGCCGCCGATCCGATCCATCGCCTCGAGAAGAATGAAGGAAAGCCCGGCCGCTCGAAGCGTCTTGGCCGCGGCAAGCCCCGCGGAACCGGCGCCAATGATCACGACGTCAACGTCTTTCATGAGGCAAGCCCGCCACACCTGATGCCTGATCGTAGGCAAATTGCCCTTCTTTCGCCAGTGTCGGGTGTCACGTCCCCGGCGGGGGCGGTGACAATCAGGCGTTTCGCTGGCAAATTCGCAACCGGGACGTGATTCAAGGCAACCAGGAGACGGATATGGCATTTTTTGCCAAGGGAAGGATTTTCGTGGCCACCGCGGCGGTGGTGGCGATGTTTGGGCTGGCGACAGGCGCCGAGGCCGCGGCCAGCTGCGGCAAGAACGGCGCCGGCTTCGACGCCTGGAAGCAGGACTTTGCCGCCGAGGCCAAGGCCAACGGCGTCGGCCAAAGGGGCCTTTCGGCGCTGGCCGGGGCGACCTACGCGACAAGGACGATTTCGGCCGACCGCGCCATCCACAAGGCTTTCAGCGGCTCCGTTGAGGCGTTCATGAAACGTCGCGGCGCTTCCGCCATCATCTCGAGAGGCCGTGCGCTGAAGAAGGCGAACGCGGCGATGTTCGCCAATATCGAGCGGACCTATGGCGTGCCGCCGGGCGTGCTGCTGGCCATCTGGGGCATGGAGACCGGCTTCGGCGCCTCGATGGGCAACCAGAACACGGTGTCGGCCATCCTGACGCTCGCCTATGACTGCCGCCGCCCGGACTATTTCACGCCGCACGCCATTGCGGCGCTCAAGCTGGTCGATCGCGGCGCGCTCAGCGCCGCCTCGGTGGGCGCCATGCATGGCGAGATCGGCCACACCCAGTTCCTGCCCGGAAACGTGCTGAAATACGGCGTCGGCAGCGGCAACCTGCGCGACCGCAACACGGCGCTGGCTTCCACCGCCAACTACCTCAAGGGCCATGGCTGGCACGCCGGCGCGAGCTATGAGGCCAATATGGGCGCAATCGCCGGCTGGAATTCGGCCAGCGTCTACCAGCAGGCCATCGCCCGCATCGCCGAGGCGATCGACGCGGATTGATCTTTGAATCTCTGTTGAGCAGAACAGCCCGGCCATGCGCCGGGCTTTTTTGTTGGACTTGGAGATTGGCGAAAGCCGGGATGATGGCCAATCTCCCCCCTTGCGGGGGAGATGTCCGGCAGGACAGAGGGGGGTGCTGTCCCTCCAGCCTGTCCGGCAATCCTCACCATTTTCACGCTGGCGCCCAGCTGCAAATCAGAGAGGCAGCGATCCTTCACACCCCCCTCTGCCCTGCCGGGCATCTCCCCCGCAAGGGGGGAGATTAGCAGCTTCAGCGACGGTTCCTTGCCGCCAGCGTCCGCAGCCGCAGGCCATTAAGGCGAATGAATCCCTCGGCGTCCTTCTGGTCGTAGGCGCCGCGGTCGTCCTCGAAGGTGACCAGCGCATCGGAATAAAGCGTCTTCTTCGACTTGCGGCCGGTGACCATGACATTGCCCTTGTAGAGCTTCAGCCGCACCGTGCCTTCGACGTCTTCCTGGCTCTTGTCGATCATCGCCTGCAGCATGAGGCGCTCGGGCGAAAACCAGAAGCCGTTATAGATGAGCTCGGCGTAGCGCGGCATGAACTCGTCCTTGAGGTGGGCGGCGCCGCGGTCGAGCGTGATCGATTCGATGGCGCGATGGGCGGCGATCAGGATGGTGCCGCCGGGCGTCTCGTAGACGCCGCGCGACTTCATGCCGACAAAGCGGTTCTCGACCAGATCGAGGCGGCCGATGCCGTTGTCGCGGCCGAGGTCGTTGAGCGCCGCCAGCATGGTGGCCGGCGACAGTTTCTTGCCGTTGAGCGCGACCGGGTCGCCCTTGAGGAATTCGATCTCGATCTCGGTGACGGCATCGGGCGCGTCCATTGGCGAAACGGTGCGCTGATGCACGAATTCCGGCGGCTCGCTCCACGGATCCTCCAGCACCTTGCCCTCGGAAGAGGAGTGCAAAAGGTTGGCGTCGACCGAGAAGGGCGCTTCGCCGCGCTTGTCCTTCGCGACCGGGATCTGGTGCTGCTCGGCGAAGTTGATCAGATCGGTGCGCGACTTGAACGTCCAGTCGCGCCAGGGCGCGATGACCTTGATGTCGGGGTTGAGCGCATAGGCGGACAATTCGAAGCGGACCTGGTCGTTGCCCTTGCCGGTGGCGCCATGGGCGATCGCGTCGGCGCCGGTCTCTTTCGCGATCTCGACCAAGTGCTTGGAGATCAGCGGCCGGGCGATCGACGTGCCGAGCAGGTAGGTGCCTTCATAGACGGTGTTGGCGCGGAACATCGGGAAGACGAAGTCGGCGACGAATTCCTCGCGCACATCGACGATGCGGATGTCCTTGATGCCCATCATCTCGGCCTTCTTACGGGCCGGCTCCAGCTCGCCGCCCTGGCCGAGATCGGCGGTGAAGGTGACGACTTCGGCGCCGAGCTCGGTCTGCAGCCATTTCAGGATGATGGAGGTGTCGAGGCCGCCGGAATAGGCGAGCACGACTTTCTTGACGTTCTTGATCTTGGACATTTTTGGCGGTTCCGCGGGAAAAGAGCTTCGCGGGGCGAGGTATCACGGCCTTTCCGGGCGGCGCAAGAGACGAACAGAGGCCTGGCTCCAGCACAGGCTGGGCCAGATGTTTGCCCGGGCAGACGCTGGCGGAGCAAAAATGGTCGCGTTATAGGCTGCGCGATCTCTCCCAGGGCCGCGCGCATGTCCTTTATTCCCGACACTTCGACGCTCATCCAGTTCGCCATCGCCACCGTCATCCTGGCGATCACGCCGGGGCCGGACATGACGCTGTTCGTCTCGCGCACGCTGAGCCAGGGCCGCGCCACCGGCTTTGCCTCGATGGCGGGTGCGCTCACCGGCACGCTGATCCACACCACGCTGGTGGTGGTCGGCATCTCGGCGCTGATCGTCGCCTCGCCGATGGCCTTCTTCGTCCTGAAGATTTTTGGCGCCGGCTATCTGGTGTTCCTGGCCTGGCAGGCAGCGACGAAGGGTTCGGCCTTCTCGCCGGAGAAGAGGACCGGACCGCAAGTCTCCCTGTTCCGCAGCTGGGCGGCCGGGCTCGGCGTCAACCTGCTCAACCCCAAGATCATCCTGTTCTTCATGACCTTCCTGCCGCAATTCGTCTCCGCGCACGATCCGAACGCGTCCGGAAAGCTGTTCTTCCTCGGCATGATGTTCATCGTGCTGTCGATCCCGGTGACGGTGCCGATGGTGCTGGCGGCGGAAAAGTTCTCGGCGGCGATGAAGGCAAGCCCGCGCGTCACGCGCGTGGTCGACTATCTGTTCGCTGGCGTGTTCTCGGCCTTCGCGCTCAAGATCCTGACCGCGCAGGCGAAGTAGGGTTCACGGCTCCGCGTCGAGCAAGGGCGCGCGACGCCAGCTTCCGGCCCAGCGACCGGCGGAGAGCCAGTAGAAGATGCCGCCGACCATGCCGGCGCCGATCACGGCCAGCCTGGCGTTGGTCTCGGTGACATCGAAATTCGCATCGCCGACATTGTGCACGAAGCCGAGAAAGACGATGGCGATGACGGCGCCGCCGAGCGCGTAGAACAGCCAGTCGCGGCGGCCAAGCACCTCGGCGATCAAAATGACGACCGCCGCCGGCATGAAGGCGAAATAGGCGACGAACAGCGCCACGAAAGGCACCGAGAAATAGAGCGAGGCGGTGGCCGTCGGCTCCGGATCGGCCGGGGTGTAGCCCAGATGCGCCAGGACCAGGACGTTGAGGAAGGCGCTGGCCGCCAGCGAGGCGACGACATAGCCGACCAGGATGGCGGCAAAGCGGATGAGGTAGGCGATGATGCGCCTCACGCCTCGCCGTGTCCCGCGATCATCATGGCTTCGAGCGCCAGCCGGTCGACCTTGCGCATGCGCTCCGACTCCGACTTGAGCTGGCCGCAGGCGGCGAGGATGTCGCGGCCGCGCGGGGTGCGGATCGGCGAGGCATAGCCGGCATTGTTGATGTAGTCGGCGAACTTCTCGATCGTCTCCCAGTCCGAGCACTGATAGTTGGTGCCGGGCCAGGGATTGAACGGGATCAGGTTGATCTTCGCCGGGATGCCCCTGAGCAGCTTGACCAGCGCCTTGGCGTCGTCGAGGGAATCGTTGACGTCCTTCAGCATCACATATTCGAAGGTGATGCGCTTGGCGTTGGAGAGGCCGGGATAGGCCTTGCAGGCGGCGATCAGCTCCTTCAGCGGGAACTTCTTGTTGATCGGCACGAGCAGGTCGCGCAGGTCGTCATTGGTGGCGTGCAGCGAGATCGCCAGCATGACGCCGATCTCCTCGCCGGTGCGGAAGATTTCCGGCACCACGCCGGAGGTCGACAGCGTGATGCGTCTTTTTGACAAGGAAAGCCCGTCGCCGTCGGACGCGATCAGCAGCGCCTTCTTCACCGCCTCGAAATTATAGAGCGGCTCGCCCATGCCCATCATGACGATGTTGGAAACCTTGCGGCCCTCGGCCGGCACGATGGCGCCGTCCGGCGTGTCGCGATCGGGGAAGTCGCCGAGACGGTCGCGCGCGGTGAGCAGCTGCGCCAGGATCTCCTCGGCGGTGAGGTTGCGCACCAGCTTCTGCGTGCCGGTGTGGCAGAAGGAGCAGGTCAGCGTGCAGCCGACCTGCGAGGAAATGCAGAGCGTGCCACGGCCTTCCTCGGGAATGTAGACGGTCTCGATCTCGACGGGACGGCCGGCGCCGCGCGGCGGAAAGCGGAACAGCCATTTGCGCGTGCCGTCGGAAGAGATCTGCTCCTCGACGATTTCCGGCCGCGCGACGGTGAAATGCTTGTCGAGCTCGGTGCGCAAGTCCTTGGAGATGTTGAACATATGCGCGAAGTCGGAAACGCCGCGCACATACATCCAGTGCCAGAGCTGCTGGGCGCGCATCTTGGCCTGGCGCTCCGGCACGATGCCGGCATTGATGAGAGCTTCACCGAGCTCGGCGCGGGTCAGGCCGATCAGCGACGGCTTCTCGGTCGGTGTTGCGCGGCGCAAGGCGTCACGAGCGCCTTCGGCGGTAAGATCAAGCGAAACGGTCATGGTGGCGCCAATATAAGCGATTTGCGGCCGATTTCAGCATCGGCAGCAGATGGAAGCGCGGCGCATAGCACAGCTCGGCGACGGAGTCATGCGCCCCGCAGGTTCAGGCGTCGGCTTCCGCCTTGCGGCGATGGCCGCTGACCTGCTGGCCGTCTTCCGGATGCAGGAAGAAAAACCCCGGTATGGAAAGCAGCGGGATCACCGCCGTCAGCAGGAACGCCCAATGGAACTGATCCGCGGTCGGCGCATGCGCCTGGCTGGAGACGAGGCCGAGCACCATGGCGGCGATCGAAACGCCGAGCGAAACGCTGAGCTGCTGCAGGACGCCGCCCAGGCTGGTGGCGCGGCTGAGCTTCTCCGCCGGCAGGTCGGCATAGGACAGCGTGTTGGACGACATGAACTGCGCCGAACGGACGATGCCGAAGAAAAAGACATAGAGGCCGATCAGCCAATGCGGGGTGTCGGCATCGAGCAGGGCAAAGCCCGCCACGGCAACAGAGCCGACCACCGCGCTGCCGCTCAGCACGGCCTTGAAGCCGAAGCGCCGCAGGAAGAACGACAGCAGCGGCCGCATTAGAAGCGCGCCGAAGCTGCCGACGAAGGTCAGCGAGCCGGACGTGACCGGGCTCATGCCGAAGCCGACCTGCAGCATCAGCGGCAAAAGGAACGGCGCGCCGTTGAGGCCGATGCGGCACAGCCCCCCGGCCAGCGTGCCGACCCAGAAGGAGCGGAAGCGAAACAGCGTGAGATCGACCGCGGGCGCCGCGACGCGGCGGGCATAGCGGCCGAAGGCGAGCAGGAGCAGGACCGACGCGGCCAGCACCAGCATGGTCGCCAGCGAGGAAATGATCGGCCTGCCGATATTCTCCAGGCCGAACTGCAGCAGCGCGGCGCCGGCCCCCACCATGAGGAAGCCGGCGAAGTCGAAAGGCTGCGCCTCCTCGCCGTGGAAATCGTCGACGAAGCGCAAGGCGGCGAAGATGCCGATGAGGCCGAACGGCACGTTGACGTAGAAGATCCAGCGCCAGGACGCATAGGTGGTCAGCAAGCCGCCGAGCAGCGGACCGATGACGGGACCGACGATCGCCGGCAAGGTCATGTAGGTCATGGCGGTGATGAGCCCGCTGCGCGGAAAGGAGCGCAACAGGATCAGCCGCCCGACCGGCGTCATCATGGCGCCGCCCAGTCCTTGCAGCGCGCGCATTGCCAGGAGCATGCCGACGCTGTCGGCCACGCCGCACAGGACCGAACCGAGGGTGAAGGTGAAGAGCGCCAGGGCGAAGATCTTGCGGGCGCCGAACCGATCGGCGAACCAGCCGCTGACCGGAATGAACACCGCCAGCGTCAGGATGTAGGTGGTGATCGCCAGGTTGAGCCGGACCGGGGTGGTGTCGAGGCTTTGCGCGATGGCCGGGATAGCGGTGGTGAGGATGGTGGAATCGAGCTGCTCCATCAGGAAGGCGATGGCGACGATTGCCGGGATGATCAGCTTGAGACGCGGGTCGCGCTCGGTCGCAAAGAGATGCTGTTCCAATTGTCCGCCAGTTCCGTCGTGCAGGAAGCGGTCGCCCGCCTGTGGGCCATCCACGATCAAGCCGGCGTCGATGTCGTGCGGCCCAGCCGGCCTGGCCTTCCCACCGCACCCGACTGCTTTATGTCCCGATCGATGCGAAGTGATAGCGATTTCGACTGGCACAGGGGTCAACAAATTTTGAGCCCTGCCGCCTGTGCCAGGGCGGAACGGGGCTGGCTCCCACCATGGTCGGCTGAAAATCGATCACATATTCGTGTTGGCGTAACCAATCGAAGCGCATCCGCGAACCTGAAAGGGGCGACCACGCCCCTCAACAATGGGAGTTGTTCTGATGCACTCGATCAAGTTCGCACTCGTTGCCGGCCTCGCCGGTCTTTGCGCCTCGCAGGCCTTCGCCGAGGACACGATGGGCGCCATGACGATGATGAAGGGCGGGCAGGTCACCGCGATCATGCCGGACGGTCACATGGGCACCATGATGCCGGACGCCAAGATGAGCGCCGATATGATGAAGATGGCCAAGCCCATCAAGCATTGCATGATGATGATCACCGACGCCAAGGGCAAAGCCTACATGATCGATACGTCGACCAAGAAGGCCCAGGCCGAATGTGAAAAAATGGCGATGTGAGATCCACCTTGCCCGCCTGACATTCCCGCCGGCATCGGAGCCGGCGGGACAATCTTGAGCGCATGCACGATTACGCCTGCGCGGTCTTGATCGACCCTCAGCCTGTGCTAGGGCTGAATTCCATCACGAGGGCGGACATGGCCGGCATATCCCGAAAGAATCGTATGCTGCGGCGCTCACAGGCGATGTGGGTGTCGCGGCGCGTCTGGCAGCCGCGCCTGGTCTTCTGGGCCGGCGCCATCTCGATCGGCCTGATCAGCGTCCTGTTCGCATTGCTCGCCGACCGCGCGCAAACCCTGTTCCATCTCATGACGGGCAATGACGGCGGCTGGCGCTTCTATCTGCCGCTGCTCGTGACGCCGCTCGGTTTCGTCCTTTGCGCCTGGCTGGCGCATTCCTTCTTCCCGGGATCGCAAGGCAGCGGCATTCCGCAGGCGATCGCGGCACGGCATCTGCGCGACGAGGACGACCGCAGCCACATCCTGTCGCTGCGTTTGGCGGCGGGCAAGATCGCGCTCACCATCGTCGGGCTCGCCTGCGGCGCCTCGATCGGCCGCGAAGGCCCGACGGTGCAAGTCGGCGCTTCGCTGATGCTGCAGGCGGCGCGCTGGGGCGGCATGGCGCAGGCGCGCGGCCTGATCCTTGCCGGTTCGGCCGCCGGCATCGCGGCGGCCTTCAACACGCCGCTTGCCGGCATCGTCTTCGCCATCGAGGAGATGGGCCGCGCCTATGAATCGCGCACCAACGGCCTGGTGCTGACGGCGGTTATCCTAGCCGGCCTTGCCTCGCTCGGGCTCATCGGCAACTACACCTATTTCGGCGTCGCCAAGGACACGGTCGCCTTCGCCGCCGACTGGCCGCTGGTGCTGGCTTGCGGCATCATCGGCGGCGGTGTCGGCGCGCTGTTCTCGCTCTCGGCGCTGAAGGTCATGCGCCGCGTCCGGCGCTGGAACGCGCTGCAGCCGCTGCCGCGCACGCTGGTCGTGGCGGCTGTCTGCGGCCTGGCCGTGGCCGCGATCGGCATCGCCTCCGGAGGATTGACCTTCGGCACCGGCTACACGCAGGCGCGCGGCGCGATCGAAGGCACGCCGCTGCCGGCCGTCTTCTTCGTCGAGAAATTCGCGGCCGGCCTGCTGTCGATGGTGTCGGGGATACCGGGCGGCATCTTCGCGCCGTCGCTGGCGGTGGGCGCCGGGCTGGGCAGCACGCTCGGCCTGGTCTTCGGCGCGGCCACGGGAACCGCGGCGCTGCTCGGCATGGCCGGCTATTTCGCCGGCGTCGTGCAGGCGCCGATGACGGCCTTCGTCATCATCCTCGAAATGACCGGCAACCACGACAATGTGATCGCGCTGATGTGCGCGGCGGTGCTGGGCTACGGCACGGCGCGGCTGATCTCGCACGAGCCGCTCTATCACGCGCTGTCGCGCGTCTTCATCGCCGAGGCGATCCGGCGGCGGCGCGCGGAGACGAGCGAAGCAGTCAAGGCGTAGCGCTTCGAAGGTGGGTCGTCGTCACAAAACCCAACGGAACGCGCGCCTGAGTTCGGCGGCGCCGTCTTTGTCATACCATCGGCCATGCGCGATTATGACGCGCTCCGGCTGCCAAGCGAGCATTTGGTGAATCGCCGCCCGCAAGGCCCGCCGACGGCGAAAGAAGCTCAGCCGCATGTCGATCGGCGCCTTGCCGTCCGGATCGATCGCGCCGGCGAGCCTGACGAGCAATCGCAGAAACCAGCTATGAATCCGGCCTGGCTCGAAGTTCTCTATCAGGTCGGTGAGGATCAGCGTTTGCGATGCGCGATGGAACAGCACGGCCTCGGTGAGGACGTCGCCGCGCACGACCAAAAGGTCGATCTCAGCGGGCCAGGGCGAGGCGCGCCCCACCAGCAGCCGGTCCACGGCGATAGGACGCTTTGCCCGTTCCCGCAGGCCGCGCACGGCCAAAACCTCCGCCCTAGGCATGGCGACCTTCCAGTCGGGCAGCCACCAGTAGTGAAGGGAGTTCGGCGCGACCAGGAAGCGGACCGGCCCCAGAAGCTCGACCGCGGACCGGAGCGCGGGCGCAAGCGCGACGGGCGAATGCAGGATCAGGTCGCCACTGCGAAGCCGCACGACCGTCATGCGGGTGGTGAAAGGAAATTCAAACGGTCCGACGCCGAAGCCGATCCGTGGTCCATCCACGATCCACAGATCGGGAGCGACGGGTTTCAGGACATCGATCGGCTCATAGAGATCGAGAGCGGACCTGTCGGCGGGCGATTCCTGGGGCATGGCTACTCGGCGGTAACTCGAAGCGCGATGCGGTCAGCCGAAACCGTCCGGCGCCTGCGAGCCATATGGCGCGCCTTCGTCTGGAGGGAAGCACATGGCTGCACGCATCGCCAGCCACTCGCGAAGCGCGACACGGATTAATTCCATGCGTCCGAGCTTCATGCGCGCCGCGATCGTCGACAGCGCAATTTCGGTGGCCGGGTCGAACGACATGGACGCGGAATCGCGCAGCATCGCCGCGGCGCGAAAATCGGCGAGCCGCGCGTCCTCGGCCGGACCGGCTTGCCCTTCGCCCGGTTTTGCATTCGCAGTCGCCTGCGACTTTGCCGGGCCCGTGGCGGTGTCGCAGTCCCGGATCGCAACGAGGTTGTCACCTTTGATCGTAACGAGGACGAGGCGCGACCCCCGCGGATAATATCGGAGTAAGGCAGCGGCTTGATCGGCGAGGATGGCGCCGTTCCATTCGCAGAGCTCGCCGCCGAGCAGCCAGTTCCGCTGCCCGCCATTCGCCATCACGGCGATGTATTCTCCATCGCAAGGATAACCGATCAGTGCGATTTCCTCGTAGTCTTCCAATCTGCGCATCGCAAATAAGTCCCTGGTCGATGAAGCCGTGCTCATCTCTTCTTGCGCGAAAACGGCCCCGCAACCTCCAAGCCGAGATGCCGGGCCGTCGGGAAGCGCCCGCGCGCAGCGCTTCCCGGGTCACCTTCCCGGGTCACCTGGGGAGCCGGTAACCTGCGACAGCATCTCGTTCGCGCAGGCAATCAGGGGGACGGTCGAATTCGGCAGCCGCGCTTGCGACAGCCACAATCGGCGGTGCTCCTGCGACAGGCCCTTCATCGCGGTGCGAGCAGCGGAGGTGATCTCGAATGGCCCGCAGGCGGCACACTGGAACTCCACCTTGCGGAGCATGACCTCGGCTTCCAGGGCCACTCCGGCGCAAACGGGACAGGTGGACGGATAGTATCTCCTTTCGAACGGCAGGAGTTTCATCGCGCGGACTTATCCGACGGCATGCGGCATGGGCGGATCGTGAATTCCAGCTTCGCGTGCATTCTGTCTCCCTTGTCCGGCAGCCGACGGCCGCGATCAGCCTCTTGTCTTGGGCGCGACGCTCCGGCGCGTGGCGACCTCGATCTGCTTTGCTTCCACTTCGAGCCGATCCGGCGCGGCGGACCCCATCAGCGCATAGGCGGTACCCCCAGACTGCCAGTAAACCGTCGGCACGCGGCCGTCGGTGGCAGGCGTCGGGGGAACGGCGTCCTCGCCGTTCATCGGAGCCGCCACAAGTGTGATGCGCCCGACGCTTGGTGTATCGGCCGTCACGACCAGGCTCTGCTGTCCGTTCCAGGGCTGCACCTGGACATCCTTGACCACCCATGCCGAGGGCAGCGTCGGCATGCTGACGTTGACGGCGCCAACCAGCCGCTGGATCTTGTCCTGTTTGAGCTCGACGCCCTTTTCGGGACCGGCATTGAGTTGCGCGACGCGCAGCGCATCCCGCGCGGCCAGGATGAAGGTTTCATCCGCCGTCTTGCCGCCCTGGCGAAGCGGCACGGTCAGCGAGTTGGCCGACCATCCGATCGCGATTAGCGCGACGGCGGCGACCTGAAGTCGGAGCATCGCGAACATCCGCCTGCGGCGAAGCGCCTGTTCCAGCTGTCTCGCCTTGTCGACGGTCGCGCCGGGCGGAAACAATCGCCTTGGTTGGGAATCGCGCAACGCTTCCATGCGTTGCGCGTGGGCAAAGACCTCCGCTGCCAGTTCCGGCTCGCGGGCAAGCCGGGCCTGCAGCTCGGATCGCTGCGACGGCGACAGCTCGCCATCCAGCAAGCGGCCGATATCCTGCTCGGAAACGCGACTATCGGGCCACATCACGCCCTCCAATGATCTTCAGATGACGGGAAGCTCCGTCATCCATATTTTCCATGTTGTGCTTCAAGGCAGCGCGAGCCCGGCTGAGACGGGACATCACGGTTCCCGTCGGCACGCCCAGAAGTTCGGCCGCCTCGGAATAGGTAAAACCCAGCACGCCGACCAGGTGCAGTATTTCGGCCTGGTCGGTCGGCATCCGGGCGAGGGCCCTGCCGACGTTGGAAAGTTCGGCGCTGTGCTCCTGCGGCGGCGGCGAGGCGGCATCCGACATGTCGGCGATGGACGCAAGGCGCCGCCTGTCGGCATCGGCCTGACTGGCACCGGTGAAGAAGGTATTGCGGACAATCCTGATCAGCCAGGGAAGCAGCGGCCGGGAGGGATCGTAGCTGCCGGCCATCGACAACGCACGGGCGAGAGATTCCTGTACAAGGTCATCGGCGTCGGAATCATTGCCGGTGAGCACCCTGCCGTAACGCCACAGATCCTCCAGGTGCGGTATGACGTCGAACTCCGCTTTCATCCCATCTCATGCCGCCCGTCTCATGCCCGTGTTGGCGCAAGCCGGGCCTACCTTACTGCGCTGTCCAGCCAAAGCCGGCGTGAAAAGCGGCCCAGCGGTCAGGGACAGGGGGACAGGCAACCGCTGGGCCGGCTGGGAGCGTGCTCCTCCCGACTGCAAGCCCTGAAAGACACTCATCCCCAGTGCTTGCCGCCGCTCCCTGTTTCCGGCGCGGCCCTGAAAATGACGGGCCGCGTCAAAACGTGTTCTCCCTCTTTGCGCTATCTACCGGGCTCGGCGGGAAACTATTCCGTCGGCCGCGAAATTTTTCCGGGCGATTGGCCGCGGGTATGAATTCCCGGCCGTGCCTCGCCGACGCCGCCCGCCGAGACGAACCGGCGCGGATACAAGGCAAGCTGAAGGGAAAAGGCCGGACCTGATGGCCCGGCCTTGCGTCAGTTCATTCGTCGTTTTGGCGGTTTGTGGCTCTTGCCTATTTGCACTTGGCGATCGAGGACAGCGCGGCCGAGATGCCCTTGAGGGAGAAGACGTAGGAGGTGGGGTTGCCGCGGCCGGACTTCGCCTGCACCTTCATGTCGGAGCCGGTCTTCATGGCTGCGATCAGCACCGGCTCTTCGGCGGCGTTCTCGACCCAGGCCGACTTGCCGCGGGTGAACATCGAGAAGGATTTCTTGTCGATGGTGACGGTGGCCTTCGAGCCTTCCTGGAAGTTGTAGCCGGCGATGAACTGCGGCTCGTAGGAGACCTGCTGTCCGGGCCGCTGGCTGACGAAGAAGAACATGTCGCCATGGTCGAGCGTCGCCGGCTGCTTGTCGGTGGGCACGGTCAGCACATAGCAGACCTTGCCGGCAGCCGACTGATAGCTGTAGGTGCCCCAGGCATTGTGCTGGCCGATCTTGGTCGCCTGTTGCGCCAACACCGGCACTGCCGAGGCCACCAGGACCAGGCTGGAAACTATAGCAATCAATCCGCGCATCGTTCTTCCCGTATTCCAAATGGTGCGGAGGCGGGCCGCGTGGCGTCCTGCCGTCGCTTCATTTTGATTTAATCAGGGTTACCAAACGGTGAATTGTCCTCGAAGAAAAGGAACTCACCCCAGGAAACCGCCACCATCCGCGCCGCCACTGTGGATTGAGGCCGGCGCGACGTCCCGGCGCGGAGTTGGATGCCACGAAAACGGCAAGAGTTTGTCTTTTCGCACGCGCTGATTTACGGGCGTGAGGCGAGGCGAGATCAGTTCTTGTCCGCCAGCGCGTCCCTGGCGGCCTGCCTGTGGGCAGGCGTGATATGGGCGCTGACGGCGGTGATCGCGGCGGTCAGCACGGCAAGGTCGTCGGTGAAGCCGAGGCCGACGACGAAATCGGGAATGAAGTCGAACGGCAGGACGAAATAGCCCAGCGCGCCGAGCAGGATCGCCTTGGCCCGCATCGGCGTGTCCTTGTCCATGGCGCAATAGTAGGCGGCGACCACCTCGTCCATGAACGGAATCTGCCGCGCCGCCTTCCTCGCGGTGCGCCAGAATTTCTCGCGGACCTCGCCCTCGCCGGCAAGCTTGTCGCCGAAGCCGAAGAAATCGAAACCGGTACCTTGCGTCATCAGTCGCTCCTTGGCGGCCGGTCGCATCGTTGCGCCGGCCCACCGCGGGAAAATGTGGTGAAAGCGGGGGGCTGCTACAAGAGTTTGGGCGGTTGCTTGGCCGGAAAATCGGAAAGGGCTGCTGGCCAGCGGTGACCTGGCTGGCAATCGCCTAGTTTCTGCGATTGGCCGAGGCATCCTTCCCATCGTCATCCACGGGCTTCGCTCCTTGCTTCGCCCTGGAATGACGAAGAAAGGCGAGTCTTTTCGACTCAGCCGAAATATCGGTTCATCCGCTTTGCCAACTCGATATCCAGCGCCGTGATGCCGCCGGCGTCATGCGTGTTCAGCGTCACGTCGACGGTCTTGTAGACATTCGACCAGTCCGGGTGATGGTCCATCTTTTCGGCCGCCAGCGCCACGCGGGTCATGAAGGCGAAGGCCTCGGAGAAATTCTTGAAGACGAAGCTGCGTTTGATGGAAGCGCCGTCGGCGGCGAGCGACCAGCCGCCGAGCTCGGCCAGAGCCGTGGTGATCGCGTCCTTGGTCAGCTTTTCCCTGTTCATGTGTGGTCCCTGTGCTATTCGAAAATGGCCTGCACCATAATGCATGTCGCCCAAAAGTGCGCGGCGGTTTTGGGGTGACGACATGCATGAAAGCAAAGATTTAAACCTGCCGGATCGATGCGCGAAAAGCCCTTAAAATCCATTCTGTTCGTCTGCCTCGGCAACATCTGCCGGTCACCGCTTGCCGAGGGCGTTTTCCACAGCGTGCCGGCCGAGCGCGGGCTGGCCAGGCGCATCGTGCTCGATTCGGCCGCGACCAGCGGCTGGGAGGTCGGCTCCGCGCCCGATCCACGCTCTGTGGCGGTGGCGGCAAAGCATGGCGTCGACATTTCAGGGCAGAGGGGCGCGCAAGGTGCTGGCGGAGGATTTTTCGCGCTTCGACCTGATCCTCGGCATGGACAAGGCGAATGTGCGCGAACTCAAGGCGCTGGCGCCGCAGGCCGCGCACAACCGCATCCATCTCTATCTGGATTTTGCCACGGGACAGAGCGCGGACGTGCCGGATCCCTATTACGACGGCGCCGAGGCCTTCGCTTCGGTCTATCGCATGATCCGCGAGGCATCTGAGGCGCTGGCGAAGCGGCTCGAGGCCAGCGCTTCGCCGACCAGCGGCCAGGCTTCTTCGACGATGTAGGGGCCGCCGCCGACCGAATCGCGCGACGACATCAGGACGAAGCGGCCGACGCGGAAGGGCAGCGCCGCGAAATTGCCGCGCGCCGAAAGATATTGCGCGACATCGAGCGGGCTCCCATTGCGCAGGCGCGCCAGCGTCACATGCGGTGAGAATTTGCGCGGGTCGGCCGGCAGGCCGAGCCGCTGGCAGATGCGGTCGATCTCGCCCTGCAGCGCCGCCAGGTCGGGCGAAGCCGACACGCCGGCCCACACCGCATGCGGCTTCTTGCCGCCGAAGGCGCCGACGCCGGAGAGCGTCATTTGAAAAGAGGGGCGGTCGACCCGGTCGAGGGCGTTGGCGATCTCGTCGGCGACATGGCCTTCGACATCGCCGATGAAGCGCAGCGTCAGATGGTAGTTTTCGACGTCGATCCAGCGCGCTCCTGGCAACCCGCCCCGGAGCAGGGACAAAGAGAGGGCGGCATCACGCGGAATTTCGAGGGCGGTGAAAAGACGTGGCATGTGAAGCCTCCTGTCCTCGAATCGAAACTCTCGTCCCTAGCGAATCATCGATACAAGCGCGGGGCAAGAGCTTTGTTGTCCACAAAGTTTCCCCAGCGGAAACCGTGGCGTTTTGGACTCACGACGGGCCGCCATTGTCGGCGATCGCCCTCTCGACGGTGGGCAGGATGCGCTCGACGATCACGTCGACGCCCTTCGGATTGGGGTGCAGGCCGTCCTCCAGCTGCAGATCGGGGTGGCCGGCGACGCCGTCGAGAAAGAACGGATAGAGCGGAACGGCATATTTAGCGGCAAGCTTCGGGTAGATGGCGTCGAAGGTCTTCTGGTAGTCGGCGCCGAGATTGGGCGCGGCGCGCATGCCGGCGAGCAGCACCGGGATGGCGCGCTGCTTCAGCTTGCCCAGCATGGCGTCGAGGTTCTTCTCGGCGATGTCGGGAGCGACGCCGCGCAGCATATCGTTGGCGCCGAGTTCGAGAATGACGAGCCTCGTGCCGTCCGGCACCGACCAGTCGAGCCGCGCCAGCCCGCCGCTCGATGTGTCGCCGGAGACGCCGGCATTGGCGACGGTGATGTCGAGGCCCTTAGCCTTCAGCGCCGCCTGCAGCCTGTCGGTGAAACCCTGGCCTGGGCCAAGGCCGAAGCCTGCCATCAGGCTGTCGCCGAAGCCGACGATGGTGAAGGTGACGGCGCGCGCCGGCGTAATGGCGCCGCAAACGGCGAGGAAAAGGATGAGGGCTGCGGCAAAACGGTGTTTGAATGCCATGCGGCGAGCCCCATATGACCGAAACAACCCAAGGAAAGAGACACGGGCCGTCTCCCTTTTTCCACATATAGGGCACTTTCATTGTGACAGAAGCCGTCATCGCGCTGAGGGACGTATCGCTGACGCTCGGCGAGGGCGCGTCCTCCGTCCATGTGCTGAAGGGTGTGAGCCTCGACGTGGCGGCCGGTGAAGCCACCGGCATCGTTGGACCGTCGGGCTCGGGCAAATCAACCCTGTTGATGGTTCTTGCCGGTCTGGAACGGGTCGATTCGGGTACGGTCCAGATCGCCGGTGAGCTGCTCAACGGCAAAAGCGAGGACCAGATCGCATCGTTTCGTGGACGAAACATTGGCATCGTCTTTCAGTCCTTCCATCTCATTCCCAACATGACGGCGCTCGAGAACGTCGCGGTGCCGCTCGAGCTTGCCGGCCATGCCGACCCGTTCGGCGTCGCCGCGCGCGATCTCGCCGCCGTCGGCCTGAGCGACCGCGTGACGCACTATCCGGGCGAGCTCTCCGGCGGCGAGCAGCAGCGCGTGGCGATCGCCCGGGCGCTGGCGCCGTCGCCGCGCATCCTCATTGCCGACGAGCCGACCGGCAATCTCGACCAGGTGACGGGAAAGCAGATCGCCGATCTTCTGTTCGCCAAGGCGGCGGAACGCGGCATGACGCTGGTGCTGGTGACGCACGACCCGGCGCTTGCCGCGCGTTGCGCGCGGCAGGTCTCGATGCGCTCGGGGCGGATCGAGGACGCGCCGAAAGCCGTGAAGGTTCCCGCCTGATGCGGACATTGAAGCTCGCCATCCGCTTCTCGCTGCGCGAGATGCGCGGCGGCCTGTCCGGCTTCATGATCTTCCTTGCCTGCATCGCGCTGGGCGTCGCGGCGATCGGCGGCGTCAATTCGGTGGCGCAGGCGATTTCCGCCGGCGTCGCCAATCAGGGCCAGACGCTGCTTGGCGGCGATTTGCGCTTCCAGGTCAACCAGCGCAGCGCTTCGGATGCCGAGCTCGGCTTCATCAAAGGCCTCGGCACGGTCTCACTGACTTCCGGCATGCGCTCGATGGCGCGGCTGGAGGACGGCTCCGACCAGGCGCTGGTCGAGGCAAAGGCCGTCGACGACGCCTATCCGCTCTACGGCGCGCTGGAGACGGATCCGGCGCTGCCGAAGGACCAATTGTTCGGCGAAAGGTCCGGCGTGTTCGGCGCCGCCGCGCCCGACCTGTTGTTCGACCGGCTCAATGTTCACATCGGCGACAGGCTGAAGCTCGGCAGCGCCATTTTCGAGTTGCGGGCCAGGCTGGTCAGCGAGCCGGATGCGGTGTCGGACGGTTTCGGTTTCGCGCCACGGCTGATGATTTCGCGCGAGGGCCTTGCCGCATCCGGCCTGGTGCAGCCCGGCAGCCTGGTCGAGAATGCCTATAAGGTGCGGCTGCCCGACGGCGCGTCCGAGGCCCGGATCAAGGACATCCAGGCCGAGGCCGCGAAGGATTTCCCGCAGGCCGGCTGGTCGATCCGCACGCGCAGCAACGCCGCCCCCGCGCTCTCCGCCAACATCGAGCGCTTCTCGCAGTTCCTGACGCTCGTCGGGCTGACGGCGCTGGTGGTCGGCGGCGTCGGCGTGGCGAATGCCGTGCGCGCCTATCTCGACGGCAAGCGCGGCGTCATCGCCACCTTCAAGAGCCTCGGCGCCTCGGGCGGTTTCGTCTTCACCGTCTATCTGGTGCAGATCCTGTTGATCGCGGGCCTCGGCATCGTGCTCGGGCTGATCCTGGGCGCCGCGATGCCGTTCGTGGCGAGCGCGCTCCTGCAGTCCGTCATCCCGGTGCCCGCGCAAGGCGGCTTCTATCCTGGCGCGCTTGCCATGGCCGCACTGTTCGGCCTGCTGGTGACGCTGGCCTTCGCGCTGCTGCCGCTCGGCCGCGCCCGCGACGTGCCGGCGACGGCGCTGTTCCGCGAAATGGGATTCGAGAGCCGCGGCCTGCCGCGCCTGCCCTATACGGGCGCTGCTCTGGCGATCGTGCTGGCGCTGGCGGCGCTGGCGATCCTCTCGGCCAACGACTACCGCATCGCCTCGATCTTCGTCGGCGCCACGGTCTTTGCCTTCCTGGTGCTGCGGCTGGTGGCGATGCTGGTGCAGTGGGCGGCAAAAAAAAGCCCGCGCGTGCGTTCCGTTTCGCTGCGGCTGGCGCTCGGCAACATCCACCGTCCGGGCGCGCTGACGCCCTCGGTGGTGCTGTCGCTTGGCCTCGGGCTGACCCTGCTGGTGACGCTGGCGCTGATCGACGGGAATCTCAGGCGGCAGATCTCCGGCAGCCTGCCGGAGCGGGCGCCGAACTTCTTCTTCGTCAATATCCAGAGCAGCGAGGTCGACGCCTTCGCCAGCCTCGTCGGCAAGGAGGCGCCTCGGGGAACACTGGTCAAGGTGCCGATGCTGCGCGGCCGTATCATGGCGCTCAACGGCGTCGACGTCGACAAGGTGAAGATCCCGGCCGACGGCGCCTGGGTGCTGCGCGGCGACCGCGGCCTGACCTATGACGCGAAACAGCCGGAGAACGCGACGCTGACCGAAGGTGCGTGGTGGCCGCAGGACTATTCCGGCGAGCCGCTGGTGTCGTTCTCGGCCGAGGAAGGCAAGGCGATCGGGCTGAAGCTCGGCGACACCGTGACCGTCAATGTGCTGGGACGCAACGTCACGGCGAAAATAGCCAATTTCCGCCAGGTGCAATGGGAGACGATGGGCATCAACTTCGTCATGGATTTCTCGCCCAACACCTTTGCCGGGGCGCCGCATGGCTGGCTGGCGACGCTGACCGACAAACAAGCCAGCACGGCCGACGACGCAAGGCTGCTCAACGCTGTCACCCGCGCCTTTCCGGCGGTGACGACGGTTCGCGTCAAGGACGCGCTCGACATCGTCAACCGGCTGGTCGCGCAATTGGGCACGGCGATCCGCGCCGCTGCCGGCGTGGCGCTGATCGCCTCGGTGCTGGTGCTCTCCGGCGCGCTTGCCGCCGGCAACCGGGCGCGCATCCACGACGCGGTGGTGCTGAAGACGCTCGGCGCGACGCGACGGATGCTGATTACGGCCTTCTCCCTGGAATATATGCTGATCGGCCTCGCGACGGCGCTGTTCGCGCTTGCCGCCGGCGGCATCGCCGCCTGGTTCGTGGTCGCGCATATCATGACGCTGCCGTCGCATTTCATGCCGGAGGTCGCGGTGGCGACGATCCTGGTTTCGCTGGCGGTCACCGTTGGAATCGGCCTTGCCGGCACCTGGCGGGTGCTTGGCCACAGGGCAGCGCCGGTGCTGCGCAACCTCTGACGGAGGGCCGAGAGCCGTCCGCCCGGTTAAATCTTTGTAAGAATGCCGCCTGGAAGACCCGAAAACCGGCCTTTTGCCTTCTCACAAAGCGTTACGGCCCGTTACCGTCTTGTTCTTGACGTCAAGAACCATCATATTTCGCGCTAGGCATGCTGGAGCTCCGCCAGCGGCGCCTGGTCCCTGGACCGCTCCGAGCGGACCTGTCACCGGACGGGGCAGAAGCAACAGAGGATTTCCAATGGCTGATCCCATTCGCAACTACCAGACGTCCGCCGCCCCCGGCGCGCGCGTCGATATCGATCAGGGCCTGCGCGCCTATATGATCAAGGTCTACAACCTCATGGGGCTTGGCCTTTTGATCACCGGCCTTGCCGCCTGGGGCGCCTTCCAGCTCGCCGTCACCGGCGACGGCCAGCTGACCGCCTTCGGCCAGCTCATCTATGCAAGCGCGTTCCGCTGGGCCGTCATCCTGGCGCCGCTCGCCGCCGTGATGTTCCTGTCGTTCCGTATCCAGTCGATGAGCGTGGGCGCGGCGCAGGCCACATTCTGGGTCTATGCCGGCCTTGTCGGCCTGTCGCTGTCGACGATCTTCCTCGTCTACACCGGCACCAGCATCACCCAGACCTTCTTCGCCACGGCCGCGGCCTTCGGCGGCCTGTCGCTCTACGGCTACACGACCAGGCGCGACCTGTCGGCGTTCGGCTCGTTCCTGATCATGGGCGTGATCGGCCTGCTGATCGCGATGCTGATCAACATCTTCCTGCAGTCGTCGGCGCTTGGCTTCGCCATCTCGGCGATCGGCGTGCTGGTGTTCGCCGGCCTCACCGCCTACGACACGCAGAAGATCAAGGAGATGTATTTCGAAGGTGACGTCGCCGACGTCGCCGGCCGCAAGGCGATCATGGGCGCGCTGCGCCTCTATCTCGACTTCATCAACCTGTTCATGTTCCTGCTGCAGTTCATGGGCGACCGCCGCTAGGGCAGTTCGCCGTTTCACGGAAACGGCGAACCCTCTATCTCCTTGTTTGACGCAATTCCGGACGGAAAACCGCGCACACTTTCCTGGAATTGCTCTAAAGGCGGTTACCCGGTCTCAGTGGACCATAGACTTTGCGAAGGGCGGCCCAATGGCCGCCCTTTCTTTTTGCGCAGTCCTCTGCTGTTATCGAGGCAGGAAAGAGAACCTGCACAAATTATGAGCAATGTTGCGATCAGGGGCGCCACCGCGGCCGACCTCGACCGAATCACCGAAATCTATGCCGATGCGGTCGCGCATGGCACGGCGAGCTACGAGCTGGAGCCGCCCAGCCGCGCCGAAATGGGCAACCGATTCGACAGCCTGGCGGCGGGCGGCTTTCCTTATCTCGTGGCGGAGAAGGACGGCGCCGTGCTCGGCTATGCCTATGCCGGGCCGTTCCGACCGCGCCCCGCTTACCGATTCGTCATCGAGGATTCGGTCTATGTCGCGCCGGAGGCCAAGGGGCAGGGCGTCGGCTTCCTGCTGATGCGGGCGCTGATCGAGATGGCGCGCGCGGCGGGCTTCCGCCAGATCATCGCGGTGATCGGCGATGGCCACCCGGACAGCGCCTCGGTGCGGCTGCACGAGAAGCTCGGCTTCCGCCATTCCGGTCGCTTGGAAGGATCGGGCTACAAGCACGGACGCTGGCTGGACACGGTGTTCATGCAGCTTTCGCTGAATGGCGGCGCGGAATTGCCGCCCGATCCGAATTCGCTGCCGGAACGGAAGTTTCGCGAAAGGCTCAAGGGGAATTGAAGAACTGGGGAATTGGGCAATTGAAGAAAGGTATTCAGAGTCCTTTTCTCCAGTTCCTCACTTCCTCTTTCCGGACTACGCCTCGACAACCTTGAGCTTCGCATCGAACACGCCAAGCACGCGGCCGAGTTCCTGGCTGCGCTTCAGGATGCGGCCGCCTGCGGCGATGACGGCAAAAGCGCCTTGCCGGCGTGCCAGCCTGGGGTCCTTGACGATCTGGAAAAGCGGCACTTCGCTGGCCCGGCGGAAGACGGAAAAGACAGCGCGATCAGTGAGATGGTCGATCGCGTAGTCGCGCCATTCATTGGCCGCCACCATGCGTCCGTAAAGCCTCAGAATCTGGTCGAGCTCGCGCCGGTCGAATCGCACCGGCTGGTCGAGGCGGGCGTTGCGCGCCTCGTGCAACGGGATCAATATTCCGGATGCTTCCCCATCCTCCGTCCCGCTGCTGTGATCGGTCATGCCTCGATCCTTCGATTGAATCATGCGCCGGCCAAGGTTCGCGCTTTCGCGGTCGAATTGCAAGGCCTGGCTAAGCAGGCCCGATGGTCGCGCGGTTTCCCAAACGTCCAGTCACGTTTGCGAAACACATGTTGGAATTGGTGATGCTCTGCCACATTCTCGCCACAAATAATCCGCGCTCATGCCCCAATGTCCGACGAATTTACCGGCGTTGCCTGAGACGGTTCGGTCCGGCACCGGCTCGTAAACCCCAAGCCCCCCGCCCACGGGTCAGCGTCGGATCGAACCAACCTCGGTTTTTCCTTGGAAAAATCAGGTGCGACGATCCCAAAACCTGAATGACCGGCGTCAGAAGCAAGCTGACGCCGGTTTTTTATTTCCCTTCACCCTTGTCTACGGCATGCACACATTTCCAAGCGGCTGGTCTTGGCGATAGCGTGAATGGCAGCTTGGCGCATGCATTGTCTTATGCAGCGCTGGTCGACCCCCACTCCGTCTCGGCTTCGCCGAGCCACCTC
>NZ_VFTL01000080.1:0-2734 GCF_006439385.1 Mesorhizobium sp. B3-1-7
TGCAGGAACGGCGCCTTCGACGGAACTGCCAATCTCCCCCCTTGCGGGGGAGATGTCCGGCAGGACAGAGGGGGGTGTTCAAGCGCCGAACTCGGCAACCTTCCCCTTCCGCGCCGCCACCTTCGGCAACGTCACCGTGGCGCTGGCCCCCGACCGCGGCCGCTCGGCCGACCGCCGCGCCGATTACCACGACCCGACGCTTCCCCCGCGCCACGAGTTGATCGCCTTCGGCCTCTGGCTGCAAAAATCGCTCGGCGCGCATGCCATCATCCATGTCGGCGCGCATGGCACGCTGGAATGGCTGCCAGGCAAGACGGTGGCGCTATCCGACACCTGCTTCCCCGAGATCGTCACTGGGTCGTTGCCGGTCATCTATCCCTTCATCGTCTCCAATCCCGGCGAGGCCGCGCAGGCCAAGCGCCGCATTTCGGCCGTCACGCTTGGCCATCTGCCGCCGCCACTGACCGGCGCAGGCCTCGACGAGGTCCAACAGAAGCTGGAGCGCTTGGTCGATGAATATGCCCAGGCCGACGGCCTCGACCGCCGCCGCCGCGACCGTCTGGCTAGGCTGATCGTCGAGACAGCGCAAAGGACCGGTCTCGCCTCCGAAGCCGGCGTTGCCCGCACAGACGCTCCGGACGAAGCGCTGCGCCGCATCGATGCCTGGCTCTGCGACCTCAAGGATTTCGCCGTCAAGGACGGGCTGCATGTCTATGGCCGCGCGCCGGAGGACGAGGTCGATCCACTGCGCCGGCAAAGCGCCGAGGCTGAGAAGTCTGCCCTGCTCGCCGCGCTCGATGGCCGCCACATCAAGGCAGGTCCCGCCGGCGCGCCGGCGCGTGGTCGCTCCGATGTGCTGCCCACCGGCCGCAATCTCTTCACCGCCGATCCGCGCACCATGCCGACGCCGACTGCTTACGATCTCGGCCAGGCGGCAGCGGAAGAAGTGGTGCGCAGCTATATGCAAAGCCACGGCGACTGGCCGCGCTCGCTGGTCATCGATCTTTGGGGCTCGGCCTCCTTGCGCACGGGCGGCGAGGAGATCGCGCAAGGGTTGGCGCTGATGGGCTGCCGGCCGCAATGGGATGCCGCCACCGGCCGCGTCACCGGCATCGAGGTGCTGCCGCCGGCGGCGCTCGGCCGCCCGCGCGTCGACGTCACCTGGCGCATCTCCGGCCTGTTCCGCGACATGTTTCCGACCCAGATCGCGCTGATCGACGCCGCCGCCAACGCCGTCGCCAGCCGCGACGAGGACGATTCGGAAAATCCCCTCGCCGCTGCGACACGCGCTGAGGGCAAGATCGGCCCGCGCATTTTCGGCACTTCGCCCGGCACCTATGGCGCCGGCGTCGAGGACCTGCTGTCGCGCGGCGAATGGGGCGCGCGCGAAGAGATCGGCCGCGCCTATCTCGACGCGACATCGCACGCCTATGGCGGCGCCGACGGCGAAGCGATCTCCGCGCCCGGCGCTTTCGAGGGACGGATCGCGGAAGCCGATCTCCTTGTCCACACCGGCGACGATCCCGGCCGCGACATCCTCGAGGGCTCGGCCGACGTCGCCTTCATCGGTGGCTTTTCGGCCGCCCTTGCCACGCTTGGCCGGAATGCCGACGTCATCGTGCTCGACACGACCGATCCGAAGAAGCCGAAACCGCGCTCGGTCGGCGATGCAGTATCGCGCGTCGTGCGGGCCCGCGCCGTCAACCCGCGCTTCATCGCCGGCCAGATACGCCATGGCCCGCGCGGTGCCTCCGAATTCGCCGAGACCGTCGATCGGCTGGTCGGTTTCGCCGAAACCACGCATGCCATATCAGGCGCGCTGATCGAGGCCGTACACGACGCCTATGTCGGCGACCCGGACGTGCGCGCCTTCCTGCTGCGCGAGAACCCGGCCGCCGCCAAGGCCATCGCCGAGCGCTTTCTCTCAGCGCGGCGGCGCGGCCTCTGGCATCCGCTCAGGAATTCCATCGACGACGATCTCGCGGCCCTGATTGCCGAGGCCCAGGCAAGCGGGGTGGCGGCATGAACGCCTTTTCGCGCCGCGGCGCCTGCCCTGCGCTGAGCGCACCGATGCAAACCGGCGACGGGCTGCTGGTGCGGCTCAATCCGGTTGCTGGAGGACTTGCCCCGAAGTCGCTGATCGGACTCGGCGAATCCGCCTTGCGCCACGGCAACGGTATCATGGAAGTGACCGCGCGCGGCAGTCTGCAGATCCGTGGTTTGACGGCGGACAGCGCGCGGCTGCTGGCGGCGGAGGTGGATGCGCTTGGCATTGCCGTGCGCAGCGGCGTGCCGGTCGAAGTCGGGCCGCTGGCGGGAATCGATCCGCAGGAGATTGCCGACCCGCGCCCTCTGGCCGAGCGGATCAGGGTGGCGATCGAAGAGGCCGGGCTGACGGCAAGGCTGGGACCGAAGGTGTCGGTGGTTATCGACGGCGGCGGGCAGTTGACAATGGATGCTGTGACGGCCGACGTGAGGCTGAAGGCGGCGCGGACCAGCACTAGCATCCAGTGGAGCGTATCGATTGCCGGCGACGGGCGCAGTGCGAAGCCACTCGCGACAGTCGATGAAGATGCGGCGCGCGACATTGCAGTCGCGGCTCTTCGGATGGTCGCCGAAAAGGGCCGCGAGGCGCACACGCGCGATTTGTCGGAGCGGCAGCTTATTTCACTCGCAAGTTGGCACTCCGTCACCCCCCTCTCTGTCCTGCCGGACATCTCCCCCTCAAGGGGGG
>NZ_VFTL01000081.1:0-2642 GCF_006439385.1 Mesorhizobium sp. B3-1-7
ATGGTTGCGGTCCCCTTTTCGACGACGCGGACTACCCACTCAGTGCCGGCAGATTTCACCCGCACGTCGTCCGGTTCCCCGCCCACCATCCCATGCCACCGTGATACGAATTCAAGTCAGTACTGCTGACAACCAACTATGGTGTGGATTTTGTCAATCCAACCCTTTTTAATGGTTGATATTCATATAGCTAATGACAACGAAAACACTCAACAAAATTGGAGTTCGCGGCCTTTTACCAGGAAATAGACCATCTATAAGCCGCCACAATCAATGTTCTGGATCAGAGCTTTTAGTCATCTGACCCAAACATCTTTGTTCTTTTATTACTGCTGTGCGTTGACTTCGTAGCTCTTGATCACACCTGCCACGACTATGGCCAAGTCCGTCAGAATCGAACATTGGCGACGGCAGGTCGGCGACGGACATTACCCCGGTCCAATTTGACCATCCGCTTTCAGGTGAGGGAAAAGCTCGTGTTGACGACCGCTTTTGCGGCGCATTGCCGTCGAAGCTCGATGACTCGGTGAAAGGCGGCTTTCGCGGCGTCGCAGCCCGAAACCTGGCAGCCCGTTTCCCCAGCCCGAACTCGCAGCACAACAATACCGTCGAGCGAAGAGGTCATCCGCGTACACGGATGCCCCCCTACGGCATCAGATTCCAGTTCGTTCTGCCAAGAGCAAAGCGTCTTCGATATAGACGCCCAAATACCGCACTGTATTCTCGATCTTGGTATGCCCGAGCAGGATCTGAATGGCGCGCAGATTGCCCGTCGCCTTGTAGATCATTGCAGCCTGTGTTCTGCGCAGAGAATGCGTCGCAACCCTCCCGTCTCGATCCAAGAAGAAGCGGGTTGCCCATATTTGTTTCTGCGTCAAAGGGCGTTTCGTTCCGACGGTCTTTCCCGCATCCAGGCGGCGCGGCCACGAGCCGCAGCATCATAGTGAGAGTAACCCATCTCATTTCTACTCGGCCTTGATTGGGCGGGAGGGGTAACTAGATGGAGCTGACTGCGGCGGGGCCGCGTGCGGACTGGCCCTTCTGCTGTGACGATAATAGCGGAGCAGACGTTAGCCTATGCAAGCCAAATGGCCGCTATCGACCGCCATCCCGGACCTTCCCAAGCCCCCCGCACTTCCCCGAAAGCCGCTGCTCAGCGGCTCATTTTGAGCGGCAATGATTACAGTTCGAGTGCGGCACCCCGAATTTGAAGCCCGCAAGCGCTTCGACAGTCAGGCAGATACTAGTTCAAACTATGAATGCAAGTCACGCCTCCCAGAACGGCTTTTGCAGTTCCGCCTCGACGGCAGCCAGGGTGAGACCGACGTCGTCGACCCTTTGAGGCCCATCTTCCGCCAGTCGCTTCAGCTCCTCGCGATAGTATATGCGCTCGCGCCAGAGGCCGCGCAGGGCGATGAGTCTCGCCAAGACCGATGCCGGTCCAGTCGTCCACGTCCGCTGTTCGCTCCAGAAAGACTGGTAGAATCTTGAGGTAAGAGAGAGTTGCGTGCTCATTTGGCTCGTCCTTTCTTGGTGCTGCTAAATCGATGACGCTACTTTGGCGGATGCGCGGACCTGCGTACTAAAGCGCGGCCGAAACTGTTTCGAAAAATTCCGAAACGTCTAATATGGCGGGATGCATCACTTCGCCTTTGGTCCGTTCGTGCTCGACCCTGTGAAGGGGACGCTCCTGCGGCAAGAGATACCGATCTCCATCGGGCATCGCGGCATCACGCTGCTCACCACGCTTGCGGCCCGGCCCGGCGACATCCTGACCAAGGCCGAGCTGATGGAAGCCGCCTGGCCGGGCCTGGCGGTCGAGGAAAGCAATCTTACCGTCCAGATTGCGACCCTGAGGAAGGCGCTCGGCCCTACCGACCAAGGTGGCGACTGGATCGCCACCGTGCCTCGCGTCGGCTACCGCTTCACCGCTCCTGTCGAGCGCGTGGAAGGTTCAGTGCAGCGACCGATCGCGCCGTCCGGCAAACCCACCATCGCCGTGCTGCCCTTTGCCAATTTGAGCGGCGATCAGGACCAACATATCTGAGCGACGGCATCACCGAAGATATCATCACCGAACTGGCGCGATACCGGTCGCTCGTGGTGATCGCCCGCAATTCAGCTTTTCAGTTTCGTGGACCAGCGCCGGATCCCGCGGAAGTCCACCGGCAACTCGGCGCGCGCTACCTCGTCGAGGGCAGCGTGCGACGGCTCGGGGACCGCATCCGGATCACAGCGCAACTGATCGACGGCGCCAGCGGCTTCCATTTATGGGCTCAACGCTACGACAGGGCGCTTGAGGACATCTTTTCGGTTCAGGAGGAGGTGGCGGCCCTCGTGGCTTCAACCGTCCAAGGCGCTGCCGAGGCAGATGCGACTAGCCGCTCGCGGCGAACCCCGCCGGCCGATTGGGCCGCCTACGACTACTACTTGCAGGGTCGCGCGCACTACCATCAGTATGAAATGGACAAGGGCGAATCCATGTTCGCCCGGAGCGCCGAACTCGATCCGGCTTTTGCTCAAGGTCATGCCTATCTGGCGCAGTGCCTGGTTGCGCGATTCTGGTACGACCGCGATCCTCGTACGCTGCAAAGTGCCTTGCAGTCTGCGCGCACGGCGCTCCTGCTCGACCGGAATGACGG
>NZ_VFTL01000082.1:0-1889 GCF_006439385.1 Mesorhizobium sp. B3-1-7
GTAAGGTCGACCCCCACTCCGTCGAGCTTCGCTCGACACCTCTCCCCCGATCGACGGGGGAGAGGAAAGGCGCCCTCAGCCCGCGAGCCGGCTCGCCATCTCGTGCTGGGCGTAGGCGCGGCCGAAGCGGTTGGCGAGGAAGGCGTCGAGGGCGATGTCTTCCTGGCGCACGAAGCCCTTCGCCGGCAGCGAGCCGTCGGCCAGCATGTCGAGCACGGCGCAGATGCCGGAAGCGGTGGTGATCTGGATGGCGCTGCGCACGATGTTGCCGACGCGCTGCGAATAGATCTTGTTGGCGTAGGTCTCCTGCAGCAGCCGGCCGTTGCGGCGGCCCGAGACGGTGACGAAGACGATGACCACGTCCTGCAGCGTCGAAGGCAGCGCGCTCTCGAAGATGTCCTTCAGCACATCGCGGCGGTGGCGCAGCCCCAGATCGTTGAGCAGCGCCTTCATGATCGCGGCGTGGCCGGGGTAGCGGATGGTGCGGTAGTTCAGCGTGCGCACCTTGCCCTTCAGCGTCTCGGCGAGCGTGCCAAGGCCGCCCGAGGTGTTGAAGGCTTCATAGGTGACGCCGTCGAGCGAGAATTCTTCGCGCTCCTCCAGCGGCGGCACTTCGATCAGCTCGCCCTCGACGATCGCCTCGCAGGGCTCGCAATATTCGTTGATGACGCCGTCGGTGCTCCAGGTGAGGTTGTAGTTCAGCGCGTTGGACGGATATTGCGGCAGCGCGCCGACGCGCATGCGAACGCTTTCCAGCGTGTCGAAGCGGCTGGCGAGATCGTTGGCGACGATCGAGATGAAGCCCGGCGCCAGGCCACATTGCGGAATGAAGGCGCTGTCGGCGTCACGCGCCAGCTCCTTCACACGGCGGGTCGAGACGACGTCCTCGGTCAGGTCGAGATAGTGCACGCCGGTGGCGGCGGCCGCCTCGGCGATGCGCGTGGTGAGGTGGAAGGGCGCGGCGCTCAGCACGGCGAATTTGCCGGCAAGCACCTTTTCCAGCTCGCCCGCGGCGGCGATGTCGAGCTCCTGCGTCTCGACGCCGGCCGGCAGTTCGGCGGCGGCAAGCTGGGCGGCCGAGCGGTCGACGAGCGTGACGTGGTAGTCGCCCGTGGCGTTCAGCATTTCCGCGATGGTCGAGCCGATCTTGCCGGCGCCGACAACAACGATGTTCTTCATGATCAATATCCCCTGCCATCCTCATTTGGGCCAATTCGATTTGGCGCGAATCTTCGCAGCTTGCCTGTCGAAAGGAAGCGTGGAATCTGGCAATATGACGCCGAACTTTGAGCGATATGCCGAGAGGTTTCGTCAAAATGATCAGTGAAGCCGAACAGGCGCTGCTTACGCTGTTGCGCGTCAACGCCCGCGCCTCGACCGCCGAGCTCGCGCGCCAGCTCGGCGTGTCGCGCACCACGGTGCAGAGCCGCATCGAGCGGCTGGAGCAGCGCGGCATCATCACCGGCTATGGGGTCAGGCTGTCGCCCGATTATGAGCAAGGGCTGGTCAAGGCGCATGTGCTGCTCACCGTGACGCCGAAGCTCGCCGACAAGGTGGTGCGCAGCCTGGAAGCGATGGCGCCGGTGCGCACGGTGCATTCGGTGAGCGGCAATTTCGACATGATCGTCATCGTCGACGCGCCGTCGATCCGGGACCTCGATGCGCTGCTCGACAAGATCGGCGCGATGGACGGGGTGGAGCGGACCTCGTCGTCGATTATTTTGTCGACAAGGGTGGATCGGTAGCAACGCCTCAGATGTTCGCGAGGCGGCGAAGCTGCCGATCTCCCCCCTTGCGGGGGAGATGGCCGGCAGGCCAGAGGGGGTTCGCCTCCCGTAGAGCGTCGACGCCTCCTTCGTCATTCTAGGGCGGAGCAAGGAGCGAAGCGA
>NZ_VFTL01000083.1:0-1782 GCF_006439385.1 Mesorhizobium sp. B3-1-7
CTGATCTCCCCCCTCGTGGGGGAGATGTCCGGCAGGACAGAGGGGGGCGCGAAGGATCGCGACCTATGTTCCCCAGGCCGCAACATAAGGTGCCATCATGAAAGAAATCTCCTGCAAGCTGCTGGTTATCGGCGCCGGTCCGGGCGGCTATGTCTGCGCCATCCGCGCCGGACAGCTCGGCGTCGACACGGTCATCGTCGAGGCCGGCAAGCCGGGCGGCACCTGCCTCAATGTCGGCTGCATCCCGTCCAAGGCGCTGATCCATGCGGCGGAAGAGTTCGAGAAGGTCGCGCATATGGCCGGCGGCAAGGATCCGCTGGGCATCAAGGTCGCCGCCGCGCCGACGCTGGAACTCGCAAAAACCGTCGCCTGGAAGGACGGGATCATTAGCCGGCTGAATAGCGGCGTTGCCGGATTGCTCAAGAAGGCCAAGGTCAAGACCGTGCAAGGCTGGGCGACGTTCCGGGACGGCAAGACCGTCGAGGTCGAGACCGAGACCGGCACGCAGGTGATCCGCGCCGAGACGGTGGTGATCGCCACCGGCTCGGCGCCGGTCGAATTGCCGTTCCTGCCCTTTGGCGGCCCGGTGATCTCGTCCACCGAAGCGCTGGCGCTGAGTGACGTGCCGAAGAAGCTCGCGGTCGTCGGCGGCGGCTATATCGGGCTCGAGCTCGGCATGGCTTTCGCCAAGATGGGCGCCAAGGTCACCGTGGTCGAGGCCTTGCCGCGCGTGCTGGCGCAATATGATGCCGAGCTGACCCGGCCGGTGCTGAAGCGGCTTGGCGAGCTCGGCGTCGAGGTGATGCTGGGGGCCAAGGCCAAGGGGTTGTCGACCCAGGGACAGGCGGGCAAGGGCGACGCGCTGCTGGTCGAGACGCCAGATGGCAAGAACGCCAAACTCGCCGCCGACAGGATCCTGGTGACGGTCGGGCGCAAGCCGCTGACCGAGGGCTGGGGCCTGGAGCAGATCGACCTCGACAAGGCCGGAAAATTCATCCGCATCGACGACCAGTGCCGCACCTCGATGCGCGGCATTTTTGCGATCGGCGACGTCACCGGCGAGCCGATGCTGGCGCATCGCGCCATGGCGCAAGGCGAGATGGTGGCCGAGATCGTCGCCGGCCACAAAAGAAGCTGGGACAAGCGCGCCATTCCGGCGATCTGCTTCACCGATCCGGAGCTGGTCACCGCCGGCCTGTCACCGGAAGAGGCGAAGGCGCTCGCCGGCGAGATCAAGATCGGCCAGTTTCCCTTCGCCGCCAACGGCCGGGCGATGACCAAGCAGGGCGAGGACGGTTTTGTGCGGGTCGTGGCGCGCGCGGACAACCACCTGGTGCTGGGCATCCAGGCGGTCGGGCAAGGCGTGTCGGAACTGGCGGCAGCCTTTGGTCTCGCGCTCGAGATGGGCGCGCGGCTGGAGGACATCGCCGGCACGATCCATGCGCATCCGACGCAGGGCGAAGGGTTCCAGGAAGCGGCGCTGAAGGCGCTCGGCCACGCGCTGCATGTTTGAGTCCGGGGCAGGTCGACCCCCACTCCGTCGAGCTGCGCTCGACACCTCTCCCCCGATCGACGGGGGAGAGGAAGGGCGCGAACTTAGTCTGCCAGGCTCCCTTCCTCTCCCTCCGGAGGGGGGAGAGGTGGCGCCGCGAAGCGGCGACGGAGTGGGGGAAGGCGCTGCTCAGATGCGCTGCCGGTGACAACTCGCTACGGCGCCTAATCAAGGCGAGGCATCGTCCCGGCTGAAATAACAACGCCCGGCGGCGGTGGCGCCCCCCCCCC
>NZ_VFTL01000084.1:0-1319 GCF_006439385.1 Mesorhizobium sp. B3-1-7
CGGCGGATCCTTTTGGCGAAGAATCCTCCAATCAAATCACTTCAAGCCGTCCTCACCCTTGCGTCGTGTACTGTGGAATCCGCTTCAGCGCGACGCGCTTGAGGACGTTGAAACGAGAGACACCTATTCCGAGACCAGCACACAACCAGGTGCGAAATAATATTAGCCGGTTGAGCTTAAACTCAGCCGGCTTTTGTGTCCCAGTCGCCTCGCAAATGGAGAGAGCAGAGATCGTGGAATAGGCCGCCTGGCGATCCTCGATCGGGCGCCGGCGTCCCGACCCGGCATTTTGATCGCTGCCGATTCGGGTACGGTTGGATCTTCCACTGAATTGCATCGGGTGAATTGGAATCGAATCAACCAAATTGCTAATTTTTGCTATCTATTGCTATATCTGCCATCCGCCCCCATATTCCGAGAAGGTTCCCCATGCCCAACTACGCTTTGAACGATCACTATGAGCGCTTCATCAGGAAGCAGCTCGAATCGGGCCGCTACAACAATGCCAGCGAGGTTGTCCGCGCCGGCTTGCGCATGCTCGAGGATTTTGAGGCGGAGCGAGAGAAGTGGCTGCGCGAGGAAATCCCGTCGCGCATGGCCGAGCTCCAGCAAGATCCGGCAAAGGGTATTCCCGCCGAAACGGTGTTTTCCCGGCTGGAGGTCCGTCATCGTGCGCGGCAGGCGAAAGCCAAGTAGGGGATGGAATACCGGATTGTCTTCCACGCGAGCGCGGAAGCTGAACTCGAGCAGCTCTATGACGATATAGCCGAGCGTGCGTCGCCGGCGGTTGCCTGGGATTTTGTCGTGGGCATCCGCGATCATTGTCTAGGCTTGTCGACATTTCCTCGGCGCGGCACTGAGCGGGTGGAGATCATGCCGGGGCTGCGGATCATCGGTTATCGTCGCGCGGTCAGTATCGCTTTCGCCATCGACGGCGAGCGTGTGCTGATCCTGGGCATCTTCTACGCGGGCCGGAACATCACGCCTGAATTGCTCGAGGGACGGCTCTAAATCGAGGTTCAAGCGGCCGCGGCGATCGACATCCGGCTAAGTGCCGCGGGGCGATTTCGGTTGAAGGCATCCCGCTCGGCGGAGCGGTTGTGGCAGGTATTACCGGGATGGTTGGCAACGGAACGCCGGGCCAAAATTCAACCAAGCCAGCTCACCTTTTTGCCGCCGCGGACATCTCCACGAGAAATCGAAAAAAGAGCGATCTTGGCTGTTGACAGTTCGATCGGGGGGCGACTATATACGGCCCACGAACGAGGGCGGTGCGCCGCTGGCGACGAAGAAGTTTGCTTCTAAGTCTGCCCTCTTTG
>NZ_VFTL01000085.1:0-1272 GCF_006439385.1 Mesorhizobium sp. B3-1-7
CTTCTTGTGCTCGCGCAGGTCGTCCATGTTGATGTAGCGGTTGGCCTCCATCCAGTTTTCGTTGGTTTCGACGGCCAGCGCCCTGACCAGGCGCAGGCAGCTTTCGGCGTTGGGAAAGATGCGCACGACATAGGTGCGGCGCCTGATCTCTTCGTTGAGGCGTTCCAGCATGTTGGTCGACTTCAGGTGCTTGTGGTGCTGACGCGGCAGGCGAAAGAAGGTCAGCGTGCGCTCGATGGTCTCCTCCACCCACGTCGTCAGTCGCGGATAGCGGCCCGACCATTTGGCCAGCCATGCGGCGAGATCGGCCTTGGCCTCGGCGAGATCGCGCCGGTCGTAGAGCCATCTGAGCTCCTGCAGGCAATCGTCGCCATGCTTCCTAGGCAGGTGATCGAGCGCATTCCTGAGGAAGTGCACGTAGCAGCGCTGCCAGGCGGCTTCCGGGATCACCTCGCCGATCGCCGCGACCAGGCCGGCATGGTCGTCGGACACGACCAGTTCGACGCCCCTGAGGCCGCGCGCCTTCAGCGCGACGAGGAAGTCCTTCCAGGCCGAGCGGCTCTCGCGATTGGCCATCTCCACGGCCAGGATCTGGCGCCGCCCGTCCCAGTCGATGCCGACCGCGATCAGCACCGCCTGGCTCATGACGATGCCGGCCTCGCGCACCTTCTCGTAGCGGGCATCGAGGATGAGGTAGGCAAAGGGCTCTTGAAGCGGGCGCTCGGCAAAGGCCTTCAGGCTCTCGTCCAGGCGCTTGTTGATGGCCGAGATCGACGAGGCCGAGAAGGCATGCCCGCACAGCTCCTCGGTGATCGCCTTGACCTTGCGGGTCGACACGCCCTGCACATACATCTCCGCAAGCGTCGCCACCAAGGCCCGCTCGGAGCGCTGGTAGCGCTCGAATAGCTCGGTGGAGAAGCGCCCCTGCCGGTCCTGCGGAACCCGCAGTTCCAGCTTGCCGACACGGGTGACAAGCGTGCGGCCGTAGTAACCCGAGCGATAGCCGAGACGCTCCGGCGTGCGCTCGCTCTTCGAAGCACCCAGCGCCTCGTCCATCTCGGCCTCGAGGACCTCCTGCATCACCGCGCGGATCACTTCGTGCAGCCCAGCCGGGTTCGAAAGCAGAATGTCTTTGACGGCAGCTATGGCGGATTTATCTTCAGTCTTGGTCATGGCGGCGTTCCTTCGCGGGAATCAGGTGACGTTGAACATCACCAGCCTGCCATGACCGCCCTCTCTCAGCGAATTTGCAGAACTCTCAGCACACTACCG
>NZ_VFTL01000086.1:0-1120 GCF_006439385.1 Mesorhizobium sp. B3-1-7
CACAGTACACGACGCAAGGGTGAGGACGGCTTGAAGTGATTTGATTGGAGGATTCTTCGCCAAAAGGATCCGCCGATGCCGATCACGATTCACACCGCCCTCATCGAGACCCTAAGCCGTCATTTGCACTGCGCAATTCGCGCCTGGAAACACTCGCGGTTCTGATCATCGGCATGGTTCAAGGCCGCACGGTCAATCTGAGCCATGTGGCGAGCCAGTTTCCGGGGGCCGCGCAACACGGGTCGAACTATCGCCGCCTGCAGCGCTTCTTCCAGTCGATCCGGCTGGATCAGGCACTCGTCGCGCAGCTCGTCGTGCGCATGCTGAACCTGTCGCGGCCCAAATGCCTGGCGCTCGACCGCACCAGCTGGAAGGTCGGCTGCAAGGACATCAACATTCTCATGCTGGCCATCGTGACGCGACGCTTTCGCGTACCGCTGCTGTGGACGGTGCTCGACCACCAGGGCAACAGCAACACGCACCAGCGCATCGAGTTGATGCGGCGCTATCTCGACCTGTTCGGCGCGGCTTCGATCGAACTGCTGCTCGCCGACCGCGAGTTCATCGGCGCCGATTGGGTCAAATTCCTGATGCAAAACAAGGTCCCGTTTGCCATTCGCGTCAAGGTCGGCCAGTGCGTCGCCCTGGCCGATGGAAAGCTCTGGACACTCCAGACCCTGCTGAGAAAGCGCCGCAAGAGCCGCAGCGTCACGACGCTTGAGGCCGGCCTGCCGGCTGCATCCGTCCGTTTATCCTTCGCTGCCAAATGGATCGACGGCAGAAAAGGCCAGCAGGGCGAATGGCTCATCGTCATGACCAACAGCCAGGACGCCAAGGCCGCCATCATAGCCTACAAGAGCCGTTGGGCCGTCGAATGCCTGTTCGGCGATGCCAAGACCCGCGGCTTCAACATCGAAGACACCAGAATGACCGCGCCAGACAAGATCGATACCCTGACAGCCATTCTCGCCATCGCAATCACATGGGCCTATCGATGTGCAACCCAAACCATGGGTATGAAGGCCATCAAGCGAAAGGCCCACGGCCGACGCGAAAAGTCATGGTTCCGCATCGGACTAGACGCCCTCAGGGCATGGATCAACTTCTCACCCCAAAACGC
>NZ_VFTL01000087.1:0-1042 GCF_006439385.1 Mesorhizobium sp. B3-1-7
GACGACCCATGTCGAAGCCGCCGGCCCCCTCAGTGCCTGTTGCAGCCAGTGACGAGGCCAAAAGCCGTGAAGAACTGCTGGCCGAACTGAAGCAGTTGCGGATGGAGAACGCCTACCTAAAAAAACTGGAGGCCTTAACGCAGGGACACGCGCCCAAAAAGCGCAAGCCGTCCAGGCGTTAAGGCCGCTGCATCCGCTTAAAGGCCTGCTGGAGCTGGCGAAGCTGCCGCGCAGCACGTTCTATTACAATCAAAAGGCGGCCTCGCGCCCGGACCGCCAGGCGGCATTGAGGGAAGCGATCAAGGTCATCTTCGACAGCCACAAGGGCCGCTACGGCTATCGTCGGGTGACCGCGCAACTGCGCCAGGCAGGTCAACGCGTCAACCACAAGACCGTCCAGAGCCTGATGACCGGGATGGAATTGAAGTCGCTGGTCAGGCCGAAGAGGTATCGTTCCTATAGGGGCGAGGTTGGGCGGACCGCGCCCGATCTGTTGCAGCGCAAGTTCGACGCCGACCGCGCCAACCGCAAATGGGTGACCGACGTGACGGAGTTCAGCGTGGCCGGCGACAAGCTCTACCTGTCACCCATCATTGATCTCTACAACGGCGAGATCGTCGCCTTCGAGACGGCGCGCCGCCCGCGCTTCGAATTGGTGGACAATATGCTGACCAAAGCCTTCGCCCGGCTCAATCACAACGAACGGCCGATCCTGCATTCCGATCAGGGATGGCAGTACCAGATGTCGGCATTCCAGCGCAGGCTGGAAGCTAGAGGCCTTGCTCAGAGCATGTCGCGCAAAGGCAATTGCCTCGACAATGCACCGATGGAGAGCTTCTTCGCCACGCTCAAATCCGAGCTCTTCTATCCGCAAAGATTCGAAACGGTCCAAAGCCTCGATACAGCCATCGACCACTACATCGACTATTACAACCACCACCGCATCAAACTGAAACTCAAAGGGCTGGCCCCTGTGCAATACAGGACCCAGCCCTTAAACCTACCAACTCAATGAACCGTCCAACTTTATGGGGTCAGTTCA
>NZ_VFTL01000009.1:0-176859 GCF_006439385.1 Mesorhizobium sp. B3-1-7
GACGGGCACTGCCGGCATTCGGGCGTATAGAGCGGGATGACATGGTCGCCCTTCCTGACCGAGGTCACGCCCTTGCCAACATCGACCACGATGCCGGCGCCCTCATGGCCGAGGATGGCCGGGAACAGCCCTTCCGGATCGGCGCCCGACAGCGTGAACTCGTCCGTATGGCAGATGCCGGTCGCCTTGACCTCGACCAGGACCTCGCCGTCGCGCGGCCCTTCGAGGTCCACCTCCATGATCTCGAGCGGCTTTCCGGCGGCGACGGCAACGGCGGCACGCGTTTTCATGAGGCACTCCTCCCAGGGCAATCTGTAAGTTTCAGCTAACGGCAAGCTGTTCGTGGCGAATGGCAGCCTGCCATCCGTTCGGCGTCACGGGCAAGCTTAGCGAGTTCCGCGCTGGCGGCCAACGTCTGTTGCGACGTTTTTCGGCGCGGTTCCTGCAATCGGTGCCAGCCGTGGGAGCCGGCCCGCGGGCACTTGAGGCGGGCCGGAATTGTCCATAGAACAGGACCGCTTCGCCGGAGGAACGACATCCGAATGTTCAAGAAAATCCTGATCGCCAATCGCGGCGAGATCGCCTGCCGTGTGATCAAGACGGCGCGAAAGATGGGGATCGCCACCGTCGCGGTCTATTCGGACGCCGACCGCGATGCCGTGCATGTCGAAATGGCCGACGAAGCGGTGCATATCGGACCTTCGCCGGCGGCGCAGAGCTATCTGGTCCCTGAGAAGATCATCTCCGCCTGCAAGGAGACCGGCGCGGAAGCCGTGCATCCGGGTTATGGCTTCCTGTCCGAGCGTGCCTCCTTCTGCGAGGCGCTGGAGAAGGAAGGCATCGTTTTCATCGGACCGAAGCCCAAGGCCATCAAGGCGATGGGCGACAAGATCGAATCGAAGAAGTTCGCCAGCGAGGCCAAGGTCTCGACCGTGCCTGGATGGCTGGGCGTCATCGAAGACGCCGACCATGCCGAACGGATCGCCGGCGAGATCGGCTATCCGGTCATGATCAAGGCCTCCGCCGGCGGCGGCGGCAAGGGCATGCGCATCGCCTGGAGCAAGGCGGAGGTGCGCGACGGTTTCGACCGGGCGCGTTCGGAAGCGAAAAGCTCCTTTGGCGACGACCGCGTCTTCATCGAGAAGTTCGTCGTCGACCCGCGCCATATCGAGATCCAGGTGCTGGCAGACGCGCATGGCACCGCGCTCTATCTCGGCGAGCGCGAATGCTCGATCCAGCGCCGCAACCAGAAAGTGGTCGAAGAGGCGCCGTCGCCATTCCTCGATGCCAAGACCAGAAAGGCGATGGGCGAGCAGGCGGTGGCACTGGCCAAGGCCGTCGACTACCAGAGCGCCGGCACGGTCGAGTTCATCGTCGACAAGGACAAGAACTTCTATTTCCTTGAAATGAATACGCGATTGCAGGTCGAGCACCCGGTGACCGAGCTCGTGACCGGCATCGACCTGGTCGAACAGATGATCCGCGTCGCCGCCGGCGAGAAGCTCGACATCAAGCAGAGCGACGTGAAGCTCAACGGCTGGGCGGTGGAAAGCCGCCTTTACGCTGAGGATCCTTTCCGCAACTTCCTGCCCTCGATCGGCCGGCTGACCCGTTACCGGCCGCCGGAGGAGGGCACGTTCGGCGATGTCGTGGTCCGCAACGATACCGGCGTCGCCGAAGGGTCGGAAATCTCGATGTTCTACGACCCCATGGTGGCCAAGCTCTGCACCTGGGCGCCGACCAGGCTTGAGGCGATCGACGCCATGTCGGAGGCGCTGGACAGTTTCGTCGTCGACGGCATCGAACACAACATCCCTTTCCTTTCGGCGCTGATGCAGCACCCGCGCTGGCGCGAGGGGAGGCTGTCGACCGGCTTCATCGCGGAGGAATATCCGGACGGCTTCGCGCCGGTCGAGCCGGATGGCGGGGAGAGGGCGGTGTTCGCCGCCGTCGCAACCGCGATCGAACTGCTGCGCCGCGACCGGCTCGACCGCCTGAGCGGCCGGCTGGCGCCGCATTCCGGCCATCTCAAGCGCGACTGGGTGGCGAAGATCGACGCTGACTATCTTCCGGTCGAAATCGTCGACGGCATGGTTTCCATCCCGATGGAGGTCGATCTGTCGATCGATGGCGGCAGGCCGCTGACCGTCGCTTCGGACTGGCGGCCGGGCGACGCGATCTGGCAGGGCACGGTTGGCGGCAAGAACATCGCCGCCCAGATCCGCCCGATGCTGAACGGTTTGCGCATCGCCTGGAAAGGCATGTCGGTGACGGCGCAAGCCATGCCGCCGCGCACCGCGGAGCTCGAAAGGCTGATGCCGGAAAAGCTACCCCCCGACACCTCGAAGATGCTGCTCTGCCCGATGCCTGGGCTGGTCGTCTCGATCGCCGTAGCCGAGGGCCAGGAGGTCAAGGCCGGCGAGACGCTGGCCGTGGTCGAGGCCATGAAAATGGAGAACGTGCTGCGCGCCGAACGCGACCTCACCATTGCCAAGCTCAACGCCAAGCCGGGCGACAGCCTGGCGGTCGATGCGGTGATCATGGAGTTCGCCTGAGACGAGGCGATACGGGGCCGCAAGCCTGTGGTCTGTGGGTCGATTGTGCTGGACTGGCATGGCCCCGTCCGGGACAATACATCTGCATGTATTTGAGTCTTTGGGACGGCGCGAAAAAATATGGCGGATGAACGACTTCCACGCGACCCGTTGCAGCGCGAAGCAGCCGTGAAGGCCGCGCGGCCGGAAGCGCCGGCGCGGACCTTCATCCATCTGCGCGTGCATTCGGCCTATTCGCTGCTGGAAGGCGCCTTGCAGCTTGGCGCGATCGTCGGCCATGCCGTCAAGGACGAGGCGCCGGCGATCGCGGTCACCGACACCAACAATTTGTTCGGGGCGCTCGAATTCGCCCAGAAGGCGGTCAAGGACGGCATCCAGCCGATCATCGGCTGCCAGGTCGATCTCGCCTTTTCCGGCGAGGCGAGCGACGGCCAGCGAGACCGCCGCCGGCATGGACCGGAAATGTCGCCTGTCGTGCTGATCGCCGCCAGCGAGGCCGGCTATGCCAATCTCGTGCGGCTGATCAGCAAGGTCTATCTCGAGACGCCGCCCGGCGAGCCGGTGCACCTGACCAGCACGATGCTGGAAGGCGGAAGCGATGGCCTGATCTGCCTCACCGGCGGGCCGCGCGGCCCGATCGGCGCCGCTCTGAAGGCCGACCGGCGCGATCTCGCCGAACAGCGGCTGCTCTTCCTCAAAGACCTGTTCGGCGACAGGCTCTATGTCGAACTGGAACGGGTCGCCGGCTATGACCGCATGGTCGAGAAGTCGACGGTCGACCTTGCCTACACGCATGAACTGCCGCTGGTCGCCACCAACGAGGCGTTCTTCTCCAAGCGCGACGACTATGAGGCGCATGACGCTTTGATCGCCATCGCCGAGGGCTCGGTGGTGGCCGCCGACAACCGCCGGCGGCTCGCCGCGGACAATTTCCTGCGCAGCCAGGCCGATATGGCGCGGCTCTTCTCGGACCTGCCGGAAGCGATCGACAACACGGTCGAGATCGCCATGCGCTGCTCCTACTATCCGAAGAACCGCAGCCCGATCCTGCCGCGCTTCACCGGCGCCGACGCCGCAGACAAGGACGCGGCCGAGAAGGCGGAGGCGGCCGAGCTCGCCCGCCAGGCGCGCGAAGGGCTGGAGGCGCGGCTTGCCGCGCACGGGCCGACGCCCGGCTACACGGTCGAGCAATATCGCGAACGGCTCGAATTCGAGCTTGGCATCATCGAGAAGATGAAGTTCCCGGGCTACTTCCTGATCGTTGCCGACTTCATCAAATGGGCGAAGGCGCAAGGCATTCCGGTCGGGCCGGGCCGCGGTTCGGGCGCCGGCTCGCTGGTCGCCTATTCAACCACCATCACCGACATCGACCCGCTGCGTTTCTCGCTGCTGTTCGAGCGCTTCCTCAATCCGGACCGCGTCTCGATGCCCGACTTCGACATCGACTTCTGCCAGGACCGGCGCGAGGAGGTCATCCGCTACGTCCAGCAGAAATACGGCCGCGACCAGGTCGGGCAGATCATCACCTTCGGTACGCTGCAGGCGCGCGCCGTGCTGCGCGACGTCGGCCGTGTGCTGCAGATGCCCTACGGCCAGGTCGACAAGCTCTCCAAAATGGTGCCGCAGAACCCGGCCAATCCGGTCAAGCTGGCGGATGCCATCGCCAACGAGCCGCGCTTTGCCGAGGAGGCGGAGAAGGAACCGATCGTGCAGACGCTGCTCGACACGGCGCAGAAGCTCGAAGGCCTCTACCGCCACGCCTCGACGCATGCCGCGGGCATCGTCATCGGCGATAGACCTTTGTCGGAACTGGTGCCGATGTATCGCGATCCGCGCTCGGACATGCCGGTCACCCAGTTCAACATGAAATATGTCGAGCAGGCCGGCCTGGTGAAGTTCGACTTCCTCGGCCTGAAGACGCTGACCGTGCTGGAGACCGCGGTGAAGCTGATCCGCCGGCGCGGCGTCGACATCGATCTCGCGACGATCCCGCTCGACGACCCAGACACCTACGCCATGCTGTCGCGCGGCGAGGTGGTCGGCGTGTTCCAGGTTGAAAGTGCCGGCATGCGCAAGGCGCTGATCGGCATGCGGCCGGACTGCATCGAGGACATCATCGCGCTGGTGGCGCTCTATCGCCCCGGTCCGATGGAGAACATCCCGACCTACAACGCCAGAAAGCATGGCGAGGAGGAGATGGCCTCGATCCATCCCAAGATCGACCATCTGGTGAAGGAGACCCAAGGCGTCATCGTCTACCAGGAACAGGTGATGCAGATCGCGCAGGAGCTGTCCGGCTATTCGCTCGGCGAAGCCGATCTTTTGCGCCGCGCCATGGGCAAGAAGATCCGCGCCGAGATGGACAAGCAGCGCGAGCGCTTTGTCTCCGGCGCGGTCGAGCGCGGCGTCTCAAAGCCGCAGGCCGATTTCATCTTCGACCTCCTGGCCAAGTTCGCCGACTACGGCTTCAACAAGTCGCACGCGGCGGCCTACGCGGTCGTTTCCTACCAGACCGCCTACCTGAAGGCGCATTACCCGGTCGAGTTCCTTGCGGCGTCGATGACGCTCGACATGAGCAACACCGACAAGCTGGCCGATTTCCGCCAGGACGCCATGCGCCTCGGCATCGAGGTGGTGGCGCCGTCGGTGATGTCGAGTTTCCGTCCCTTCGAGGTTGGCGAAAACAAGATCTTCTATTCCCTTGCGGCGCTGAAGGGCGTCGGCGATGCGGCGGTCGAGCACATCGTCGAGAAGCGTGGCCAGAAGCCGTTCAAGAACCTTGCCGATTTTTGCGAGCGGGTCGATCCGAAGATCGTCGGCAAGCGCGTCTTCGAAAGCCTGATCATGGCAGGCGCGCTCGATTGCTTCGGCCACGACCGCGCGCAGATGATGGCCGGCGTCGAGCGGATGATGGGCCTGGCCTCGCTGGCGCAGCAAAACGCCATCTCCGGCCAGGCCGACATTTTCGGCGCTTCGCTTGGGAGCCAGTCGCAGGCGCTCAACCTGCCGGCGACCGATCCGTGGCTTGCCGCCGACAAGCTGCACCGTGAATTCCAGGTGGTGGGCTTCTACCTCTCGGCCCATCCGCTCGACGAATACAAGGCGGCACTCCAGAAGATGCGGGTGCAGAACTGGGCGGAATTCTCGGCTGCGGTCAAACGCGGCGCCGCGGCCGGACGCCTCGCCGGCACGGTCACCTCCAAGCAGGAGCGCAAGACCCGCACCGGAAACAAGATGGGCGTCGTGCAGTTTTCCGACACGACGGGACAGTATGAGGCTGTGCTGTTTTCCGAAGGTCTGGCACAGTATCGCGACATGCTGGAGCCCGGCAGTTCGGTGGTGATTATGGTTGCAGCCGAAGACAGGCCTGAGGGCGTAAACCTGCGCATTAACTCGGTGCAATCACTGGACGACGAAGCCAGCCGCATCCAGAAAGCGCTACGCATTTTTGTCAGAGACGATGGACCATCATCGATCATTCAATCGCAGCTCAAACAGCGTGGCGACAGTCAAGTCAGCATCATCGTGCTCAAGGGAGAGGCGCAGGGCGAGGTTGAGATCGGCTTGGGGAATTATCGCGTCTCGCCGCAAATCGCCTCTGCCATGCGTGCGGTGCAGGGCGTGGTGGAAGTGGAGTTGGTCTAGCTCAGGGCGTTGCCGCCTCCGCCTCTGCCACTTGCGGTGTCTTGCGCTGCAGGTTGAGCAAGTTGCCGGCGAGGATCAGGGCGGCGCCGCCGGCGGTGAAGACGTCGATCTGCTCATGATAGAGCAGCCAGCCGACCAGCGCCGTCAGCGGCACGCGCAAAAAATCCATCGGCGAGATGATCGTGGCGTCAGCGTGGGTGAGAGCGCGCGCCAGGCAGAAATGCGACGACATGCCGGTGAAGGCGATGACGAAGATCCACGGCCAGAGCCCTGGCGAAGGGTTGTGCCAGCTATAGAGAGCGGGGATCAAGCCAACCACCGACTGGATGATCAGCATCCAGAAGATGATGCGCACCACGCTTTCGGTTTTGGTCATCGACTTCACCAGCACCATCGAGATGCCGAAGCAGACTGCGGCGCCCAGGACGACGACGTGGCCGGGGTCCATCGAACCGGCGCTTGGGCGCACGATGACGACCACGCCGATCAGACCAAGCACGATCGCCGTGAGCTTCGACCGGGACAGTCTTTCCCCCAGAAAGCTGACGGCGAGGATCGCTGTCCAGATCGGCGTGGTGAACTCGATCGAGATCAGCACGGCGAGCGGAATGAGCGTCAGCGCGTAGAGCCAGGCGGCCTGGCCGGTATAGTGGATCATGTTGCGGGCGATATGGGCGACGGACGCTCGGTGCGCATCGCGGCAAAACCGCCGCTCATCATCACCAGCGGCAAAAGGATGAAGAAACCGATCACCGAGCGCAGCTCCAGCACCTGGAAGACGTTGAGCTCGGCTGTCGTTTCGCGGCCGGCAACCGACATCGCCAGCATCGAGGCGATTGACAGAGCCATCCAGAACGCGGCTTTTGGGATCGAGGGAGCGGGCGCCATTTGGGGCCCTATGTCGCAAGCCCGGACCCGGGCCGCAACCGTTAGTGGCGTCATTCCACTGGGCCAGCGGATCGGGTGTGAAAAAAACCGTCATCGCCGCGGCGGAACCTGGCGCCTGGGCACCCGTTAAGTCCACGCTTCCATCGGAAGGCTATGATCGCAAGAGGGGACGTCTTGATGAAATCGACTGCTGCTTTGCTGGCCGCCGCCTGTCTTTTCTGCTCGACGGGCGCGCATGCAGACGAGGCGGCTTTCCTGCGCTCGCTGCAGGGAAAGTTCTCCGGCAAGGGAACGGTCAGGATCAGGACGAACACGCCGGTGATGAACATCAATTGCACCTTCACCTCGGACGCGACGGCGGACTCGCTGTCGCTTGACGGCACCTGCCGCGCGCTGCTGATCATGTCGCGGGAAATCAGCGCCGACCTGAAGGTCAGCGGGGAGAGCTACACCGGCAGCTATATCGGCTCGCGCAGCGGGCCTGCCGGGCTCAGCGGAAGCCGCAAGGGCGATGCGATCAACCTCGACATCCATTGGGCGAAAATCGTCAATGGCGACCGCGACGCGGAGCTGACGGTCGAGAAGATCGGGCCGGACAATATGCGCATGACGGTGACCGACATGGATCCGGCAACCGGCAAGATGGTGGTGACGAGCCGGATCGACCTCAAGCGGACCTGACCCCTCAATCCTCCAGCGGCTCGGGCGGATTGGCGGCGCGGCCCTTGCCGAATGTGTAGCCGGTCTCGACGGCTTTCCTGCCGAACTTGTCGCGCAGCGTGTCCATCGCGCCTTCCGCCAGCGCGCGCTTGCGCGACTGCATGTCGACAAGGTCCGGCGGATCGGCCTTTTCGTCGTCGGAGAGGTCGCTGACGCCGATGCCGAGCAGGCGGAATTTTGTGCCGTCGGCCTCGCGGCGCAACAGATCGAGCCCGGTCTGGAAAATGCGGTCGGCCAGGCGGGTCGGGTCGCCGAGCTGGCGGTTGCGGGTGCGGAGCTTGAAATCCTGCGTCTTCAGCTTCAGCACCACGGTGCGCCCGGCAATGCCTGATTTCTTCAACCGCGCCGAGACCTTTTCCGACAGGCCGCGAAGCACCGGCACCAGTTCCGCCAAGGCGGCGATGTCGGCGTCGAAGGTGGTTTCGGCAGAGACGCTCTTGGCATCGCCGCCGGGGTCGACCGGGCGATCGTCCTCGCCACGCGACAGGCGATAGAGCCTGTCGCCCATCACGCCGTAGCGCCGCATCAGGTCGCCGCGCTCCATGCGCTGCAATTGCGCAATCATGCGGATGCCGTCGCGCTCCAGCGTCGCGGCAAGCGCCTTGCCGACGCCCCAGATCATGGTCACCGGCTGTGCGGCGAGGAAGCTTGGCGCCTCGGCTTCGCCGATCACCGAAAAACCGCGCGGCTTGCGGAAATCCGAGGCGATCTTGGCCAGGAACTTGCAGTAGGAGAGGCCGGCCGAAACGGTGATGCCGAGCTCCTTTTCCACCGTCTGCGCGAAGCGCGCCAACACCAGCGCCGGCGGCATGCCGTGCAGCCGCTCGGTGCCAGCCAGGTCGAGAAAGGCCTCGTCGATCGACAGCGGCTCGACCTGCGGCGTCAGCGCCAGCATCAACGCGCGGACCTCGCGCCCGACGCCGACATATTTTTCCATGTTGGGCGGGATCACCACCGCTTCGGGGCACAGTTCGAGCGCCTTGAACATCGGCATGGCCGAGCGCACGCCCTGGATGCGGGCGATGTAACAGGCAGTGGAGACGACGCCGCGCCGGCCGCCGCCGACGATCACTGGCCTGTCCTTCAGCGCCGGATTGTCGCGCTTTTCGATCGCCGCATAGAAGGCGTCGCAGTCGATATGGGCGATCTTGAGCCGGTAGAGCTCGGCGTGGCGGACAAGGCGCGGGCTGCCGCAGCGATCGCAGCGACGCGTCTCGGAGCGCTGGAAAGCCAGGCAGTCACGGCAAAAACCGTGTTCGGGATTGTTGACAGGAGCCGCCATCGCTGCGAACATAAAGAGAACAGATGCAATGGTACGACAGCGCAAGGCTGGCAACAAGCTTGGCCTGGGGAGAACGCATGAGCACGACCATAGCACCGCTGACCCCCGAGCGCTGGCCCGATTTCGAGGACCTCTTCGGCAAGCAGGGCGCCTGTTACGGGTGCTGGTGCACGCATTTCCGGCTGGCGCCGGCGCAACGGCGCGCCAGCGACAAGGAGCGCAACAAGGATCTCATCAAGGCGCGAATCGAAACGGGCCCACCGCCGGGGCTTTTGGCGCTCGAGGACGGCAAGGCCGTCGGCTGGATGCAGATCGGGCCGCGCGCCGACGTGCCCGAATGGAACAACCAGGGCAGGGGCTCGGCGCCGGTCGATCCGGCCGATGCCGGCGATCCGGACGTGTGGGCGATCTCGTGCTTCTTCATTCGCGTCAAGGCGAGGGGAAGGGGTGTCACGCATCGTCTCGTCGAGGGCGGCATCGCCTTCGCGCGCGAGAACGGCGCGCGGCTGCTGGAAGCCTGCCCGATCGACCTGTCGCGCGATTCGCGCTCGATCGGGCTTTTCGTCGGCTCGTCGCGGGTGTTCGAGAAGGCCGGCTTCCAGAGGCTTGTCGAACGCAAGCCCGGCCGGCCGCTGATGCGGCTGGTGCTTTAGCCGGATGCGCTTTTGGCTTACAGTCGGCGTCTTGCGGCTGTAACGCTTCTTGCCTACCAGAAGCACAATCTTTCCGAGATCACGGAGAACCGACGTGAAGCGTATTTTGCCACTTGCCTTTGCCCTTGCGCTCAGCGCGCCGGCTTTTGCCCAGACTGTCGACAATCAAGGCGCCAAGGAGCTGTCCGACAATCTGGCGCGTTATTTCGGCAAGCAGGCGTTCGACAAGGGCGTGCTCAAGGTTTCGGTCGAGGGCGACGCCTACAAGATCGCGTTTGACGTCAAGTCGCTCGTCAATGCGCTGCCGGAGCAGAAGCTCCTCAAATTCGACATGGCGCCATATGCCTTGATGGTGAAGCCGCGCAGCGACGGGTCCTGGGACGTCTCGTCGAATTTCTCCCAGGGTGCGTCCTTCGAGTTCGATGGGCCGGAAGGCCGTCAGAGCATGGAATTCACGATCAAGGACGGTAAGCTGACCAGCGTCTACGATCCGGCGCTTGCCGCCTTCACCAACGCCACCAGCTCGTTGGCCGGGATGACCATGACGTCCCGGGAAGCCAAGCAGCAGGCCGATGTCTCGACCGGCGCCGGCACCGCCACCGTTACGGCGACCAAATCCGCCAATGGCGGCGTCGACTTCACGGCCACCCAGAAAGTTTCGGACTTCGTCGAGAAGATCAAGATCGACGATAACAACAGCGGAATGAATTTCCCGCTCACCTTGAAAACGCCGGAACTTTCGGTGGATGCAAACGGCAAAGGCGTGCGGACGAAGCCACTGCTCGACCTGCTTGCCTTTGCCGTGGCCAACGAGGACGAAGCCAAACTCAAGGCGAACCAGGCTGAGCTCAAATCGCTCATGCTGGCCGCGCTGCCCATCTGGGAAAGGGTCGACGGCAACTACGGCTTCAAGGATTTCGAGGTGGAGAGCCCTGTCGGCAAGTTCGGGGCCGCGCAATTCAGCACCGCATTCGGCATGGACGGCGTCTCCCAGAACGGCAAGGTCGATTACACGATCAAGGCCTCCGGGCTGACGATCCCGCACCAGACGCTGCCTGAATGGACGGTGCCGCTGTTGCCGACGGACATCGACCTGAACTTCGGCGGCGCGAATATCGATCTCGATACGATGGCCAGGAAGACGATCGAAGCCTTTGATCTCAATAAGAATCCGCCGCTGCCGGATGAATTCGGCAAGGCCCTGGTCAACGATTTCAAGGCCAAGAAGCCCAAAGTCGTGTTCAAGCACTCGACGGTGAAGAATGGCGATATCGAAGTCGCCATGGAAGGCGAGGTGTTTTTCCCGGATAGCAAGAAGCCAGATGGGAGCGTGACCATCGACATCGGCGGCTACGAAAAGATCGTCGACGCCCTGAAGGAAGCGGCCAAGAGCGATGAGCAGATGGCGCAAGCCTTCCCGTTCGCGTTGGCCGTCAAGGGTTTTGGCAAGACGCTGCCGGACGGCCGTCTGGAATGGGTGATCGACACGAAGGCCGACGGTTCGGTCAAGGTGAACGGCGCCATGCTGAAAGGCCCGGATGCCGCCCAGGGCGATAGCGGCGAGCAGAATGACGGTGCCGACATGAACGACAATTCGAGCGGCGATGACAACGCAACCAGCGGTGACGACTCGGACGGAGGCGATAATGGCGGGGCGGGCGCGAAGCTGCAGCCTTAGCGGGGCGTTAGGCCCTCACCGCGCGGGACCCTGATCTCATCAAGAGGAGAATATTGTGAGCCGTGCGTTGTCACTCGCCCTGCTGCTTGCGTTGAGCGCGCCGGCTTTCGGCCAGACCGTCGACAGTCAGGGGGCAAAGCAGCTTTCAGACAATCTGGCGCGCTACATCGGCAGAGCGGCGATCGACGAAGGCATCCTGAAGGTTTCTGTCGACGGCGATGCCTACAGGATCGGCTTTGACTTCGGCGCATTGCTCAAGAAGAACCACAGCAACGATCCGCTGACGTTCAATCTTGAGCCTTTTGCTCTGCTGGTGAGGCCACGCAGCGACGGAACCTGGAGCCTGTCATCCGATATCACGCCTGATGCGTTTCTCGATGTCGGAGGCCCCGGCGGGGCGCGCCTGTCGGTTTCCGGCGCCACATTCAGCGCCGTCTACGACCCGGCATTGGTGGCCTTCACCAGCGGGGCAAGTTCGATTGCCGACACGAAGCTGGTATCGAGGGATCCAAAAGACCCCGTCGATCTAAGCATCGGCGCCTTTACCTCTAGCTTGAATGCCAGCAAAGCTGCGGCCGGCGGCATTGATTTTACGATGAATCAGACGGCCGCTGACTTCGTCGAACACTTCACTTACGACGCGGATGAGATCGGCGTGAAGGTCCCGGGCACGCTCAGTTCGCCGAAAGTGTCGGCGGAGATTAGCGGCAAGGGGGTGCACTCGAAGACGCTTCTCGAGCTTTTGGACTTCGCCCTCGCCAATCGCGATGATGCATCGCTGAAGATCAAGCAGGGGGAACTGAAGAAGCTTTTGACCAATGCGTTGCCGTTGTGGGACCGATTGGAGGAAAGCTACCGTTTCCACGGTTTTACCGCCGAAAGTCCGGTCGGCAAATTCACTGTGGCGGACCTCAGCGCACGGACCGGCATTGACGGGATTTCGAAAAATGGGAAGGTAGACTACACCATCAAGATGGCAGGCTTGACGCTGCCCGAGCGGTCTTTGCCAAGCTGGAGCGTGGCCTTGCTGCCCACCGATGCCGAATTGCACGTCAGCGGCGTCAACATCGACCTCGACAGCCTCGCAAGGAAAACAATCGAGGCCTTTGATCTTGCCAAGGATCCACCTCTGTCCGATGAATTTGGCGAAGCCCTGGCCGCCGATTTCATGGCCAAGACCCCCAAGATCGTGCTTGACCATAGTACAATCAAGAACGACAGCGTCGAAGTCGCTATGGAAGGCGAGGTGACGTTCCCGGGAATGAAACCGCAGGCCAGCGTAATTGTCGATATAGCGGGTTATGACAAGATCGTGCAGGCTGTTCAGGAAGGCGCCGAGACTGATCCGCAAGCTGCGCAAGCCTTCCCTGGCTTGCTCGCCATCAAGGGTTTTGCAAAGACGCTGCCGGATGGTCGCTTTGAATGGGTGGTCGACGCCAAGGCTGACGGCTCGGTCATTGTCAACGGCGCGATGTTGAAGCCGGCCGATGCTGTTCAGGATAACCCCATTATCGACCCAAGCGATGCTACCGTCCCGGACAATGACCCGGACGGCGGTGACAATGGCGCGAAGCTCCAGCCCTGAGCGTCTGAGCTAAAGCCCGAGAGCGTCGGCGATCTTGGGTCCTGCCTCGCGCCAGTCCTCGACCGAGATGATGTCTTCCGGCGTTGGCGGCAAGAAGGCGCGCAGCGCGTTGTCGGCCATCAAATGGAAGAGGTGGGCATCCGCGACGGAATTGCGCGCCGAGATCAGGTTGGAGGGCTGGTCGTCGACGAAGGCGACGGGCCGGCCCTTGACGCCGCGCAGTTTCGCGATTGCCGGTCCCTTGGCCATTTCCGTCGTCAGCAGCGGATAATTTAGCCCCAGCGCATCGAGATGCGCGCGGCGCACGTCGCGGTGCTTGTGCGGCATGGCGGTCAGCATGACGATCTCGGCGCTTCGGCCGAGCATCGCCAGCGCATCCGCGGCGCCGTCGGCGATGCTTTGCCAATCCGCCTGGGCATCGAAGAATTCGCCCAGGAGCGCCGTCACCTCGGGTTGCTCGATCAGCCGGCCGGTTGCCGTCTCGGCGATGTTGCCGGTCAATCGGAAGGAAGCGAGCGTCAGGCCGAAACCGCGCGACTTCAGGTAGTGCGGAAACGGCCGGATGAATTCCAGCACGACGTCGTCGACGTCGAGCACCAGCAGCGGCCGGTCATCGGCGGCAAGTTCTTCGATCTGCCGCGCCGTCTCGGGATCATCGCTCATGTCGAACGCTCGTGGTCGTCGTTGCCGAGGGGAAGCGCGCGCAGCGCCTTGCCGACGGCGGCTGGCGGGGTACCGGTCTCCTCGGCGAAGCGCAGCAGCGTCGGCTCGTGGGCGAGGATGAACTGCAGAACGCCGGCAAGGAAGCCGGGCTCGGCTGCGGCTTTGCGGATCGAGTTCGCCTCGATGCCGGTGATCGCCAGGAAGCGGGGCAGAAGTTCGGGATCGGCGGCGACGAAGCCCAGAGCCCTGACGGCAATGGTTTCCGCTTCCTCGCGCATTGACGCTGCGTTCGCCATCATTACCTTTGGAATGGTGGATTTTTTCGAGTCTCCTTCCGCAGTAACGGCAAGCGTCGCTTGCGGCAAGCCTCCGCTCTTTCCCGTACAACGTCTGACGGTGGAATTGGTGCAGCTTTCCAACCTCCGGTTTCCGTTTCGTCAATCATATTGGGCTAGAGTGGAAAAGGGTTGGGTGCGGTCCGAAGGGGACGCATTGCGACGGCCTTCGGTTTCGAGGCGGTCGGGACGGGACACTGATGGCTAAGAAGGTAATGATCGTCGAGGACAATGAGCTTAACATGAAGCTCTTTCGGGACCTCATCGAAGCCAGCGGTTACGAGACGGTTCGCACGCGTAACGGGCTGGAGGCGCTGGATCTCGCGCGCCAGCATCGGCCGGACCTGATTCTGATGGACATCCAGTTGCCCGAAGTCTCCGGCCTGGAAGTGACGAAATGGCTGAAGGAAGACGACGAATTGCATTCGATCCCCGTCATCGCCGTCACCGCCTTCGCCATGAAGGGCGATGAGGAGCGCATCCGCCAGGGCGGCTGCGAGGCCTATATCTCCAAGCCGATCTCGGTGCCGCGCTTCATCGAGACGATCAAATCCTACCTGGGCGACGCCTGATGCCCGAGACCAGCAGAGCCGGAGTTTGTTGAGATGACCGCGCGGATCCTCGTCGTCGACGATATCCCCGCCAATGTGCGGCTGCTGGAGGTTCGGCTGCTTGCCGAGTATTTCGAGGTGCTGACGGCCAGCAACGGCCTGGATGCGATCGAGACCTGCGAGAACGGCAAGGTCGACGTGGTGCTGCTCGATGTCATGATGCCGGACATGGACGGGTTCGAGGTCTGCAAGCGCCTGAAGAGCGATCCGGCGACCTCGCATATCCCCGTCGTCATGATCACCGCGCTCGACCAGGTGTCGGACCGGGTGCGCGGCCTCGAGGCGGGCGCGGACGATTTCCTGACCAAGCCGGTCAACGACCTGCAACTGATGACGCGCGTGAAGAGCCTGGTCAGGCTGAAGTCGCTGACCGACGAATTACGGCTGCGCGCCTCGACGACGCGCAATATCGGCATCGAAGAGCTTCTGAGCCGCGATTTCGCGACCGAGGACGCCAAGCCGAGGGTGCTGCTTGTCGACGAGCGCAAATCTTCCGTCGAACGCATCCAGAAGATGCTGCGCAACAGCGCCGAGCTGGATGTCGCGACCGATCCGAATGCCGGGTTCTTCCAGGCGGCCGAGGCGGCTTATGAATGCGTGCTGGTGTCGACCGCCTTCTCGAATTTCGATGCGCTGAGGCTCTGCTCGCAGCTGCGTTCGCTCGACCGCACCCGCTTCCTGCCGATCATGCTGCTCGCCGACGAGGGCGAGGAGGGCCGCATCCTGCGCGGGCTGGAACTCGGCATCAACGACTACCTGATCCGGCCGATCGACCAGCACGAGCTGACAGCGAGACTGCGCACGCAGGTGCGGCGCAAGCGCTACAACGACCAATTGCGGGCCAGCGTCGCCCAGACGATCGAGATGGCGGTGATCGACGGGCTGACCGGGCTGCACAACCGGCGCTACCTCGACAGCCATCTGCAGACGCTGTTCGACCGCGCCGTGGCTCGGCGGCGGCCACTGTCGGTGATGATCACCGATCTCGATCGCTTCAAGTCGATCAACGACACCCATGGCCATGACGGCGGTGACGACGTGCTGCGCGAGTTCGCCCGGCGGCTGCGCAAGAATGTGCGCGGCATCGATCTCGCCTGCCGCTTCGGCGGCGAGGAGTTCGTCGTGGTGATGCCGGACACCGACGGCGCGGTCGCCGAGAAGGTCGCCGAGCGCATCCGCGCCGAGATCGCGCAGGCGCCTTTCGCGATCGGCAACGACGGCAAGATGATCGAGGTCACGGTCAGCGTCGGGGTGTCGTCGGTCCTGAAAGGGACGGACAGCGTCGCCGCGCTGATGAAGCGCGCCGACCTGGCGCTCTACGAGGCCAAAAGCGGCGGCCGCAACCGGGTGGTCGCCAAGGCCGCCTAGGCTGTGTTGATATTCAGGTGATGCCGGCCTGCGAACGATGGTTTCCTGCGCTTCCGGTGCTCACGTACTTTAAGTACGCTCCGCTCCGGTTCTCGGAAACCAACGTTCTCGGCTCGGCCTGACCTGAATCTCAACACATCCCAAAAACGCGTCGCGATCTTTCACACCCAGCACGCGCCTGTCTTTGTCCCGAAACCGGTTTCCACTCTCGGGAGACATGCTCGGCAAAAAGGCGACGATTCTCGGCCGTCCCAACAGGGTTACGAATTTACCTTAACCCAAGCGATTCGCGAGCGGTGGTTAAGAAATGGTTGATTTTTATAAGGTCTTGCGCAAATCTGCGATGCATAGACAGAAGCCGAGGCCGGCGCGAGGGTAGACGAGCCGGCTCGATCCAAAAAATACCCCATGATGCTCAGGTCCGCCGCATCTCCTGGGTCCGTGGGGTCGGCCGGCCGGCGCTGGCGCATAGTGGCCTCCTCGTACCGCTGCCAAACGCCGACCGGCCCCCTTTTCTCAAAAACCGACATCGGAAGCTTGCGCAGACAGTCGTGCAGGCTCCCCAGCCGTTCGGTCTTTCCGTCTGCCGGGAAACCGTGTCGGACTTTTCCTGGAATTGCTCCAAAACAAAACGCCGCCCGAGGGGCGGCGTTTTGATTTCTCGGGATAACCAGATTACTTGATCTTGGTTTCCTTGAACTCGACGTGCTTCTTGGCGACCGGGTCGTACTTGCGGAACGAGAGCTTGTCCGTCTTGGTACGGCTGTTCTTGCTGGTGACGTAGAAGAACCCGGTGTCGGCGGTCGACAGAAGCTTGATCTTGATGTTTGCGGCTTTGGCCATGATTTTCGTCCGTTAATGTTCGTGGAGTTTTGGCCGCTGGAGCACGGGGAAAACACCCGGACGCGGGAAACTTGGCGCGACACATAAAGAACGCGCCCGGAAAGTCAAGCCCGGGCGCCTTCCCTGCCCCATTTGGACATGGCCGATCTCGCCGCTTCAGGCGTTCTCGCCGACCCGCTGAGCCGTTTTTTTCCAGTCGCCCGTGGTGTTCCACCAACGGTTGGGATTGGCATGGTCGTCAAGACCCTTGGAACGGCTGGCGAGTAGCGGTTGGATGCGGATGACGGGCTCCTGATAGGAGTGGGCCTGGAATATCGCCTCGACGACACGAGCGGCGAGCGGCTGGTCGTCGGCGATCTCGAACGATACTTCAACGGTGCCGGGCCGCCGGCGCAATTCCGTCTCGGCGCCCGCGGCGGCGCCCTCGAGCGGCCGATAGCGCTCGACGCCTTGCGCCGACTGATAGGCGTTGCTGTCATATTTGCCCATGCGCAGCGGCGTGATCGCCACCACCGCCTCCATGATGCGCTCGACATCGGCGGCCGGCGCCTGGAATGTGACGAGCAGAAGCAGTTCCATCCTGAGGGATTTGGTTTCAAAGCCGCTGTCGACCATCGCAATTCTCCTACTTCGCGCTGAAGACAGGGTATAGCAGGGGTGCTGCTGACACGGTGATGTCAGGATGCCCGACGCTGCAGCGGCATTTGCCTACAGAATCTTGCGCACCAGCCTGACCAGGATCAGAGCCATGTAGGCAGCGAAGAAAAAGGCCAGCGACCAGCCGAAGCCGGATGGACCGAAGGCATCCATGCCGATGCCGATCGCCTGCGGACCCAGCACCATGCCGACGCCATAGCAAAGCACGAAGGCAGCATTGGCGGATGCCAGTTCGTGGCCGGACAGCTGCGAGCCGAGATGGGCAAGGCCGATCGTGTACATGGCGGCGACGACGCCGCCCCAGACGAACAGGAGGGCCGCCATCAGATGCCAGTTCTGTGCGAAGAACGGCATGAAAACCGTGCCGATGAGGCCGACCGTGGCGCAGGCCAGCAGCAGGTAGCGCCGGTCGGAAACGCGGTCGCTGATCATGCCGATCGGGATCTGCAGAAGCACATTGCCGAGCCCGATCATTGTCAGGAGCAGCGCGGCGTCGGCTTCCGAATAGCCGATACGGCTGCCATAGACGGGGAAGAGTGAGAAACCGCCGGTCTCGACGGCGCCGAAAACAAGCACGGCGAAGGTCGCGGTCGGCACCAGCCAGATGTAGCGCAGGAAGCGGCTGGTCTCGCTGTCGGCGACGATGGTCGGACTCTCGTTGCGGGCCGCCAGCACCGGAATAGCGGCAAGCGTCACCAGTACTATGGTGACGCCGAACGGCAGGAAGCCCGTGCTGCCGAGATGGGCGAACAGCCAGGGTCCGGCGGCAAAGCCGAGCGACAGCACGGTGGCGTAGATGCCAAGCACAAGGCCGCGCCGGTTCGGCGGGGCGGAGGTGCTGATCCAGAATTCCGACAGGATGAACAGCACCGTCAGCGAGATGTGCAGGGCGACGCGGAGCGGAAACCACATCCAGAAATCCGGCGCGAAATGGAAGCCGACAAAGGCGAGCGCGCCGATGGCAATCATCAACAGCATGGTCCAGGCGACGCCGAGCCGCATGGCAAGCGGGGTGGCGAGCGGCGCGCCGGCAATCGAGGCGAGACCGGCGACGGCCGTGTTGAGGCCGATCATCGAAGCGGAATGGCCGCGGCTTTCCAGAATGACGCTGAGCAGCGGCATGCCGAGGCCGATGGCGATGCCGACGACGCTGATCGAGGAGATCGCCGCGATCATCGGCAGCCAGTGTACGCGTTCGTCGCCCTGTTCTTGGGTATCGACCGTCATGGGATCAAAATGCTCTGCTTCTAAAGGACTTCGCGGACAAAGCGGTTGCGGACGAGCCGGAAGAACGGCACGGCGCCCCCCGGCCGAAGCAAGGGATCGTCGGCAAGCCGACTTTCCAGTTCTTCCAGGATCATGCCGGTAATGTCTGGGATGTCGGCCTTGCGGGCATCGGCAAGCGGCAGCCAGACGAGTTCTTCGAGCTCGTTGGTCGGACCGCCGCCGGGCAACTCCACGGCAACGTCGTGGCGCCAGGCGCTGAAGAAACGCGTATCGAAACGGCGCACGCGATTGGGCGGGGTGATGGCGCGGGCGATGAAGCGGAGCACGTCCAGCGAGGGGACCACGCCATGTTCGGCGAAACCCTGCCAGTCGCGCTTCGCGGTCGAGAAGGCGCCCTTGCGGCCGATCAGCAGGCCGGCTTCCTCATAGGTCTCGCGAATCGCCGACAGGGCGATTGCGCGCGCCCGCGCCGCGCTCGCGCGGCCGGGGCCTGAGACCAACCTACTTTCTTCCTCATCGGGCAGAGGGGCGGCGACGGGAATGCGGCTGTCGGCGGGATCGGTGCGGCCGCCGGGGAAGACGAATTTCCCGGGCATGAAGGCGTGCCCGGCATGGCGCCGGCCCATCAGCACCAGAACGTCCTTGCCCCGGCGATCGAGCAGAATGAGGGTCGCGGCATCGCGCGGACGCAGCGCCCGGCCGTTGCGCACGGCCAGGCCCTTATCGAGCTTGTCGACATCCGCCTTGGTCATTCGTTCCATGCGCTCGACCTAGCGGAAACTTCCCGGATGCGAAAGTGGCTTGCGCGTCGCGGCCTTTGCACCAGGGCCGGCAGCGGCGTGACCTGGCTTATCAATGGCTCTCGAATTCGTCTTTCTCGTCGCCGAAGCCGTGCATATAAAGCGCCCATTGCAGGCCGATGACGGCGCCCTTGACCGGCTGCAGCAGCACGAGCGCGAGAATGATGGTCAACGGCACCCAGATCAGCGCGTGCTGCCAGGTCGAGAGCGTGGTGGCGGCCTCCACCGCCATGAATGAGCCAACCACGATATGGCCGACGATGACGATAACCAGATAGGCAGGCAGGTCGTCCGCGCGATGGTGGTGCAGTTCCTCGCCGCAGACCTCGCACTTGTCCACGGGCTTCACGAAAGCGTGGAACAACTTTCCCTTGCCGCAATGCGGGCAACGGCCGAGCATGCCGCGCTTGATCGCCGCCCACAGCGGGCGCGCGCCGCGGCCTGAGTGGTGCTCGCCGCCGAAAACTTGTTCTTCCACCCGCAAATCGCCTGGCATCATCTTCTCCTGCCGCGCGGACCGACGCGCGATTGCGACGCGCGGGCGCGGCCTTTGGCCTTGTGGAACGACCGCTTTGAGCCGGGCAAGGGCTTCGGGTCGGTCAGCATCTCGAAACGCATCGCACCGGCCATCGGCGCGACCTCGACCAACCGGACTTCGACGCGGTCGGCAAGCTGAAAGCCCTTGCCGGTGCGTTCCCCGAACAGCGATCGGGCGGTTTCGTCATAGATATAGTAGTCGCCGCCCAGAGTTGACACCGGAATAAAGCCGTCGGCGCCGTACTGCGGCAATTGGACAAAGAGCCCCGCCTTGGTGACGCCGGAAATGCGCGCGTCGAACGTGTCGTTGACGCGCTCGGCGAGATAGGCGGCGATCAGCCGGTCGACCGTATCGCGCTCGGCGGCCATGGCGCGGCGTTCCGTGGCCGAGATCAGGGCGGCGGCCTCTTCCAGCCTGTCCGCCTCCTGCTGCGTCAAGCCGCCGGGACCCAGACCAAGCGCCGCGATCAATCCGCGGTGCACGATCAGATCTGCATAGCGGCGGATCGGCGAGGTGAAATGCGCGTAGCGCCTGAGGTTGAGGCCGAAATGGCCGATATTCTTCGGCGAATACTCGGCCTGGCTCTGCGAGCGCAGCACCACTTCGTTGACCAGCGCCTCGTTGTCGGCGCCGCGCACCCGCTCCAGGATGCCGTTGAATTGGCTAGGCCGCATCTGCGCGCCGCGCGCCAAGGACAGGCTGAGCGTCTGCAGGAACTCGCGCAGCGATTCCTGTTTGGCGAGCGACGGCGCGTCATGGATGCGATAGACGAGCGGCTCTTTCCTGCCCTCCAGGGTTTCGGCGGCGGCAACATTGGCCTGGATCATGAACTCTTCGATCAGCTTATGCGCATCGAGTCGCTCCGGCACGGTGACCCGGTCGACCGTGCCGTCGGGCTTCAACAGGATCTTGCGCTCCGGCAGGTCGAGCTCCAGCGGCTGGCGGGCGTCGCGGCCGCGCTTCAGCACCGCGTAGGCGTCCCAGAGCGGCTTCAGCACGCCATCGAGGATCGGCCGCGTCTTGTCGTCGGGCACGCCGTCGATCGCGGCCTGCGCCTGCGGATAGGCGAGCTTGGCGGCCGACTTCATCATGACGCGGTGGAAGGAGTGCCTGAGCTTGCGGCCTTCCGAGGAGAAGGTCATGCGCACGGCGATGGCCGGCCTGTCCTCGCCTTCGCGCAGCGAGCAGAGATCGTTGGAGATGCGTTCGGGCAGCATCGGCACGACGCGGTCCGGAAAATAGACCGAATTGCCGCGCTTCAAGGCTTCGCGGTCGAGCGGCGTGCCATAGCGCACATAGGCGGCGACATCGGCGATCGCCACGGTGACGACGACGCCTCCGGGATTCTTCTCGTCCGCATCGGGCGTGGCGAAGACGGCGTCGTCATGGTCCTTCGCGTCGGCCGGATCGATGGTCACCAGCGGCAGGTTGCGCCAATCCTCGCGGTGATCGAGCGTCGCCGGCTTCACCGCTTCGGCCTCGGCAATCACGTCCGCCGGAAAGACATGGGGAATGTCGTGGGCGTGGATGGCGATCATCGAGACAGCCTTCTCGCTGCTCAGCGATCCCAGCACCGCCAGCACTTTCGCCCTGGGCAGTCCGTAACGGGATGCCCGCGCCGGCTCGACCTCGACCAGGTCGCCGTTTTTGGCGCCGTTCTGGAATTCCTTGTCGACGATCAGTTCCGGCTGGCGCCGTTCGACGGGCTCGATGCGGAACGTGCCATCCTTCAGTACGCGGAAGACGCCGAGCACCGCATCGCTGCGCTTCTCGAAGACCTTCATCACCCGCCCGGTATAGGCGGGGCCTGACGGATCGTCGGTCGGGAAGGTCTTGGCAAGCACGCGGTCGCCGATGCCGGGCACCGGGCCGTTGGCGCCGCGCGAAATGCGAATGGCGATGACGGGCGGCGAGCCGTTGCCAGTGTATTCGTTCGGATGCGCCAGAAGCATGCCGTCATCGTCGCGGCCGAAAATGTCGAGCACCGCGACATGAGGCACGGCGCCCGCGCGGGTGAGTCGCTTGCGCTCCTTGTTGAGGAGGCCTTCGTCCTGCAGGTCGCGCAACAGGTCTTTCAGCCAGATGCGATCCTCGCCGCGCAACGCGAAGGCCTTGGCGATCTCGCGCTTGCCCGAGCGGTCGGGATTTTCGGCGATGTAGCGCAGGATTTCGTCGCGAGAAGGTCGATAGTCGTCTTTGACCTTGGCCCTGGTGTCGGCGTGGCGCGGATCGCCGTGGCTTCTTCCGGAGATCCTGCGCGCCACGTCCGCTATCCCTTCTTCGCCGCCCTGCGGAAGGGCTTTTTGCCGCCTCCGCCCTTGGCCTCCCTTTCGGCAATCAGGGTGAGCGCCTCTTCCATCGTCACCGATTGCGGATCCTTGCCCTTGGGCAGCGTCGCATTGACCTTGCCGTAGTTGACATAGGGCCCGTATTTGCCGTCGCGCACGACGATCTTGCCGCCGCCGTCGGGATGGTCGCCAAGCTCCTTGAGCGCCGCGGCGGTGCCGCCATTGCGGCCGCCCTTGCCCTTCTGCTGCTTCTCGGCAATCACCGAGACGGCGCGGTTCAGACCGATCGAGAACACGTCCTCGATGCTTTCCAGATTGGCATAGGTGCCGTCATGCAGCACGAACGGGCCGTAGCGCCCGAGGCCGGCCGAGATCATCTTGCCGGTTTCGGGATGTTTTCCGACGTCACGCGGCAGGGCCAGCAGCGCCAGCGCCTTTTCGTGGTCGATCGACTCGGGCGTCCAGCCCTTGGGCAGGCTCGAGCGCTTGGCCTCCTTGCCTTCGCCACGCTGGATATAGGGCCCGAAACGGCCGCTCCTCAGCGTGATTTCCTCGGCGGTGTAAGGATCCTTGCCGAGCAGCTTGACGCCGTCGTCGCCATTGCCGTTCTCGCCATTGGGGTTGGCGGCGTCGCCGAGCTGGCGGGTGTAGGAACACTCCGGATAATTCGAGCAGCCGACGAAGGCGCCGAACTTGCCGAGTTTCAGCGAAAGGTTGCCTGAGCCGCATTTCGGGCAAATGCGCGGGTTGGAGCCGTCCTCGCGTTCCGGGAAGACAAGCGGCGCCAGTTCTTCGTTGAGCGCATCGAGCACGTCCGTGACGCGCAGTTCCTTGATGTCGTCGACGGCGCCGGAAAAATCCTTCCAGAAGTCGCGCAGCACGTCCTTCCAGGCGAGCTTGCCGTCGGAAATCTCGTCGAGCTTTTCCTCGAGCGAAGCGGTGAAATCATACTCGACATAACGCTCGAAGAAGCTTTCGAGGAAGGCAGAGAGCAGCCGGCCCTTGGCCTGCGGCACCAGCCTGCGCCGGTCGATGGTGACGTAGTCGCGATCCTCGAGCGTCTTCAGGATCGCGGTGTAGGTCGACGGCCGGCCAATGCCCAGCTCTTCCAGCTTTTTGATCAGCGACGCCTCGGAGTAGCGCGGCGGCGGCTCGGTGGTGTGCTGGGTGGCGTTGATCGCCTGACGGGCGAGCTGCTCGCCGGAACGGATCTCGGGCAGACGGCGGCTCTCCTCGTCCTCCGCGTCCTCGTCCTTCTGGTCGGTATAGGCGGCGATGAAGCCGTCGAAGCGGATAACTGAACCGACGGCGCGAAGCTCAGCAGTGCGAGCGCCATTGACCGCCTCGATCTCGACCGTGGTGCGTTCGATCTCGGCCGGCTGCATCTGGCTGGCGATGGCGCGCTTCCAGATCAGCTCATAGAGGCGGGCCTGGTCGGCGTCGAGATACTGCCTGACCGATTGAGGCGTGCGGTTGAAATCGGTCGGGCGGATCGCCTCGTGCGCTTCCTGGGCGTTCTTGGCCTTGGTGGTGTAGTAACGCGGCTTTTCCGGCAGGTATTTCGCGCCGAACTCGCTGACGATGGCGCTGCGGGCAGCCTCGATCGCCTCGGGCGCCATCTGCACGCCGTCGGTTCGCATATAGGTGATGAGGCCGGCGGTCTCGCCGCCGACATCCATGCCTTCATAGAGCTTTTGCGCCACCTGCATGGTGCGCGTGGCCGAGAAGCCGAGCCCGGAGGAGGCGGCCTGCTGCAGCGTCGAGGTGGTGAAGGGCGGGCCGGGATTGCGCTTGGTGGGCTTGGCCTCGACCGACAACGCCTTGAAGGTCGCGCCCTCCAGCATCGCCTTGATGTCGTCGGCCTGAGCCTTGTTGGCGATGTCGAGCTTCTGCAGCTTCTTGCCGGCAAAGGCGGTCAGCCGCGCTTCGAAACTGTCCGTGCGCGGCGTGTCGAGGATGGCAGCGATCTGCCAGTATTCCTCGCGGATGAAGCGTTCGATCTCGGATTCGCGGTCGCAGACCAGGCGCAGCGCCACCGACTGCACGCGGCCGGCCGAGCGGGCGCCCGGCAGCTTGCGCCACAGCACCGGCGAGAGCGTGAAGCCGACGAGATAATCGAGCGCGCGGCGAGCGAGATAGGCGTCGACCAGCGGCGCGTCGATCTGGCGCGGATTGGCCATGGCATCGAGCACCGAGGCCTTGGTGATGGCGTTGAAGACGACGCGGCTGACCGGCTTGTCCTTCAGCGCGCGCTTCTGCTTCAGGACTTCCAGCACATGCCAGGAAATCGCCTCGCCCTCGCGATCCGGGTCGGTGGCGAGGATCAGCCCGTCGGCATCCTTGACCGCCTTGGCGATGTCGGCGAGGCGCTTGCCCGACGCGGTGTCGACCGACCAGGACATGGCGAAGTCCTCGTCAGGGCGGACCGAGCCGTCCTTGGCCGGCAGATCGCGGACATGGCCGAAGGAGGCCAGGACCTTATAGTTCTTGCCCAGATATTTGTTGATTGTCTTCGCCTTGGCCGGCGATTCGACGACGACGACGTCCATGAGGTCTCTTAATCAGCTGTGAGGTGGCGGAAGAACTCCGCGATGCACGACGAAATCCCACTCTTTTCGTCGCTCACATGGCCGCGCTTTTGCAATCGGTCAAGGGGAGGCGGGCAATTTGGGAAGCGGCCGCCGGCAATACACTCTTAGAGTGTATGGCAAAGATCACATTTTTTGGGGATGGAGGCGTGCGCGCCTCGTATCACGCCGGGACGGCCTGTGCCGGCCAGTCGAGTCGAGGGACAGTGACGAGGCGCTGGCCCCGCCCGGAAAGATCCCTGGCCGCCAAATCAAACCAATTCGGCGGCCAGGCAGTCTTCCGCATGCCAGCGGTGGGAGAAACTCAATCTGCCTTGACGACGTGCCAGGCGCCGGCAACGCCTTCGCCGGTCATGTCGCCGGCCTTCTTGTCCTTGACGAAGGTATAGACCGGCTTGCCGTCATAGGCCCACATCTTGCTGCCATCGGTGCGGTCGACGATCGTCCATTCATCGTCGGCCTTGGCGCCGGCCTCGGCCTTCAGCGGCGGCCAGTTGGCGGCGCATTTGTCGTAGCAGCTGGATTTACCCTTCTTGTCCTTGTCGAACGTGTAAAGCGTCATGCCTTTGGCGTCGGTATAGATCTTCTTGCCGCCGACTTCAGCTTCCTTCCATGCTTCGGCGGCATGGGACGCTGCAGTGCCGAGCAGTAGGGCGGCAAACCCGAGTGCGATCGATTTCATGACAATCTCCCTGAGAACGAGCGCACGGCAATCGCGCGCCTATTCCGACAACGCATTGGCGCGGCTATTTCTTCCTTGGCGAAGCGGCGACGTGCCACACAATGGTGATTGGCAGGCGCGCGCCTGCATCGCTATATCGACGCCAGCACAATCGGGACTCATTGGATGGCATTGGACATCGGCTATGTCAGCGCGGTCGGAGCAGGGGCGATCTCTTTCCTGTCGCCTTGTGTGCTACCGCTGGTGCCGCCCTATCTCTGCTACATGGCCGGCGTTTCGGTCGACGATTTCCGCGGCAACCAAAGCGTAACGGCAAAGGAAGGCGCGCGTGGCGCGCTGCTCTACGCTTCGCTCGCCTTCGTGCTCGGCTTTTCCTCCGTCTTCGTGGCGCTCGGGGCCGGCGCCTCGACCATCGGCCGCCTGCTGCGCGTCTGGCAGGAGCCGCTGGCGATGGCGGCGGGCGTGCTGATCATCATCATGGGCCTCAACTTCCTCGGCATCCTGCGCATTCCGCTCCTGTCGCGCGAGGCGCGCTTCCAGTCGCAGGGCAAGCCTGCCAGCATGATCGCGGCCTATGTCATGGGGCTGGCCTTCGCCTTCGGCTGGACGCCTTGCATCGGCCCGGTGCTGGGGCCGATCCTGACTTTAGCCGGCGGGCGCGAGACCGTTGGCGAGGGCGCGCTGCTGCTTGCCGCCTATTCGCTGGGTCTAGGCATCCCGTTCCTGATCGCGGCGCTGTTTTCCGGTGCCTTCATGCGTTTCCTCGGCAAATTCCGCGTCCATCTCGGCCGTGTGGAAAAGGCGATCGGCGCGCTGCTGGTCGTCGCCGGCGTGTTCTTCCTGACCGGCGGCGTGCAGAGCGCGTCGTATTGGCTGCTGGAGAATTTTCCGGTGCTGGGACGGCTGGGGTAGCGGTCCGGCGCCCGTTTTGTGAGTCGTCAGAAATGAGGCTCGACACGCTGGAAAACGCAAATGGTCTTGAACCCATCAGCAAGCGGCCGGACGAGGACAGCGGTGGGGCGCTGGTCCCGGTTGGAAGGTTGGGCCAGCAAGTAAAGCCGTCCATCGATCCGCTGCGTATCGAAGTGCACGTAGCGCCGGCTTACATTCGGGTAGAGGCGGGGGAGTTGGCCTGATATGACGCTCCATCCCGAGGGCAATTCGTCCGAAAACGTGTCGCCGTCGTCAAGCATACTCTCTTTCAGGACTGTCGATGGATCAGCTGCGAGCGGCGCCAAGAGCATGACATCGCCGTCGAAATAATGATTGGTTCCACTCCAGCGGACAAGCTTGCGACGCACGCCGGGCGAGACCTCGATCGTCGCCACCTTGATGTCGAGATCTTGCTGCGCGGTGTCCGTGGGAAAGACGTTGGCGTTGTCGTTCGTGGAGGTGCTGACGTTCTCAAATCCTTCCTGTCGAAGACGCAGGAATTTTCGACAAAGACGCGGCTCAGTCGTTCCATGCGTCAGCAATATGGTGCCAACCGGTGGCCGGCGACCCGACGGCGCATATTCGACGCGATCGACCTTGTACCGGTTCAGTTGGAAAGGCTCATCCAGGCAGACAATGGGTCCCTTGTCCGGCGCCTCGTCTCCGACGACATGACAATAGCTAAGCCGATCCGGCCTGATCACCATCCCGATCAGCCAGCGCTTTTTGTCCGTCGCGTAGCTAGGCTTCCACTCTTTGCGCGAAAAAATCTTTCGCTTCGCAATCCAAAGGCTGAAGAAGGCTGGCGGATCGGCGCCGCCCTGACCATACCCAAAAGCCTGGTCTTGCCCATCACGGAGGCGGATCGTCCAGCCATTGACCATGGTGCAATTCGATCGACCCGTGGTAGGCGTCGCCGATAATCCCTGATCGACGCTGGTGGGCAGTCGGCGATACCCGACCGGATCTTCGTCCATCGTCAGGGTAAAGCGGATCAGCGCGACGTTACGGCCGGGTTGGCAAACAACCTCGGCATGCGGAGTGGTGTAATCGGCCCGAGCCGTGCCCGGACAGATCGATATGAAAATGAAAAAAATAAACACGGCGAAAGCTTCAAAGCCGTGGCTCAACATCTGAAGCCTTTCCTTCAGTGCACGCCGGCGCCATAAACGGGGCGACCAGATGAATGATGACGACGGTATCTAACACAAACTTTTTCCCGAAATTTCTGCAATACCAAGGACCACTGAGAAACTGTTGGAAAATTTTGTGCATGGGCGGTTGGCTTGATACCCAGATCGGAACGATGCCGAAAAGCCGACGTTGCCGAATCGCAAGCACAACACCGATAGCGAGGCGATAATGGTAGCCAAGGCGGACGTGCAAAAGTTCTTCAAGACCTACGAGAAGGTCTACAACGACGCGATCGCCGGCAATGTCGACATGGACGATTTTGGAGCGATGTATTCGACCGGATTTGTCTCGGTCACCCCGGCTGGCGTCATGGTCGGCGAGAACGGCAAGAAATTTCAAGATACGATGAGGAAGGGTTTTGAAGCCTATCGGGCGATGGGCAGCAAGACGATGACCTGCAAGGATGTCTCGGTGACGGCCATCGATCAGGACCGTTGCGTGGCCAAGGTAGAGTGGTCGGGCGAATACGAACGCAAGGACAAAAGGCTCGTGACCATCGATTTCGAAGTCGATTATCTCGTCGAAAGGCGCGAAGGCAGCCTGAAGGTGTTTGGCTGGATCGCCGGCGACGAGCAGGCGGAATTCAATAAGCACGGGCTGTTGTAAGCTCTGCCCGTCGGATTTGGTCGTGGACCAGCTGATTAAGAGTCAGCCGCTCCACCATCTCACCGGAATTTAACCGCATTGGTGCAGCATAGCGCCAATGCTAAGTGTGCCTTGATACCAAACCTTTTCATACGGTTGCCCCTATATGAGCCAGAGATCCTGCCTGTCCGTCATCCTCGCCGCCGGCGAGGGCACGCGCATGAAAAGCGCCACGCCCAAGGTGCTGCACGCCATTGCCGGCCTGCCGATGGTGGCGCACGTCGTGAAGGCCGCCGAGGCTGCCGGTGCAACCGGCGTGGCGCTGGTGATCGGCCACGGCGCCGACGAGATGCGCAACGCGGCGCAGAAATTCGCGCCCAAGGCGGAAACGTTCGTGCAGGAGAAGCGGCTCGGCACCGCGCATGCCGTGCTTGCTGCTCGCGAAGCGATATCAAAGGGTTATGACGATATTCTCGTCATGTTCGGCGACACGCCGTTGATCGATGCGCAGGCGCTGGCGGCTGCGCGGCAGAAGCTGGCGGAGGGCGCTGCCGTCGCCGTCATCGGCTTTCGTCCGCCAAGCCCGACCGGCTACGGCCGTTTGATCGAAAAGGGCGGCAAGCTCGTCGCCATCCGCGAGGAGAAGGACTGTTCCGAGGCGGAAAAGAAGATCGGCTTCTGCAATGCCGGCATGATGGCGGTGGCGGGCAAGCATGCGCTGCGGCTGCTCGACAAGGTCGGCAACAAGAACGCCAAGGGCGAGTTCTACCTCACCGACATCGTCGAGATCGCCGGCGCGGAAGGCCTCGATGTGGTGGCGACGGAAGCCAGCTTCGAAAGCGCGCTAGGCATCAACAACCGGGCCGAGCTTGCCGAGGCGGAATCGATCTGGCAGGCGCGGCGGCGGCGCGAGGCCATGCTTTCCGGCGTTACGCTGATCGCGCCCGAAACTGTCTATTTCTCGCACGATACCGAAATCGGCGCCGACACGATCGTCGAGCCGAATGTCTGGTTCGGCCCGGGCGTCAGGATCGCGTCGGGCGCCAAGATCCACGCTTTCAGCCATATCGAGGGCGCGACGATCGCCTCGAACTGCGATGTCGGGCCGTTTGCGCGGCTCAGGCCCGGCGCCGATCTTCGAAACAAGGCAAAGGTCGGTAATTTCTGCGAGGTCAAGCAGGCGACGATCGAGGAGGGCGCCAAGGTCAACCACCTGACCTATATCGGCGACGCGCGCGTGGGTGCCGCGGCCAACATCGGCGCGGGCACCATCACCTGCAATTATGACGGCTACTCGAAATTCTTCACCGACATCGGCGAGGGGGCCTTTGTCGGCTCGAATTCCTCGCTGGTGGCGCCTGTCACGATCGGCAAGGGCGGCTATATCGCCTCCGGCAGCGTGATCACCGAGAGCGTGCCGGACGACGCTCTGGCCTTTGGCCGCGCCCGCCAAAAGACGATCCCCGGCAAGGGCAAGGAACTGCGCGAGCGCTTCGCCTCGGCCGCCGCGGCGAGGAAGAAAGCGGCGGAATGATTTTCAGCGCTTCCTTGCGGAGGCGGTTGCAACTCGGTCAGATATGAACGAGTGGAAACCAGGGCCCTGAAAACCCGAGTGGTTCAGGTAACCGGATTGCAAGCGCAGTCTGGCATTGTGCACTGGCAAAGAACCGTTCCGCTGACACGGAACGAAACGCAAAGTGACTTTCGCGGCAAACCGGCAGTCCCTAGATAACGCCGGGTTTTCCGCTCGGAATCGGGGGCTATCGCATGTGCGGTATCGTTGGAATCGTCGGCCGAAGCCAAGTCGCGCCGCTCATCGTCGATGCGCTGAAGCGGCTTGAATATCGCGGCTACGACTCGGCCGGTGTCGCCACCATCGAGAAGGGCGAGCTCGGCCGCCGCCGCGCCGAAGGCAAACTCGTCAACCTCGAACGCCGATTGAAGGACGAACCGCTCGACGGCACGATCGGCATCGGCCACACGCGCTGGGCAACGCATGGCGTGCCCAACGAGACCAACGCGCATCCGCATTTTTCCGAAGGCGTCGCCATCGTCCACAACGGCATCATCGAGAATTTCGCCGAGCTGCGCGACGAGCTCACCCGCGACGGCTACAGCTTCGCCTCGCAGACCGACACGGAGGTCGTCGCGCATCTGGTGGCGCGCGAGCTCGCCAAGGGGCTGAAGCCCGTGGAAGCCGCGTATGCGGCGCTGAAGCGGCTCTCCGGCGCGTTCGCGCTGGCGATCATGTTCAAGGGCGACGAGGACCTGATCGTCGGCGCCCGCAATGGTCCGCCTCTGGCCGTCGGCCATGGCGATGGCGAGATGTTTTTGGGCTCGGACGCGATCGCGCTGGCGCCCTTCACCAACTCGATCACCTATCTCGAGGACGGCGACTGGGCGGTGGTGCGCCGCGAAAGCGTTGCGATCTACGACATCGACGGCAACAAGGTCGACCGCAAGCGCCAGCAATCGCTGTCGACCAGCTTCATGGTCGACAAGGGCAACCGCCGGCATTTCATGGAAAAGGAAATCCATGAGCAGCCGGAGGTGATCTCGCACACGCTGGCGCATTACGTGGATTTCGTCTCGGGCGTGTCGAAGCCGCTCGACCTACCGTTCGACTTCGCCAAAATCGGCCGCCTGGCGCTCTCGGCCTGCGGGACCGCCTATCTCGCCGGGCTGATCTCGAAATACTGGTTCGAGCGCTATGCACGGCTGCCGATCGATATCGATGTCGCCTCGGAATTCCGCTATCGCGAGATGCCGCTGTCGGCCAACGACGCGGCCTTCTTCATCTCGCAGTCTGGTGAGACGGCCGACACGCTGGCCTCGCTGCGCTATTGCCGCCAGGCCGGCATGAAGATCGGCGCGGTGGTCAATGTGCGCGAATCGACCATGGCTCGCGAATCCGACGTCGTGCTGCCGACACTTGCCGGGCCGGAGATCGGCGTCGCCTCAACCAAGGCTTTCACCTGCCAGCTGTCGGTGCTGGCCTCGTTGGCGGTGCGCGCAGGCGTGGCGCGCGGCACGATCTCGCGCGACGAGGAAAAGCGGCTGGTGCGCGAGCTTTCCGAGGCACCGCGCTTCGCCACCCAGGTGCTGAAGCTCGACGAGCAGATCGAACGCATCTCGCGTGAGTTGTCGCGCTACAAGGACGTGCTCTATCTCGGCCGCGACACCAATTTCCCGCTTGCCATGGAAGGGGCGCTGAAGCTCAAGGAGATTTCCTACATCCACGCCGAAGGCTATGCCGGCGGCGAGCTGAAGCACGGGCCGATCGCGCTGATCGACGAGAACATGCCGGTGATTGTCATCGCGCCGCATGACCGCATCTTCGAAAAGACGGTCTCGAACATGCAGGAAGTGGCGGCGCGCGGCGGCAAGATCATCCTGATCACCGACGCGAAGGGCGCCGCGCAGGCAGGCATCAAGACGATGGAGACGATCATCCTGCCCGAAGTGCCGGAGATCATCTCGCCGATCATCTACGCCCTGCCGATCCAGATGCTGGCCTATTTCACCGCCGTCTTCATGGGCACCGACGTCGACCAGCCGCGCAATCTGGCGAAGTCGGTGACGGTGGAGTAGGTTTCGCTACCGTTGCAAGTTGCGGATGACGCCAACGGCCCCACTTCGTCATCCACGGGCGGAGCAGGAGCGAAGCTCCTGCGCAGACCCGAGGATCCATTCCGTGGCGCAAGCCAAAGAATGCAACCCATCAGAATGGTCGCGTGATCATCCATCCGTTATCCGTCATGCATGACGGGTTATGTTTATATGACTGCGAGCAAGAAGCGCGGCACCATCTACATCGGGGTCACAAACGATCTTAGCCGTCGGATGCCGGAGCACAGATCCGGCGAAGGCTCGCGCTTTACCGGGCGCTATGGTGTGCAACGCCTGGTCTGGTACGAGGAATATTTCGACATCCGAGACGCCATCCAACGCGAGACGTCGCTGAAACGCTGGCCGCGCCAATGGAAGATCGAACTAATCGAGAAGGCTAACTCCAGAGTGGTTCGAGCTTTTCCGCGGCACGGGGTGGTAGCGCCTAATTCTGCAATGATTTGATCCGCCGCAAACGTCACGGAATGGATCCTCGGATCTACGCGCGTCGCTTCGCTCCTTGCTCCGCCCGTGGATGACGAAGGAAAGGATGTTTCGGCTAATCGTGAACGGAAGCAGCTTCCGTTTGGAACGTAAAGAGCTGTGATCTTGGCTCTGTATCATAGCATGGTACATGTCGCGAGGAGGGCCGCCCGCCTAACCTTTGAGGATACTGGGTTATGCTCAAATTTGCACGCCCCATCCACCCCGGAGAATTCCTGCGCGAGGAGTATCTGGTGCCGCTCGGCATGAGTGCCGGCGTGCTTGCGAAGAAGCTTAATCTTCCGCGCACCCGGATCGAACGCATCGTCAAGGAGGAGGTCGGTCTTACTCCGGATACGGCGCTTCGCCTCGCCAGGTTCTTCAACACCACGCCCGAGTTCTGGATGAACTTCCAGAAGGCCTATGAGTTGGAGATCGAAGCGAGCAAAATAGCATCGGAACTCGAGAAGATCGTGCCGCTGGATACAGCGGCATGACCAGCGCTCTTTAAAAACTTCGCAGTTCCAAAGCGGCTCGCGGTTCACTAATCTTAGCGACGCAACCTGCGCCGCGGTGAACCCATGTCCGACCCCCTGAAGACCTCTGGCATGACCCGGCTGAGGAACTATTTCCTGACCGGCTTTGTGGTCTGCGCGCCGCTGGCGATCACGGCCTACATCGCCTGGTCGCTGATCGGTTGGGTCGATTCCTGGGTGAAGCCCTACATTCCGGTCCGCTACAATCCCGACACCTATCTGCCGTTCCCGGTTCCGGGCTTCGGGCTGATCGTGGCGCTGGTGCTGATCACGCTGATCGGTTTCCTGACGGCGAATATCGTCGGCCGCGCCATCGTCAATTTCGGCGAAAGGCTGCTTGGCCGCATGCCGCTGGTGAGGGGCATCTACGGCTCGCTAAAGCAGATCTTCGAGACGGTGCTGTCGAACAAGGGCGACATGTTCCGCCAGGTGGGCCTCGTCGAATATCCGCGCAAGGGCGTGTGGTCGCTGGTCTTCGTCGCCAGCGAGAAGGAGACCGAGATCAACCAGAAGCTCGACCAGGAAGGCGATCCGCTGATCGCGGTGTTCATGCCTTGCACGCCCAATCCGACCACCGGCTTCCTGATGTATGTGCACAAATCGGAGATCGTGCCGCTCGACATGTCGATCGAGGACGGAGCCAAGCTGATCGTCTCGGCCGGCATGGTGGCGCCGGAGGTCAAGGCCAAGCTGGTGACGCTGAATGGCGAACCGGTCGAAGGACCGCTCGCCAATCCGCCGCTCGGCGCTCAGCCGGCGCGCAGCAGCCGCACCGCCTCGTCGCGGCCGAACAGGTAAAGCAGCAGGCGCAGCGCCTCGCCGCGCTCGGACTGCAATTCCGGGTCGCGCGACAGGATCAGCCGCGCGTCGTCTCGTGCCGCTTCCAGCAGGTCGGCATGGAATTCGATCCGCGCCACCTGGAAGCCGGGCGTGCCGGACTGCCTCGTGCCCAGCAATTCGCCTTCGCCGCGCAGTTTCAGGTCTTCCTCGGCGATCTTGAAGCCGTCCTCGGTCTCGCGCATCACCGAAAGCCGGCGTTTGGCCGTCTCGCCGAGCGGCTCCTTGTAGAGCAGCACACAGGAGGACGGCTTGTCGCCGCGCCCGACCCGGCCGCGCAACTGGTGCAACTGGGCAAGGCCGAAGCGTTCGGCATGCTCGATGACCATGATGGTCGCGTCAGGCACGTCGACGCCGACCTCGATGACGGTGGTGGCGATCAGGATGCGCGTTTCGCCCTGCTTGAAGGCGCGCATCGCCTCATCTTTCTCCGCACCCTTCATGCGACCGTGCACCAGGCCGATCCGGTCGCCGAAGAGTGGTTTCAGCGAAGCGAAACGGTCCTCGGCCGACATCAGCTTGATTTCTTCGGATTCCTCGACCAGCGGGCAGATCCAGTAGATTTTTTGCCCCTCGGCGACCGCATCGCGCATGCGTCCGACCAGTTCGTCCAGCCGCTCCATCGGCAAGGTCACGGTGCGGATCGGCTGCCGGCCGGCCGGCTTCTCGGTCAGCTTCGAGACGTCCATGTCGCCGAAGGCGGTCAACACGAGCGTGCGCGGGATGGGTGTGGCCGTCATCACCAGCATGTCGGGCGCGTCGCCCTTGGCGGTGATGGCCAGGCGCTGGTGGACGCCGAAGCGGTGCTGCTCGTCGACGACGGCCAGCACGAGATCATGGAACGTCACGCTTTCCTGGAACAGCGCATGCGTGCCGACGACGATGTCGATCGCGCCACTGGCAAGACCGGCAAGAGTCTCCGTGCGTTCGCGGCCCTTTTCGCGCCCGGTCAGAATGGCAAGGCGCAGGCCGACTTTCTCCGCCAGCGGCGCGATGGTCGCCAGATGCTGGCGCGCCAGGATTTCGGTCGGCGCCATCAGCGCCGCCTGGCCGCCGGCCTCGACCGCGCGCGCCATGGCAAGCAGGGCCACCACCGTCTTGCCCGAGCCGACATCGCCCTGCAGCAGGCGCAGCATGCGTTCGGGATCGGCAAGATCTGCGTTGATTTCGCCAAGCGCGAATTCCTGGCTGGGTGTGAGCTTGTAGGGCAGGGCCGCGCGCAGTTTCTCGACGATGCTGCCGTCGCCGACCAGCGGCCGTCCTGACAGGCGTCGCACCTTTGCCCGCACCAGCGCGAGCGACACCTGACCGGCCAGCAATTCGTCATAGGCAAGGCGCCGCCAGGCCGAGCCTTCGACGGCGACGTCGATCGGATCCGCCGGATGGTGGACACGGGCGAGCGAATCGCCAAAGGCGGGGAAGGTCTGGCGCCGCATGAAGGCGTCGTCCTGCCACTCCGGCAGCTCCGGCAGGCGGCCCAGCGCCTGACCGATGGCGCGGCGCAATACCTTGGCCGACAGCCCGGCGGTCAGCGGATAGACAGGCTCGACCAAGGGCAGGCCGTCGGCCTCGCTGGCCAAAGCGATATGATCTGGATGGACCATGGTCGGGCAGCCGTTGAACCACTCCATGCGGCCGGACACGACAACATGCTCACCAACCGGCATTGCCTTTTCGAGATAGGCGGCATGGGCATGGAAGAAGGTCAACGCGACCTCGCCGGTGTCGTCATGGGCGTAGACCCGGTAGGGCACCGACCTGTTGCCGCGCGGCGGCGGCTGGTGGCGGTCGACGCGCACTTCGAGCGTGACGATCTGGCCCTCGGCCGAAAGCGCGATGCCGGGCCGGTTGCGGCGGTCGATCACGGTGTTGGGCAGAACGAACAGAAGGTCGGCCGCGCGCGCGGCGCGGTCGCCGAGATCGGCCGGCACCACACGCTCGATCAGCAGACCGACTTTCGGGCCGACGCCGGCAAGCGAGGTAATCGGAACGAACAGGGGATCGAGGATGGTGGGACGCATCCTGTCAGCTTATGTCGCGACGGCGGCAGCGCAAAGGCTGACACCGCCCTCTATCCACGCTATATGCGCCGCTTTGGACAGGGATGCGGCGACATGACCGGAACACAGCGATCAAGCGAGGGGCTCGACGCCCGCCGCCGCAAGCTTCTGTTCCGATCCTGGCATCGCGGCATGCGCGAGATGGACCTGATCCTCGGTTCCTTCGCCGACGCCGAGATCGGCGCCTTGACCGGCGATGAAATCGACCAATATGAGAGGCTTCTCGAAATCCCCGACACCGAATTCCTGCCGATGGTCACCGGCGAACGCCCGGTTCCGCCCGATATCGACTGCGCGGTTCTGCGGAAGATCCTGGCGTCGCGCCGGACCATGACATTTTGAAAAACGCATATTCATGAGCCTCATTCCTTCCATTGGCCTGCCCAAGGGCCGCGCCGGTCAGTTCATCGTCGACGGCGTCGCCGACGGCTACGAAGCCTTCGCCCTGGTGCAGACGGCGCAGGAGATCGCGCCCGACAAGCCGGTGCTGTTCGTCGCGCGCGACGGCCAGCGGCTGCCGGCGATCATCGAGGCGCTCGCCTTTGCCGCGCCCGGCCTGCCGGTGCTGGAGCTGCCGGCATGGGACTGCCTGCCTTACGACCGCGTTTCGCCCGGCGCCGATGCCGCTGCGCGACGGCTCGACGCGCTTTCGGCCATGATCGCGCTGGCGAAGAAGCCGCATCGCGCCGTGATCCTCACCACCGCCAATGCGCTGTTGCAGCGCATCCCGCCGGCCGAGCTGATCCAAGCGCAGACTTTCCATGCCAAGCCGGGCAACCAGATCGACATGAACGCGCTGATCGCGCGGCTCGAGATCTCCGGCTTCGAGCGCGTGCCGACGGTGCGCGGCCTTGGCGAATTCGCGGTGCGCGGCGGCATTCTCGACCTTTTCGCGCCGGGCTGGAGCGAGGCGCTGCGCCTCGATTTCTTCGGCGACACGCTGGAATCGATCCGCGTCTTCGACGTGGCGACACAGCGCACCACCGGGCAGCGCAAGTCGATGTCGCTGCAGGCGATGAGCGAGGTGGCGCTGACGCCCGAAACGATCAGCCGCTTCCGCCGCTCCTATATCGAGGCTTTCGGCGCGCCGTCGCGCGACGACGCGCTCTATGCGGCGGTCAGCGAAGGCCGGCGCTTCGCAGGCATGGAGCATTGGCTGCCCTTCTTCTACGAGCGGCTGGAGACGGTGTTCGACTATCTGCCGGATGCGCCTGTCGTCTTCGACCATCTGGCGCATGAGGCGCTGGCCGAGCGCCACACGCTGATCCTCGACCACTACGAGGCGCGCCGGAAACAGGCCGACAGCGCGCTGAAGGACGCCGTGCCCTACAAGCCGGTGGCGCCGGACCTGCTCTATCTGTCGCCGGACAATCTCAAGGCTTCGCTCGGTCCGCGCGAAGACATCGACTTCACGGTCTTCGACTCGCCGGATGTCGGCGCCAAGAAGGTTTTCCACTGCGGCTCGCGGCAAGGCCGCAGTTTTGCCGAGGAGCGCGCCGACCCGAACATCAATGTCTTCGACGTCGTCGTAAAACACATTGCCGACGAGCGCGCCGCGCGCCGCCGCGTCATCGTCGCCGGCTGGACGGAAGGTTCGCTCGACCGTCTTGGCCAGATCCTCGCCGAACATCACCTCGGCAACCTGAAGCCGGTCGCGACGCTTGCCGACGTTGAAAAACTGGAACCGGGGCAGGCTGGTCTTGCCGTGCTGCCGCTCGAATCCGGTTTCGAGACCGACGATATGGTCGTCGTTGCCGAGCAGGATATCCTTGGCGACAGGCTGATCCGGCGTTCGAAGCGCAAGAAGAAGGCTTCCGACTTCATCGCCGAGGCCTCGTCGCTGTCGGCGGGCGACATCGTCGTCCATGCCGACCATGGCATCGGCCGCTTCATCGGCTTGCGCACCATCGAAGCGGTCGGTGCGCCGCATGACTGCCTCGAAATCCATTATGCCGGCGACGACCGGTTGTTCCTGCCGGTCGAGAATATCGAGCTTCTGTCGCGCTATGGCTCCGATTCGGCCGAAGCGACGCTCGACAAGCTGGGTGGCGGCGCCTGGCAGGCGCGCAAGGCGCGGCTGAAGCGGCGCCTGCTCGACATGGCCGGGCAATTGATCCGCATCGCCGCCGAGCGGCAGATGCGTGCAGCGCCCGCTATGATCCCGGCCGAAGGGCTTTATGGCGAGTTCGCGGCGCGTTTCCCCTATGAGGAGACCGACGACCAACAGACGGCGATCGATTCCGTCATGGATGATCTCGGCGCCGGCAAGCCGATGGATCGGCTGGTCTGCGGCGACGTTGGCTTCGGCAAGACGGAAGTGGCGCTGCGCGCCGCCTTCATCGCGGCCATGGAAGGGTTCCAGGTCGCGGTCGTGGTGCCGACGACGCTGTTGTCGCGGCAGCACTTCAAGACCTTCTCGCAGCGCTTTTCGGGCCTGCCGATCCGCATCGCGCAGGCGTCGCGCCTGGTGGGCTCAAAAGAATTGGCGGAAACCAAGAAGGGCATTGCCAAGGGCACGGTCGACATCGTCGTCGGCACGCATGCGCTGCTTGGGTCTTCGATCTCGTTCAAGCGTCTCGGCCTGCTGATCATCGACGAGGAGCAGCACTTTGGCGTCAAGCACAAGGAGCGGCTGAAGGACCTCAAGTCCGACGTGCATGTGCTGACGCTTTCGGCGACGCCGATCCCGCGCACGCTGCAACTGGCGCTGACCGGCGTGCGCGAACTGTCGCTGATCGCGACGCCGCCGGTCGACCGCATGGCGGTGCGCACGTTCATCTCGCCCTTCGATCCGCTGGTCATCCGCGAGACGCTGCTGCGCGAGCGCTATCGCGGCGGCCATTCCTTCTATGTCGTGCCGCGGATCAGTGACCTTTCGGAAATCCATGATTTCCTGAAGGAATCCGTGCCGGAGCTGAAGGTGGCGGTGGCGCATGGCCAGATGCCGCCGGGCGAGCTCGACGACATCATGAACGCCTTCTACGACGGCCAGTACGATGTGCTTCTGTCGACCACCATCGTTGAATCCGGGCTCGATATCCCGACCGCCAACACGCTGATCGTCCATCGCGCCGACATGTTCGGCCTGGCGCAGCTCTACCAACTGCGCGGCCGCGTCGGCCGTTCCAAGGTGCGCGCCTACGCGCTGTTCACGCTGCCGGCCAACCGCAAGCTCACCGATACGGCCGAGCGCCGGCTGAAGGTGCTGCAGTCGCTCGATACGCTGGGCGCCGGTTTCCAGCTCGCCAGCCACGACCTCGACATCCGCGGCGCCGGCAATCTTTTGGGCGAAGAGCAGTCGGGCCATATCAAGGAGGTCGGTTTCGAGCTCTACCAGCAGATGCTGGAAGAGGCGGTGGCCGAGGTGAAGGATACCGGCGAGGCGCAGGACGGCGGCTGGTCGCCGCAGATCGCGGTCGGCACCGCGGTGATGATCCCGGAAAGCTACGTGCCGGACCTGCAGCTCCGCATGGCGCTCTACCGGCGCCTCGGCGATCTCGAAACCACGGAGGAGATCGACGGCTTCGGCGCCGAGCTGATCGACCGGTTCGGGCCGCTGCCGGAAGAGGTGACGCATCTGTTGAAGATCGTCTTCATCAAGGCGCTCTGCCGCAAGGCCAATGTCGAGAAGCTCGATGCCGGGCCCAAGGGCGTCGTCATCCATTTCCGCAAGCGCGAGTTCCCCAATCCGGTCGGGCTGGTCAAGTTCATCGGCGAGCAGGGCTCGCTGGCCAAGATCCGCGCCGACCATAGCGTCGTCTTCATGCGCGACTGGCCGAATGCCGAAAAACGCCTGGCGGGATCGGCGGTGGTGATGACGCAACTGGCCCGGCTCGTCGACAAGGCCGCATAGGCACGTGAACCAGGCCTGCGGCCTGTTGCAGCGGCAGGCGCACCCTCGCAAGGAAATAGTAACCCACCCGAAAGAACGAGCGCACTTGCAGGGCGTGCGACGATTATGACCATTGCAGTATTTGTACTTGAGAGCTTCAATAGGCCAATCTAATCATCGCTGCAGGGGCTGCTTATGAACCCGCAAACTTTCGATGAATACTGGCTCGGTTACCTTGCCGGCCATTCAAAACCTTCAACCCGCTTTATCCATTACCTCGGCCTCTTCTTTGCGCCGATCGCCGGCGTCGCGGCATCCTTCCTCGTGACGTGGTGGGCCTTTCTGGTCATCATTCCCGTCTTCTACCTTGCGGCGTTGTTCACCCATCCCCTGCTTGAGCACAACAGCAACAAACCTTTCGCGGAACGGCCCTTGTGGAGCGCCATTGCGCTGCTTCGCATGCTCGCGCTCGATTTGACGGGCGGTCTTGGCCGCCAGCTCAGACGTCTGAAGGACGCCGGCAGATAGGCATGGAAACCGCGGTTGTCGCTGCCTGTTCGGCCGTGCTGATGCTTGGCGCCGGATTCCATGTCTACTGGGCCTTCGGCGGCCGCATCGGCGCCGGCGTTTCACTGCCTCAACGCGAGGACGGCAGTCCGGCGGTGAAGGAGACGGCCGTCGGTGCCCTGGCGGTCGGTCTGGTCCTGGCGCTGGTCCTGCTTCTCCTTCTTGGTTTCGCCGGCCTGATCCGCCTGCCGCTGCCGCACTGGCTGCTGAAGACGGCCCTTATCCTGTGGGCGGCCATATTCACCCTGCGGGCATTGAGCTGGTCGCGATATTTCGGGCTGTTCAAGCGGGTCAGGAACACGCGTTTCGCCAGATATGACAGCCTGCTTTACAGCCCATCTTGCCTGTTGTTGGGGTTGGGCTTGTTCCTGCTCGCGCTGGCGGACACGGCATAGCGAGGCGGTGGAACCATTCGCCACTGCTGAAAAACCCGGCTAGAATAGGCAATCGGCTTCGTGTAAGGAGCCGCGACCTCTTATCGAGGCTGGAATGGCGGGCAAGCGCGTTCGCCGGTTTGTTTTGACGCAATTCCGACGGAAATTTCACAGTTTTCCCGGGGGTTGCTCCGAAAGGGCGTTTGGGTGCAGCGATGACGAAATGGTCGCCGAATTCGTGGAGAGCAAAGCCGATCAAGCAGGTCCCGGCCTATCCGGACCTTGCCGCTCTGAAGGCCACGGAAGCACAGCTTGCCACCTTCCCGCCGCTGGTTTTTGCCGGCGAGGCGCGCAAGCTGAAGAAGCAGCTGGCGGCGGTGGCCGCCGGCGAAGCCTTCCTGCTCCAGGGCGGCGACTGCGCCGAGAGCTTTGCCGAGCATGGCGCCGACAACATACGCGACTTCTTCCGCGTCTTCCTGCAGATGTCGGTGGTGCTCACCTTCGCCGGCGCGCAGCCGGTGGTGAAGGTCGGCCGCGTCGCCGGCCAGTTCGCCAAGCCGCGCTCGTCCGACAACGAGACCAAGGCCGGCGTGACGCTGCCGAGCTATCGCGGCGACATCATCAACGGCATCGAGTTCGACGCAAAGTCGCGCATTCCGGATCCTGCCCGGCAGGAGATGGCCTACCGCCAGTCGGCCGCGACGCTCAACCTTCTGCGCGCCTTCGCGCAGGGCGGCTATGCCAGCCTGGAGAATGTGCATCGCTGGATGCTCGGCTTCGTCGCCGACAGCCCGCAAGGCGAGAAATACGGTGCGCTCGCCAACCGCATCACCGAGACAATGGAGTTCATGCGCGCGGTCGGCATCACGTCGGAAACCAATTTCGCGCTGCGCGAGACGGATTTCTACACCAGCCACGAGGCGCTGCTGCTCGGCTACGAGGAGGCGCTGACGCGCGTCGATTCGACCTCCGGCGACTGGTACGCGACCTCGGGCCATATGATCTGGATCGGCGACCGCACCCGCCAGCCGGATCACGCGCATATCGAATATTGCCGCGGCATCAAGAATCCGCTCGGCCTGAAATGCGGTCCGTCGCTGACACCGGACGGCCTCATGGAACTCATCGACCTGCTCAACCCCGACAACGAGCCGGGCCGCCTGACGCTGATCGCGCGCTTCGGCTCGGACAAGGTCGCCGAGCACCTGCCGAAGCTGGTTCGGGCGGTCAAGAAGGAAGGTCGCAACGTCGTGTGGTCGTCCGATCCGATGCACGGCAACACGATCGAGGCGGCGGGCTACAAGACGCGGCCGTTCGATCGCATCCTCAAGGAAGTGCAGACCTTTTTCGAGGTGCACCGCGCCGAAGGCACGCATCCGGGCGGCATCCATGTGGAGATGACCGGCAAGAACGTTACCGAATGCACGGGCGGCGCCCGCGCCATCACGGCGGAAGACCTGCAGGACCGCTACCACACCCATTGCGATCCGCGCCTCAACGCCGATCAGGCGATCGAGCTCGCCTTCCTCGTCTCGGACCTGCTCAAGAAGAGCCACCCGGTGCAGCACAAGCAGGCCGCCATCGCCTGAACAGGGCCTGATGCCGGATCATCATCGGAGGCGCTGGCGCGAAGCCGGCGCCTTTTCAATTTGGGCAGGTAGGTTTCAACCGCCGGCTATTCGGGGTCGGCTCATTCCGGATCGGGCGGTCCGGGAGGATTGCCCGGGAAGCTGGTTCTACCGGGCGGAATGACGGCAAAGTTGATCTCCAGGGGCGGTCCCTTGAGCGACCAGTTGAATGCCACCGTCTTGACCGGCAGGCCAGCGGTCCAGGCCTCCTGTTGCGGAGAAAGTTTCCAGCCGCGCGGCCATACAAGCAGCATGCCCTGATCCCGCAGCCGCTGGTCCGTGATCCAGGGGGCGAGACGCCTGTCGAGGGTCGTGAAGATCGAAGGCTGGTCCGGGGCTTCCAGTCCGGCAAGCCTGGCCGTGCCATCGTCGCCGCCGACAATGCCCAGCGGCGCGGACACCGCCTCGTGCCAGATTGCATCGGCCGTCAGCGAAATCGGCCGCGCCGGCCAGCACATTGGCTGCAGTCGGCCGAGTATGTTGCAACTGGTCCAGCGGGTCGCCGCATAGGCGCTCGACACGCCGACCACGCATAGCAGCGCCAGCACCGCCAGCCGGCGCAATTCCGTTGGTCCCAGCCGCCGGCCCAGAAGCGCGATCGCCAGGACGCCGACGAGATTGTACATCGTCGCGCCCCAGGCTTCGCCGGTGCCGGTAAACAGCGATGCGGCCATGATCAGGAGCGCCGGCCCTAGACCCATCCATGCCAGGTAGGCAACCGCGCGCCGCTCGGGAGCAAGGTAGGCCGGCAAGGGGTCTTGCACGGGCCTGGGCTGCCGTCGCAACAGGCCGGAAATAGCCAGAACGACGGGAACAGCGGCAAGCCCGGCAAGCTGAACGCCGATATAGTAGAGCCGGGCGCGGTTGGCGATCACCCAGGCGTTACGATGCTCGGCATAGGTCAGCGGCAGGAAATCGAGGCGGACGAGCGCCACCGCCAGCGGCGCCACGACGCCAAGAAAAACCGCGAGGCCGAGCCACGGCCATGGCGTGGCGAGCCGGCTTCGGGCACGGGTGTCGCACAAAATCCAGATGCCGCCGAAGGCCAGCAGAAGAGCCGTCGAGAACTTGGCGTAGAGCCCAACGCCGGCAACGAGGCCGAGGGCGAGCCACCAGCCCGGCCGCCCGTCGCGCGCCGCGCGCCATAGCAGCCAAGAGGTCGCGGCCCAGAAAGGCATCTGCGCGTAGTCATGGTTGAATTGCGGGGTGGGCCAGCCGAAGAAATAGATCGCGGGCATCAACAACACGGCGGCGAGCGCACGGGTCGGGCCCATGATGTCGCGCGCGAGCAGATAGACCAGGACAAAAGTCGTCGAAACCATCAGCTGCGACAGCATGTATTGCGGCCAGCGGAACGAGCCGGTCAGGAGATGGCTGATCTCGAGCAGCCAGCAGGGAAGCTGCGGGTGCTTGTAGGTCAGCAGCACCCATTCGCGACCCCACAGGAAACCTTCGACGACGTCGCGCGGCGGTCCAACATTGACGATCGCCGGCATCACGGTCCAGCAGGCGATCTGAATCAGACACAAAAGCGCCAGCAATCGCCATGGGTGCCGGACCAGGCTGTTCCAGATCGAAGACAGATCGTCTTCAGCCGCGGCCGCGGCAGGCCAGACATTCACGGATTCGCTGGTTCTCGACATGCGGGCCTAAAATCACACCGGTGGATTGCTGAACAGTCCGATAGCAAAAGCTTACGAAAATGTATGCTGCCGCAACATTGTAAAGCCAAGATTGCTATGGAACCCGTCGCCGGCGCTTCGGGCAGGGACCGCCGGCTGATCGTTGCCGGAGCCGGCCCAGGGGCGCCGCCGTTCCAGCAATACAGGTGCCTCCATGCGCCACCAGCATGCCGTCATTCATCACCGCGGGCTCGATTTCTGGTCGGCGCGCGCCGCGGTTCTCGTCATCATCTGCCTTCAGCTTCTGGTCATCAACAACCTGTCCTTCGGTCCGCGCTGGCTCGCCCCGACGGTGGAAGCGGCGCTGCTGGTGCCCCTGTCGATCGCGACGGCCTGGACGCAAATGGCGACGCGCAAGGCAGTCGATCACGAGCATTGGTACGCGATCGGCCAATTGCGCCTCTATATCCGCCGCACGGCATTGGTGATGACCGGCGTCATCAGCATCATGAATTGCGGGTCGCTGGTTTACCTGGTGCGGGCGCTGCTGGAAGGGCATGCCGGCGCCGGCACGACGCTGCTCGTCGACGCGCTCAACATCTGGGTCACCAATGTGATCGTCTTTGCGCTGTGGTTCTGGAGCACCGACCGGGGCGGTCCGCCTACCTGTGGTCTGGTCAAGCGTGCGCAGGCCGACTTCCTGTTCCCGCAAATGACGCTGCCCGATCGCGAGATACAGGGCTGGCTGCCGGGTTTCGTCGACTATGTCTTCCTGGCCTTCACCAATGCCACGGCCTTCTCGCCGACCGACACCTTGCCGCTCACGCAGCGCGCGAAGCTGCTGATGATGGCCGAGGCGATGATCTCGCTGTTGACGATCGCGCTGGTGGCCGCGCGGGCGGTCAACATCCTGGCCTAGCAGGAACTTCAGCGGCGCTCCCAGCGCATGACGGCCAGTCGCGGATCGGCAAAGGCGGTGCGCGAGAATTCGAGCCGCTTGTCCGGAAATTCACAGATCGCCTGGATGCCGAACGAGCCAATACGGATGCGCCAAGTCTGCGGCTCCAGCGGCTTTGGCCTGGCAAACCCCTTGCATGTCAACAGCGCGATGTTGGCGCCCTTCGGATCGCGCACCGAGCGATAGCGGATCGCCTGCATTTCGGCTTCGCGCGCGACATCGGCGATCGCCTGGCAGGCGGTGTAATCGGTGGGCTGGGTCCAGGCTTTCTCGTCGCGATCGAGCGGCGGCCGTGCCAGGTCGATCGCGCGATCGCATTTTATCGCGGCGGCGAAGGCGGTGTATTCCGCGGCGTCGTTCGGCCATGGCGTCGCGGGCGATTCCGCGAAGAACAGCAAGCGGTAGAAGGCCATTTCCGCCACCGCCGTCAGCACCGTCTCGGCGGCATAGTAGACGCCTTTGGTCTTGCCGGCGCGGCGGAAGCGCGAGCCGTATGGGTAGACGGAGCCATAGCGAAAAGGCGTCGCCAGCAGGTAATGAAGATGGCGGCATTCCATCGGGATCTGCGGCTTGGTGTCCTCGATGAGGTCCTCCAGCAGCGCCTGCTCGTCGAGCGTGTCGACGAGCTTGAGGGTCGAGACACGGTGCTGCGCCTCGACCATCCGCCAGTACTTGCCTTCGAGCTTGACGGCCTCAGACGAGAGCGCGCCGGGAGTCCAGGTAGGCAATGACATCGACAAGTCCGGCAATCGTCAGGATTTTCTCGAGCGGCGTGCCGTCGAGCGTGGTGTTGGGGCTCTTCAGCCACGCCCGGGCGACGGTCTCGTCGCCGCCGACGATGGCGTCGAGCGAGCGGAACAGGCGAACGAACAGCACCGCCAGCTCGAACGGCTTGGTGCCGCGTTCAAGCAGGAATTCCTGCCGGCGCATGCGCGAGACCGTCGCTTCCGACACGCCGATGACCAAAGCGAGCGTCCTGGCGGTGATGTCGAGCAGGTCGGCCGCGCGCAGCGTGGCCTTGGTGATGACGGCGTTTTCGGCCGCCGTCGCGGCCGCGACTGGACGTTGCATGAGCGCACCCTTTTCATTTCTATGGAAAATATAATCCACAAAAATTCGTCTGGAAAGGGGCTTGTCAGTCTTTCTTGTAAAGCAGCCAGCCCTTGGCGGGGCGGCCCGCCGTCGTCGAATGCCTGGTGACGCGGTTGCGGCCGCCGACCTTGGAGCGATAAAGCGCCCGGTCCGCCTTGGTGTAGAGGTCTTCGGGGCTTTCCGCCTCCGAAGCCATGCAGATACCCAGCGATACGGTAACGGTGCCGTAGTTGATGCCGCTCTGGCTGCTGGCGAACGGGGTCTGCTCGATGAGCGCGCGGATGCGCTCGGCGATCTCGTAAGTGGCTTCCTCGCTGGCGCCCTCGACGATAAGCGCGAACTCCTCGCCGCCGGTGCGCGCGACAAATATGTCGGAACGCACGCTGGACTGGAAGATCTCGGCGATGATCTGCAGGATCCTGTCGCCGACCGGATGGCCGTAGCGATCGTTTATATCCTTGAAATGGTCGATATCGGCAAGGATCAAGGCGTTGAACAGGATGCCGCGATTGCTGTTGTAGATCCGGGTGATCTCCTTGTCGAAGGCGCGGCGGTTCCACAGCTGCGTGAGCGGATCCGTGTCGGCCAGCCGCTTGTATTCCTCGAGCTTCGACTTGACGCTTTCAAGCTCGGCCGTCTTTTCGCTGAGCGTGCTGGCGATCTGGCGGCCGTGGTCGATCGTCGAGTTGGTGGCGGCCGACATCGCGCCGGCGATCTTTTGCAGGAGCTCTTGAGAAAGCAGGCTGCGATTGCTTAGGCCGCTCGATGTCTCGTCGAGGATGCGGCCGTACTTCTCGATATGCGAGTGCTCATTGCGCAACAGCATGGCAATGTCCTCAAGCTCCTTGGCCACCATCTCGCGGGCGTGCTCGACAATGGTGGGGCCGTGGTGCTGCGGGAAGAAGGTCCGCCCGATGCGATCGAGGTCCTCCTGGGTGGGACGGTTGTTCAACGAGACGACGGCAAGGCTGAGCTCGCGATTGCTGCCGCTCAGCGCCTCGTAGAAGATTTCATAGTTGCGCGGCAGGCCGAGCACGCCGAGCTGTCGCATCGTCGCCACGATGGTGCTGGCGATGTCGGTATTCCTGTCGGTCGAAATGGCTGCCGGCTGCATGTTGTTTTCACTTCCCCTTCAGTGCGACCGGAGACCTGCCACCGCCGGGAGTCGCTTACGCGGGGATTTGAATCAGAATTGCGGTTGCGATGGCGCGTCCCCAACACGACCATTGCTTGTGGGAATCATAAATGCGGTCCCGCTAAAGTTTCCTTAATAGCCGGCATTTCCTCATTGTCTCTGCTACCACAGGGTGCAAAGCGGGTGCAGGCGCGGCTTCTGAAACGCGTCGCTCCGGTGTCGCATTTGCCGGTGCCCAGCCATTTCAAAACTGAAATTCTATTCCGCAAAGAACGGGACAGATGATGTCGACGGAGGCCGGAATGGACGAAAACCATAGCGGATCGTGCCTGTGCGGGGCGGTGCGTTTCAGGACGAGCGGGCCGTTGCGCGGCGTCGTCTATTGCCACTGCTCGCAGTGCCGCAAGCAGAGCGGGCATTTCTACGCGGCGACCAATGTTCCAGATGCCAATATCGCGATTACCGGCGCGGAAAACCTCACCTGGTACGAAGCCTCCGATTTTGCCAAGCGCGGCTTTTGCAAGACATGTGGATCGGCGCTGTTCTGGAAGCCAAGGGACAACGCGTATGTGTCGGTTCTGGCCGGGTCTTTCGACGAACCGACGAGCCTACAGGGCGACTGCCACATCTTCGTCAGCGACAAGGGCGATTATTATTCGATCGAGGATGGGTTGCCGCAGTTCGAGAAATCAACGCCGTCGATAAAGGTCGCGGACGGATGAATTTTGCGGCGGCTGCCTTATTCCCTTGATCCCGCCATTGCGATATCCCCTGCCGGTGACTCGCAAAGGGGCAGAGGCATGCAGCGGCTGATCGATGCTTTCATCAATTCGGTGCGGGCTTTCCGCAAGCTGGCCGCCCACGAAAAGGCGTTCCAGCAGGAATTGCTGTTGCTTGCTCTTGCCTTGCCGGCCGGCTGGTTCATCTCGGTCTCCTGGCGCGGCTATGCCCTGCTGATCGGCGCGGTGCTGCTGCTGATCATGGTCGAAGTGCTCAACACCGGTATCGAGGCGGCCTGCGACGCGATCTCGCGCGAGTTCCACATCGACATCCAGCTTGCCAAGGATTGCGGCTCGCTGGCGGTGCTGATTTCGATCGTGATCGCCGGCGGCGTCTGGGGCGTCGCCCTCATCGAACGCCTTGTCGGCGCGCCGATCTGATCCTCGCGGATTGATCACGATTCCGCCCGGTTTTCCCTGGCGCGTTCGCGCTTCGCGAAGTGATGGCCTACCAACCAGGCGACCACGGCGACAACGATGCCGACCCCAAGGGCGATGAGCAGGCGCTCATGGCGAGCAAACGCCTCGCCCACCATGTGCTCCGCGCCCAGGCCGAAGACATAGCCTATGCCGCTGAACAGGGCCGCCCAGGCCGCGGACGAGATGGCATTCAGGATGACGAAACGCGGCATGGACACGGTCGACAGGCCGGCGGCGATGCCGCCGACCAGGCGCATGCCGTAGATATAGCGGTTGGTCAGCACGAAAATATTGGGATGGGTGTTGAGCAGGCGGTAGGCGCGGCTGAAGCCCGGACGCCTGCGCAACAGTCTCACATAGCGATGTTCGGCGAAGCTGCGCCCCATGGTGAAGAAGAAGGTGTCGCCGGCGAAGGCGCCGACAAAGGCGGCGAGGAAAGTCTGCCACAACACGAAAACATGCTGATGAGCGAAGAAGCCGCCGAGGATCGCGGCGCTTTCGCCTTCGGCGACGCAACCCAGGAAGACCGCGATCAGCCCATATTGCTCGATGAGGTGGTGGATGGTCTCGCTCATTCTGTTGCGGACCGCGCCGACAGTTTCTCGTCGATACGCCTGATCTGCTCGGCCATGCGCAGGATTTCGTCACGCATGCCGATGATCTCGCTGTGGCGCAACTCGTCGAGCTTTTCATGCAGGGCCATGATCTCGATCTCGGCCTTCAGGTTGACCTCGTAGTCATGCGCCGCGTCGATGCGGTCGCGCTCGGTCTGGCGGTTCTGCGACATCATGATCACCGGCGCCTGGATCGCCGCCAGCATCGACAGAACAAGGTTGAGGAAGATGAAAGGGTAGGGGTCGAAGGCGTCGCGCGTGAGCAGCCACACATTGCCGACGGTCCAAATAACGAGAAAGGCAAGGAAGCCGAGGATGAACGACCAGGAGCCGCCGATCCTGGCGATGCTGTCGGCGACGCGGTCGCCATAAGTCTCGTGGAAGGCGACGGCCTTGTTGGTGTCGCGCGCGATGGTGGTGCGCTCGAGGGTCGACTGCAGCACGCGGCTCTCGAGCGGACCGAAACCTTCCGGCTTTCGCTTGAGCAAACGGTTCGCCATGTCCTCGACGATCTTGTTCATCTGCCTTCTCCTTCGGCCGGGCGTCGATAGAGGTAGAGGCTGCCGGGCCGGACGTGAAGTGCTAGATTGCGGCGAACAGGCGAGGAAAACGATGCTCGAATTCCAGAAAATCCATGCGCGTGCGGCAAAGCGCAAGGGCGGGGAGGCCGTGTTGGCGCCGTTGCTCGGCCCGGCGCCCGACAACACCGCGGTGGCGAAAATCCCTGACGACCGCATTCTCTCGACCATGGCCGAACGCATTTTCGCCGCCGGTTTCGTGTGGCGCGTCATCGAACAGAAATGGCCGGGTTTCGAGGAAGCGTTCCTCGGCTTCGAACCGAAGCGGCTCTTGTTCCAGCCGGACGACTTCTGGCACGATCTGGCGTCCGACAGCCGCATCGTGCGCAATCCGCAGAAGATCAAATCGGTGCGCGACAATGCCGCTTTCGTCGATCGCGTCTCGAAGGAGAATGGCAGCTTCGGCAAATTCATCGCCTCCTGGCCGGCGGACGATCAGGTCGGCCTGACCGCTTATCTGGCCAAGCATGGCAGCCGGCTCGGCGGCAACACCGGACAGTATTTTCTGCGCTGGATGGAATGGGACACGTTTGTCGTCTCCACCGACATGGCGGCGGCTTTGCGCGACGCTGGCCTCGATATCGCCGAGAACCCGACCTCGAAGCGCGATCTCGACAAGATCCAGGCGCAGATCAACCAATGGTCGGCCGAGACCGGCCTGCCGCGCCGCCACATCTCGCGCATCCTGGCGATGTCGATCGGCGAGAACCGGTCGGCGGAGGCGTTGCGCGAGTACATGGGCGATTAGGCTGAGCGCATTCGTGCGCACCTTGGATTGGCACAAGCAATCGCCATTGCGGGGCGATTTCAGCCACGCTAAATCCGTTCCATGACCAAGACCGCTCCCGATATCCTGCGCATCGCCGTTGCCCAGCTCAACCCGACCGTCGGCGACGTTGCCGGCAATCTGGCCAAAGCGCGCGAGGCGAGGGCGGACGCGGCGCGCCAGGGCGCCGATCTGGTGCTCTACACCGAGCTCTTCCTCGCCGGTTATCCGCCGGAAGACCTGGTGCTGAAGCCGTCCTTCTTGAAGGCTTGCGAGAAGGCGGCGCAGGATTTCGCCAAGGACACGGCCGACGGCGGCCCCGGCGTCATCATCGGCACGCCGCTGAAGCGCAAGACCGGCACGCATAATTCCATCGTCTTCGCCGACGGTGGCAAGATCATCGCCGAGCGCTACAAGCTCGATCTGCCGAACTATGGCGAGTTCGACGAGAAGCGCGTGTTCCAGGCCGGACCGGAGCTGCAGGGGCCGGTCAATTTCCGCGGCGTGCGCATCGGCGTTCCGATCTGCGAGGACATCTGGGGCGACATCGCCGTCTGCGAGACGCTGGCCGAAAGCGGCGCCGAGATCCTGCTGGTGCCGAACGGCTCGCCCTATTACCGCGCCAAGATCGACGTCCGCCACCAGATCGTCATCAGGCAGGTCATCGAAACCGGCTTGCCGATGATCTACGCCAACCAGCTCGGCGGACAGGACGAGCTGATCTTCGACGGCGCGTCGTTTGCAATAGGTTCCGACAAGACGCTCGCCTTCCAGATGAGCCAGTTCGAGGACGCGGTCGACGTCACCACCTGGAAAAGAAAGGGAGACAGCTGGGTCTGCTCGGAAGGTCCTATGTCGAAGATCCCCGAGCGCGAAGAGGCTGATTATCGCGCCTGCATGCTCGGCCTGCGCGACTACGTCAACAAGAACGGTTTCAAGAACGTCGTGCTCGGTCTCTCCGGCGGTATCGACTCGGCAATCTGCGCGGCTTTGGCCGTCGATGCGCTGGGCGAAGAGCGGTTGCGGACCGTCATGATGCCCTACCGCTATACGTCGAAGGATTCGCTGAAGGACGCCGAGGACTGCGCCAGAGCGCTCGGCTGCCGCTACGACATCGTGCCGATCTCCGAGCCGGTCGAAGGCTTCAAGCACGCGCTGACCCAGCTCTTCGAAGGCACCCAGGAAGGCATCACCGAGGAGAACCTGCAGAGCCGCGCCCGCGGCACGATCCTGATGGCGATCTCCAATAAGTTCGGCTCTATGGTGGTCACCACCGGCAACAAGAGCGAGATGTCGGTCGGCTACGCCACGCTTTACGGCGACATGAACGGCGGCTTCAACCCGATCAAGGATCTCTACAAGATGCAGGTCTATGCGCTGTCGCGCTGGCGCAATTCGCACGTGCCGCCGGGCGCGCTCGGACCCTCCGGCGAGGTCATCCCGAACAACATCATCGACAAGGCGCCATCGGCGGAGCTGCGCGAAAACCAGACCGACCAGGATTCGCTGCCGCCCTATCCGGTGCTGGACGACATTCTGGAATGCCTGGTGGAGAACGAGATGAGCGTCGACGACATCGTCGCGCGCGGCCACGACCGGGCCACGGTGGCACGCGTCGAGCACCTGCTCTACATCGCCGAATACAAGCGCCGCCAGGCGGCGCCCGGCGTCAAGATCACACGGAAGAATTTCGGCCGCGACCGCCGCTATCCGATCACCAACCGGTTCCGGGATCGCGGCTAGTCCGCGAGATTGCGCCGCGCATGCAGGATATCGAAATCAGTTTCGACCTGTCGCGGATCGATTTCCGGGCGACCTCCGACCAGCTCATGCAAAGCTATTGGGGAGCGTCGCGAACCGACGAGGCGAACCGTCGCGCCTTCGACAATTCGCTTTGCGTCGGCGCCTATCTCGACGGCAGGCAGGTCGGCTTCGCCCGCGCGATCACCGACTACACGGTCTTTGCCTATCTTGCCGACGTCATCGTCTGGCCGGAGCGTCGTGGGCATGGCATCGGCAAACGGCTTGTGCAGGCACTGCTAGATCATCCCGATATGAAGACGGTTTCTCATTGGAGCCTCACGACCAGTGACGCTCACAGCCTCTACCAGAAGTTCGGATTCCGGGCGGAAGGGCGCTACATGCGACTGGATCGCTCACCCGCTGCCTGAGGCCTGGCACAACCCGCCGTTGTTGCAAATTCGTCTCAGTGCTCGGACCAGATGCCATTTCCGTGACGGGCCGACTTGGCGATCGGCTGATGCCTCCCTATAAGGGCGTTTCCGCGATTCCCTTCCGGGAGGACCGTATGGCAGGATTTGACATCGTTACGCGAGGCCGCGAAGCCTAGGTCTGCTCAGGCTTTCCGAAGATGATCGGAAAGCTGGATGCAGGAGAGGCGTTTGCCGCTGCCGGTCGCCGCCTTCGGGCGGGCGGCCTACCATACTGAACCTCCCGCTTTCAGAGACGCCGCAACGCGCGGACGCGGGTTTTCCAATTTGATTTTACCGGGACCGGGCTCGTTTGCGCCTGGATGACATCATGGCTCGTTTCAAGATCGACCTGCGCGCGAGCGCCTTTCGCAGTGTGCTTGGTTTTACGTTCAGTCACTGGCGCCACCAGCCGTGGCGGCTCTCGCTCATCATGGGCGCCTTCCTGCTCTCGACGCTCGCCGACGTGCTGACACCCTTTTATTCAGGCCGCCTGGTCGATGCGGTCGCCAGCGGCGCCGGAACCGACGCAGTCGCCTGGAATGCGGCGATGACGGCGTTCTCGACCCTGATGGCGCTGGCGCTGGCAGGCGTCGTGCTGCGCAACGCCGCCTTCCTGTGGATCGTCGAGCTGACGCTGAAGATGATGTCGGACATTGCCGCCGATGCCTTCCATCGGGTGCAGCGCTTCTCGACGGACTGGCACGCCAACAGCTTTGCCGGATCGACGGTGCGCAAGATAACGCGCGGCATGTGGGCGCTGGACCTGCTCAACGACACGATCCTGATCGCGCTTCTGCCGTCGGTCGTCATGCTCGTCGGTTCGACGCTGCTGCTCGGCTGGTTCTGGCCGCTGATGGGGGCTGTGGTGGCCGCCGGTTCGGTGCTGTTCATCGCGGTCACGGCGATGCTGTCGCTCGGCTATGTCGCGCCTGCCGCGCGGCTCGCCAACAGCTGGGACACGCGGCTGGGCGGCTCGCTGGCTGACGCGGTGAGCTGCAATGCCGTCGTCAAGGGCTTCGGCGCGGAGGCGCGCGAGGAAGCGCGGCTGGCGCGCGTCGTCGCCAAATGGCGCCTGCGCACCGGACGCACCTGGATGCGCGGCACCGCCAACGGCACCACGCAAGGGGCGCTGCTGCTCCTGATGCGTGCGGCGGTGATCGGTCTTGCTCTCATGTTGTGGGCCTGGGGCCAGGCAAGCGCCGGCGACGTCGCCTTCGTGCTGACCTCGTTCTTCGTGCTGCAGGGCTATCTGCGCGACATCGGCACGCATATCCGCAACCTGCAGCGCTCAATCAACGACATGGAGGAACTGGTCGACTTCCAGTCCGAGCCGCTCGGCATCGAGGACCGCCCCGGTTCTCAGCCGATCCGGATCACCGATGGGCACATCGCCTTCGACAAAGTGACGTTCCACTACGGCAGTCACCTTCTGCCGCTCTATCGCGATTTCTCGGTCGATATCGCGGCCGGCGAGCGTGTCGGACTGGTCGGGCATTCGGGCTCGGGCAAGACGACCTTCGTCAAGCTGATCCAGCGGCTTTATGACGTGAATGCCGGGCAGATTCTGATCGACGGCCAGGATATCTCGCAGGTCGAGCAGGCGTCGCTGCGCGGCCAGATCGCCATCGTCCAGCAGGAGCCGATCCTGTTCCACCGCTCGCTTGCCGAGAACATTGCCTATGCCAGGCCCGGCGCCAGCCAGGCCGAGATCGAGCATGCGGCCAAACTCGCCAGCGCGCATGATTTCATCACCAACCTGCCCAAGGGCTATGGAACCCTGGTCGGCGAGCGTGGCGTGAAATTGTCGGGCGGCGAGCGTCAGCGCGTGGCGATCGCCCGCGCCTTTCTGGCCGACGCGCGCATCCTGATCCTGGACGAGGCGACGTCGAGCCTGGATTCGGAATCGGAAGTGCTGATCCAAAGGGCGATGGAGCGGTTGATGATCGGGCGCACGACCCTGGTGATCGCGCACCGGCTCTCGACGGTGCGGGCGCTCGACCGGCTGCTGGTCTTCGATCGCGGGCGTATCGCAGAGGAAGGTTCGCATGACGACCTGATCCGGCTGAACGGCGGCATCTACCGGCGGCTGTTCGAGCGTCAGGCGCTCGAATTGACCAAGGGCCTCGTGGCCTGAGGAAAGGGGACTGCGCCCGGCCCCGGCCGGGCGCAGCCGGAGCATCGTCTTCGGAGCGATCCGCCTGCCAACTCGACTGTTACAACCGCCTTCACGTTATGCGGATATGGCTGCATAATGTTCTATTCAATTTTCTTTCTATACATTGAATATTTTAGTAGTTGCTCTCTTAAATTTGATCGTCTCGCGCTTTTTGAAGCAACATTCGTCGTATATTTACAGAAAAGCAAATCGGATGCGATAGGCGCTGGCCTCCAGGATTTTTTGTTTCTGTGGGAATGCCGGTTGAACGGAGATTTTCTTTGGGAAACATGACCGGCCCGGGAAAGGTGGCCGCGCCGTCGACGCTGGAGTCCCAGCATGGCTCGGTTCGGCCTTTGGCCGCCGGGGATCTCGAGCACGTCGCCGCGCTATTCCTGATGAAGTTCCGCCATCGTCGCCTCCAGCGCGATCGCGCGATCGCGCAGACGGCCGACTACATGAGGGAGCTTTACCTTGATGGGGATGAGAGCAAGGCTCTTGTCCAGATCGATCCGCAGGGCCGCCTAGGTGGCTTCATGGGCGTTCTGAAAGCCCGCTACGAGCTCAACGGAAGCGCGTTGAACGCGGCCATCATCGGTCCCTTCATGACCGACTCAAATACCGATCACGGTTGGGCCGGGCCGCAATTGCTGCGTACCCTGCATCAAGGCGAATTCGATCTCTACCTGACCGACTCCGCCAACCGCACATCCTTGGCCTTCGCGCGTCCGATGAAGTATCAGCTCCTGCCGGTGCACTGCCTGGAATGGACCTGTGTTTTCCGGCCGGGCGCCATGGCCGCCGCCGCGCTGCGCCGTAAATGGCCCGGCCTGCCCCGCCTTGCGCTCGATCCCTGCGTGAGAGCATTCGACGCTCTTGCAAGAAGAAGGTTCGAGCCATCGGCCCAGCACTCGTCTTCCCAACGGATCCACCGGGAACCGATCGATGCGGTCCGATTTGCGGAGCGACTGCCAATCCTCATGACCGATTACTCCCTGCGACCGAGTTGGAAGGACGGCGAGTTGCCGCGGCTGCTTGCGTTGGCGGCCGAGAAACGAGCCGACGGGCCACTCCATTTCGGCGGGACCTACGATGAAACGGGCAAGATGCTGGGCTGCTACGCTTTTTATGGCCAGGCCGGCGGCGTCGCGAACCTGCTGCAAATCCAGGCGTCCGGATCCCACTGGGGCGCGACGCTGGATGCTCTCATCGCGGCGGCGCGGGATATAGGATGCGTGGGCATTGCCGGGCAGTCCCAGAGCCGATTCATGCCGCAGCTCTTCGGCCACCAGCATGTGTTCTTCCGCTATGCCGGGGGAACGATGGTCCGCTCGCGCATTGCCGAGGTCGCGGAAGCGGTCCGCTCCGGCGACATCTTCATCGGCGGATTGATGGGCGATCGTTGGACCCGGCTCAGTTCCGATGATTTCGGCCGCGTCTGATGATCTTGCGATATGACACCATTCCGGATGGAAGGCCACGGCGAAGTTAGTTCCCCAGAAGAGGGATTTTGACCCGTCGGCTCTGTTTGCGTTTGGCAGGGGCATGCGTTGGAGATTGGCCTAAACGCCCGTCGCGATCGTCATTCCAGGGCGAAGCAGGAGCGAAGCTCCGTTGCGAAGACCCTGGAATGACGAGGTCGGGCGGCTTCGACAATCCCCGGCGTTTGCGCTGAAATCCTGCACAAGGCAACGACAGCCCTTCAAAATCCCTGTGTCGGGGAACTAGCCGCTTCACACTTTTCATGGAATTGCCTTTGAATCAGGCGAATTTGCGCGGCGCGGCGCAGAAGCTGGCGATGATTTGGCAAAGGTCGGGTTCGTTGACCATGCGGACGGCTTCGTTCGGGCCAACCCATTTGCGCGTTCGTGCGCGCTTCTCTTTCCAGCGATCCGCGACACGGTCGACATGCAGCGGAAAGACCAGGACCTCGCAAGGCACTTCCTCGCCGGAGGCGAGGACCTTGGCATAGAAATAGCGACCGGCTTCAAGATGCGATACCTTGCCGCGCAACCCGGCTTCCTCGCCTGCTTCACGGGCAGCCGCCTCGCAAAGCGGCTCCCTGGCCTCCGGCCAGCCCTTGGGCAGCACCCAGCGCCCGGTGTCGCGGCTGGTGATCAGCATGATCTCGACGCCGTTCTCGCCCTCGCGCCACGGCAAGGCGGCAACCTGCAGGCGACAAGGCGCGACGCCGAAGAGCCGCCGGACTCTTTCGGCCATCTGGTTGTGCGTCGTTGGCCTCGTCAACATGGTAAGAAGCTGCCCCAAGCCTCCAGAATCGTTTGCCACCTTACGAATCTTAGGACGAATTGTGGGCTTTAAAAGTAAAAAACTTCACTCCGCCGGAAAACCCCACCAGAAAAAGTCAGTCTCGCAAAGTAGTCGTGCCCGTCAACTCGACCACGCGACGCCGTTTGAGGCAGATTCTCTGGAAAATATGATGGCCGTTCAGCCGGCGTGATCGTCCGCGATCGGCTTCTGATAAGTGAAGCCCATGTCCCAGGGAAAGTAGATCCAGGTGTCCTGGCTGACCTCGGTGACGAACGTGTCGACCAGCGGCCGGCCCTTCGGCTTGGCATAGACGGTGGCGAAATGCGCCTTGGGCATCATGGCGCGCACGATACCGGCGGTCTTGCCGGTATCGGTCAGGTCGTCGATGATGAGCACGCCGGCCCCGTCATCGGCGAGCAGCGGAGGCGAAATCTCCTTGAGGACCTGCAGCTGACCCTGGCTGGTATAGTCATGATAGGAGGCGACGCACACCGTCTCGATGACGCGGATGCCGAGCTCGCGCGCGATGATGGCCGCGGGCACCAGGCCGCCGCGGGTGATGCAGACGATTGCTTTCCACTGTCCCTTGTTGGCGCCGGACAGCCGCCAGGAAAGCGCGCGGGCATCGCGGTGGAACTGGTCCCAGGAGACGGGAAAGGCTTTTTCGGGAAGGGACATGGTTCGCACTCCGCAAGGCGCGCCGTGGCGCGCAGAAACACTGGAATGCAGGCGGAATTAGCCGGAAAGCGCCAGGCTTGGCAAGGGCAGGGCCGGCGATGGCTGTGGACTCAGGAAATACACCCTAACGCGATAGGAAAGCCGCCACGTTCGTGGTGCGCAGCACCGTGCGGGTGACGCCGCCGAACAGAAGCTGGCGCAGCCAGGAGTGACTGTATGCGCCTAGCACCAGAAGATCGGCGCCGGATTCTGCGATCCTGGCCTGAATCATGTCGTCGACCGAAGTGCCGCCGGATTTCTGCACGCAGACGCTGACATTGGCGCCGTGGCGAGACAGCGCCGCGGCGATCTCGGCGCCGGCGGCTTCCGGAGATTCATCCAGCGTCTCCGGCGGATCGATGACGAGAATGTCGGTCTTGTCGGCCTCGGCGATGAAGGGCAGGGCATCGAACGCAGCGCGAGCCGCTTCCTTGCTGCCGTTCCAGGCAAGCAGCACACGTCTGAAGGTGGTGACCAGCGGTCCGGCATGGGGCACGACCAGCACCGGCCGGCCGGCGTCGTAGACCAGCGTGTCGACGTCGGCGCTCGGGTCGCCGCCGGCATCGCGCTGGGCGGCGATGATCAGATCGGCGGCGCGCACGCTCGATATGCCGGTCAGCGCGCTGTCGCCGGAGAAGCTCTCCAGGCTTCGCCATTCGAAGGACAGGCCGGATTCCTCGATCCGCTGCAGGAAATAGGCCTGCAACTTGTCGGCGCGTTCCTTGTTCATCTCGGCCGAGACCTGCAGGAATTCGGTATCCGGGAAGCCGGTGGCCGACGTGTAGGGCACGGGAAGCGCCTCGGCATGGATGCCGACGAGGTGGCTCTCGAACCTGTCGGCAAGCGGAATGGCGCAATCGAGCACGCGCTCGGCGTCCTGTTCGTTCTGCAAAATGGCGACGATTGTCTTGAAGCGCATGAACGGTCCCTCAATTGTCTTGCCTGCGCATCCGCGCGGCAAAGGGAACGCCTCAGCGCGTTGACTGGTTCCAGCCGAACCGCCGGGTCAGCCCGCCTCGGCGAACCTCGCCACCATCGCCTCGACGTCCTTGCGGGCAGCCTCGAGAGCTTCCTCGCTGCGGGCGCGGACGACGAGCTCGGTCCAGAACTTGCCGTCGCCATATTTGGGGTACGAGCCGATGATGGTGTCGGGGTGCGCTTTTTGGATATCGGCCAGCGGCCCGCCGATCAGGCCTTCGCCGAACGGGCAATGCACGGTGGCCGACAGCATTTTTGTGCCAGCCTTGAGCGTCGGCACCACATTGTCGAGCATGGCCTGGAAGATCGACGGCACGCCGGCCATGACATGGACGTTGCCGATGCGGAAGCCCGGCGCGACGGAGACCGGATTGTCGATGTGGTCGGCGCCGCGCGGCATGCGCGCCATGCGCTTGCGCGCTTCGGTGAATTCGATGCCGCGCCCGGCATAGCTTGCCTCGAGCAGCGCGTAGGCCTTGGCGTCGTATTCGCAGGGCACGCCGAAGGCCTTGGCGATGGAGTCGGCGGTGATATCGTCATGCGTCGGGCCGATGCCGCCGGTCGTAAAGACATAGGTATAGCGGGCGCGCACGGCATTCACCGCGGCAACGATCTCGTCCTCCTCGTCGGGGACGATGCGCACTTCCTTCAGGTCGATGCCGATCGCGGTCATGATGTCGGCGAGATGGCCGATGTTCTTGTCCTTGGTGCGGCCGGAGAGGATTTCGTCGCCGATGACGAGCATGGCGGCGGTGACGATTTCAGGCATGGCGGGCTCCGGCGCAAAAGGTCGCCTGAGATAACGCGGCCGGCGGCCGGCCGCAATGCGAAAGCCGGATATCCGCTTGTGGCGGCGGCCGTTGCGGATATGGTGCGGTCGGTCGGCCTGGGGTGTAAGCATGCTGATATCGGTTGTCTCGTGGCTGGTTGCCGGCTTGCTCGTTGCGGTGGCCATCGTCGTGCTTGCCCTGATGGTTGCGACCTGGCGGATCGCGGCGAAGGCCGAGAGACTGGTGCCGGCTTGCGGGAAATTCGTCGAGATCGACGGCAACCGCATCCACTATGTGGACGAGGGCGACGGCAGGCCGATCGTCTTTGTGCACGGGCTCGGCGCCCAACTCCACCATTTCCGCCACACGCTGTTCGGGCGCTTCGGCGCCGGCTACCGGCTGATCGCGCTCGACCGGCCGGGCTCCGGCTATTCGGTTCGAGCAAGCGGCGCCACCGGCCGGCTGCCCGAACAGGCGGACATCGTGCGGCGCTTCATCGAGGAATTGCGCCTGGAGCGGCCTTTGGTCGTCGGCCATTCGCTCGGTGGGGCCATCGCGCTTGCGCTTGCGACCGGGCATCCGACAGCGATTTCCGGCATTGCGCTGCTCTCGCCTCTGACGCATCTGGAAGCGACGGGTCGTCAGGGATTTGACCTGCTCTATGTTCCGTCCCGGCTGCTGCGCCGCGCCCTGGCCCATACGGTGGCGATACCACTCAGCCTTCGCTACGCGCAGCCGACGCTGCGGTTCATTTTCGCGCCGCAAGCGGTTCCCGTGGACTACATGATCGGCGGCGGCGGATGGCTCGGCTTGCGTCCGTCCCACTATTTCGCCACATCCACCGATGTCGTGGCGGTGGAGCGGGACCTTGGCCAGATCGAAAAGCGTTACCGAGACATGGCGATGCCGGCAGGCATTCTGTTCGGCGCCGGCGACCGGGTGATCGCCGAGGCCGTGCATGGCGAACCGATGCTGGACAAGATCGGGGGCCTCGACTTCGAACGGGTCGAAGGTCTCGGCCACATGCCGCAATTTGCGGACCCCGAACGGGTCGTCGGCTTTATCCAGCGTATCGCCGAGCGCGCCTTTGCCAAGGTGGATTGATTTCGGCCGGCGGCTACGGCAATGCCTCGCGGCTCTTCACGCGGCGTCACGCAAAAGTGTCGGACATTCTGTCCCACCCGGAATTTCCAGGGGAACCTTCCCACCCAACCCAGGGTTTCGTTTTTGTCGCTGTGGGGCTGCGGTCCCACGAACTTTGCGATCAAGAGAATGGAGAAATCCGATGCTTACAAGACTTATTGCAGCTTCGGCGCTGGTGCTGGCCATGGGTGGCGCGGCCATGGCGCAGTCATCAGATGACTGGTGGTGGTGGCACCGCGACCATCGTCCCGACGTGAGCGAGCAGGTGGATCCCTATACCACAGGCAGCATCAACGGAAGCTCCGGGCTGGCCACCTACGGGGGTACCGGTGCTATCGGGCCATGCGCCGACACCACACCCGGTCCGGATGCCAACTCGCAACAGAACGTCAACGACCATTATTGCGGAAAGTAGCGCCGCATAGCCACCGGCGGCCGGTCTGAGGCCTTACGGCTTCGCCGGTCGCGGGGCGGTTCCAATTCTTAGTCGGAGACTTCGGTCTGCGGCCGGTCGCGGCCGTCGGCAAGCTCGTCATGCCACGTGCCTTCGGCGTCCTCATATTGGATGCCGTCGGTGGTACCGGCGACCTGCTGCTCGGACGAGGCGATCTCGGCGGCGCGCAGCGCCTCCTGGTGCGTGCGGAAAGTCTCGGAAAACGTTGAGCCGACCTTGTAGGCCCAGCCGCCATCATGCTCGACGATCTTGTAAGTCAGCTTCGCCATGGAATCCTCCGGTTAAGAAGCATGCTCAGTGCAGCTTTCCGTCGGGCAGCCTGTCGTCGGGAACCAGAACTTCCGATTCCCTGGCGGCCTCGACGAGGGCGCGACGTGCGTCCGCTGTCGAACGATAACCTTCTAGCGCTTTGAGGCAAGTGTCGAGAGCATCACGATGGCGATCGCCGCGATTGAGCGGCCAAACGGTCATCAGGCACTCGGCGGCTTCGCGGGTGCTTCGGATTTGGCGATATTTGCCGACATGGCCGAGTTCGACCACCACCGGCTTTTCAAAGGGTTTGTTGTCCATCATGGCCGCCAACGTAAAGCGGCCAAATTGGTTGCAGTTGTGACGAGGATCCTGCGCCCAAACGTCTCAGGACCCTGCCGATTTCCGGTTTTGTTTTGATGCAATTCCGGACGGAAGGCCACGGCGAAGCCGCCGAGCCTGACCGTGTCGCACTTTTCCTGGAATTGCTTTAGCCGGCGGCCTTCATCCAATGCCGCATCGTCGTCACCGAGCGCGCCAGTTGCGGCGCCGGATGGATTTCCTCGCCGAACGCCGCCGCCGCGCGCCAGCCCCAGCGCGGGTCGGCGAGGAATGCACGCGCCAGCGCCACCATGTCGGCATGACCGCCGGCAACGATCGCCTCGGCCTGGCTCGGGTCGTCGATCAGTCCCACGGCGCGCGTCGGGATGCCGGCGCCCTTGCGCACGGCTTCCGCCAGATGCACCTGGTAGCCGGGGCCGGGCGGCACCTGCTGCAGGGGCGAATTGCCGCCGCTGGAGCAGCACAAATAGGCGACGCCCTCGGTCTTCAGCGCCTTGGCCACCTCGATCGCGTCCTCGACGTCGAAACCGCCCGCGACCCATTCCTTCACCGAAAGGCGCGCCCCCAGCATCATGGACGGGGCAGCCTTCCTCACCGCCCTTGCGATTTCGAGAACGAAGCGCATGCGGTTTTCCAGCGACCCGCCCCAGCGGTCCGTCCGCTGGTTGGAGAGCGGCGAGAGGAACTGGAAGATCAGATAGCCATGCGCGGCGTGCAGTTCGGCAAAGTCGAAGCCGGCGCGTTCGGCGCGCACCGCCGACTGCGCAAAACGCGCAATGAGTTCCAGGATCTCGTCATCCTCCAGCGCATGCGGCACATTCCAGCCCGTGTCATAGGCGATGGCGGAGGCCGAAACCGTCTGCCAGGGGTCTTCGCCAGGCTGCAGCGGACCGCCGCCTTCCCAAGGTTTGCGGTTGGAGGCCTTGCGGCCGGCATGAGCGAGCTGGACGCCGAATTTCGTGCCGGGCGCGGCGACGCGCCTGGCGGCGTCGAGCGTGCGCTTGGCGGCCGCCTCGTTGTCGTCGGAATAAAGCCCGAGGCAGCCGTGCGAGATGCGCCCGCGCCGCTCGACATCGGTCATCTCGACGGTGACCATGCCGGCGCCCGACATTGCCAGGTTCATCCAATGATAGAGATGCCAGTCGCTGGCCGAGCCGTCCTCGGCCGAATACTGGCACATGGGGGCGACCGCGATGCGGTTGGAGAAGATGAGGCCGCCGAGGGTGATCGGCTGGAACAGCGATGACGTCATGAAACGGGCTCCTGGGAAGATACCGCTATCTAGGCAGTCGCGGCGCGTCGCGCCAGACACGAGCCGGTGAAACGCCCGCTGGACCAGTCGGTTTCGAGGCCAATCGGTTTCCTGGATTGCGTGCGTCACCTTTCATCGTTACCCCTTTGCCACGAATACGGAGATCGTCATGGAAGATCGCGTTCGCATCCGTTCCGAGGAGGTCCTTTCGGACGACTGGGCGGTGCTGAAGAAGACGGTGCTCGACTATCGCCGCCGCGACGGGCGATGGGAGACACAGACCCGCCAGACCTACGATCGCGGCGACGGCGCGGTGATCCTGCCCTTCGATCCGCAACGCTCGACCGTCCTTCTGGTGCGGCAGTTCCGGTTCCCGGCTTACGCCGTGGGCCACCGCGAGCCGCTGATCGAGGCTTGCGCCGGCTTGCTTGACGAAAACGATCCCGAAACCGCCATCCGCAAGGAAGCGGAGGAGGAGCTGGGTTACCACCTGAAGGATGTCGAGCGGCTGTTTTCGCCGTTCATGAGCCCGGGCAGCGTGACGGAACGGCTCTGGTTCTTCACCGCGCGCTATTCGCCGGCCGACTGCATCTCGGCCGGCGGCGGCTCACCGGAGGAAGGCGAGGACATCGAGGTTCTGGAAATGCCATTGGACGAGGCGCTGGCCGGTATCGCCGACGGCCGCATCGTCGACGCCAAGACGATCATCCTGATCCAGCATCTGAAGCTCAATCCGATCAAGGTTTGACTCTGTCTCGGCTGCGATGCTTCGGCGTTCGGTGGCCTGCCAGCCGAAGCTCGAAGAGCGAAGGCTGGTGCGGACGACGGGAATCGAACCCGTACGATCAGAGATCGAGGGATTTTAAGTCCCTTGCGTCTACCAATTCCGCCACGTCCGCAGGCGTGCCCTTTTCAGATGCCTGATATGAGCCGTCAAGCCATGTTTCGGATCGGGATCGCCGTCCTGCTCCCTTCGCGGTGCAGATTTAATATTAGTGATGTTTAAAATACCAGTTTCTCCAAACCGATCTCATTAGCGTTTGTCTGCGAGCATATTGCCGGCTTTGATGGTGGAACCATGCGTGGGGCAGGCTGGATCAGAGGGCTACGGGAGGCGGAGGCGCGGCAGCTGCGCTCCGAGATCGATCGGCTCGAGCGGGGGCTGATCGAGGCCGCCAATTCGAAGGCCAAATGGAACCTGCATGAAGTCGCGCACACGCTGCGCTGGCAAAAAGCGCGGCTGCGGCGGCTGGAGGAATGCCTCGAGGCGATGCCGGAGGGAAAGACCGTCTCGCGCCGATCCTGACCGGTCGCCCGCAACCTTTCGGCGAAGCATATCAGCCATGTTCGTCCGCAAGGTGGCAAAGTGGCGCGATCGCGGAATTACGGATTGCTGAAGGAGCGCTAGGTTTGGCCACGCGGCGGATCGATCCGCCGAGGCCGGCGTCTATCAGGCCCCTACCCATTCCCCCGCCCCCTGCGGGCGCCGGCCACCTGAATTTTCAAGAGATGCAGGAGGGGTGTTCCGCATCGTCGCGGCGTCGCAAGCCTCAGAACTTATAGCTGAAATTCACGCCAAGCGTCTGCAGCTTCACGTCCTGATCGCGGTCGGCGAAGGTGTCCGGCGCATCGAAATGCTCCTTGCCGAAATCGTAGTAGCGGTATTGCGCGCCGACGACGACATTGTTGGTCAGGGCATAGTCGACGCCGGCGCCGAGCGTCCAGCCGGTGCTGGTGCGGGTTCGGGCAAAGGTCGAGCCTGCCGCCTGCGAGGTTTCGATGCCGGCGAAAGCGACGCCGCCGATGCCATAGATCAGCACGCGATCCATGGCGTAGCCGGCCTTGGCATTGATCGATCCGAACCACTTGACGTCGGTGCCGAATGTGTTTCCCGGCCCGGCGTCGGCGGTGCCGTCGATCGAGGCGTAGTTGAGATCGGCCTCGGCGCCGATCACAGCCTGGTCGAACTGCCAGAGTCCCGCGACATGGCCGCCGACGAAACCGCCGTCGATGTCGGGCTTCACCGAAAATGGGCCGCCATCATCGCCGGTGATTTCGGACCGGCCCCAGCCATAGCCGGCCTGCATGCCGGCATAATAGCCGGTCCAGTCGAAGCCGGCTGCGGTCATCGGCAGATCGCTACCCAGATCCGCCGCCCGGGCAGATCCGGACAGCAGGGCAAGAAAGCCAGCACTGGCGAACGTCAGTCGACGCATCGAGCGCTCCGAAATGGCGGTTTCGAACAACTCCTCGCAACAGACTAGCTCCATTCGCCACGAAACGGAATTGCATCTCTGCAACAGTGGTTTACGACCTGACGCTCTGGCTCCGGACGCCGACATTTGCCAAAGTGGCCCATGCAGAGGACTCGCCGATGACGAACGCCAAGGCGACAAGCGCCGCAAAGCCAAAGCCGTGGACGGAGGTGGCGACACATCTGGTCGACGTCGCGATGGGCCGAAAGCCGGCCGATCTGGTCATCCGCAACGGTCGCTGGGTGAACGTCCATTCGGGCGAGATCATCCCCGGCACCGATATCGCGATCGCCGCCGGCCGTTTCGCCTATTGCGGGCCGAACGCCGGTCATGCCATCGGGCAGGGGACGAAGGTCGTCGATGCCGGCGGGCGCTATCTGGTGCCCGGCCTTTGCGACGCGCACATGCACGTCGAGAGCGGCATGGTGACGGTGACGGAGTTCTGCCGCGCGGTCATCCCGCACGGCACGACCTCGATGTTCATCGACCCGCACGAGATCGCCAATGTGCTTGGATTGCCGGGCGTGCGGCTGATGCATGACGAGGCGGTCGCGATGCCGATCAACGTGCACGTGCAGATGCCGTCCTGCGTGCCCTCGGCGCCGGGGCTGGAACATGCCGGCGCCGAATTGACGGTCGCCGACGTGGCCGAGGCCATGACCTGGGAAAACATCATCGGCCTCGGCGAGGTGATGAATTTCCCGGGCGTCGCCGCCAACGATCCGGTGATGTCGGGCGAGATCGCCGAGACGGTCAAGGCCGGCAAGACGGTCGGCGGGCATTATGCATCGCCTGATCTCGGCCTGCCGTTCCATGGCTATGTCGCGGGCGGGGCGGAGGACGACCATGAAGGCACACGTGCCGAGGATGCGATCGCGCGTGTGCGCCAGGGCATGAAGGCGATGCTGAGGCTGGGGTCGGCCTGGTACGACGTCGCGGCGCAGATCAAGGCGGTGACGGAAGGCGGCATCGACCCGCGTAGCTTCATCCTGTGCACCGATGACAGCCATTCCGGCACGCTCGTGCATGAAGGCCATATGGACCGGGTGGTGCGGCACGCCATCAGCCAGGGCCTGAAGCCGGTGACCGCGATCCAGATGGCGACGCTCAACACCGCGCAGCATTTCAGGCTGGAGCGCGAGATCGGCTCCATCGCGCCCGGACGGCTCGCCGATCTGCTGATCGTTTCGGACCTTGCCCAGATGACCATAGACGAGGTCTATGCCCGCGGCGTCCGGCTGGCGAAGGGCGGCAAGCTGGAGGTCGACATTGCGGCCTATGACTATCCGCAATCGGCGAAGAACACGGTCAAGCTCGGCAAGAAGCTCGCGGCGAAGGACTTCGACATTCCCGCGCCGCAGGGCGCCAACGAGGTGCGGGCGCGGGTGATCGGCGTGATCGAGAACCAGGCGCCGACGCGCGCTCTGGAAGCCGACCTGCCGGTCGAGGACGGGCTGGTCGCCATGGATCGCCGCAACGACATCTGCCAGATCGCCCTGGTCGAGCGGCATCGCGGCACCGGCGGCGTCACCAACGCCTTCGTTTCCGGATTCGGCTATGTCAAAGACTGCGCGATGGCGTCCAGCGTGGCGCATGACGCGCACCACATCATCGTCGTCGGCACCAACAAGGAGGACATGGCTTTGGCCGTCAACCGGCTGAGCGAGGTGGGCGGCGGCGTCGTGCTTTATTCCAAGGGCAAGGAACTGGCGCTGGTCGAGATGCCGATCGCCGGCCTGATGTCCGACGAACGCGCCGAGATCGTCGCGGCCAAGGCCGAGCAACTGACCGAGGCGATGCGCAAGGTCGGCTGCTCGCTCAACAACGCCTATATGCAGCACTCGCTGCTGGCGCTAGTGGTCATTCCGGAACTCAGGATCTCGGACGTCGGCCTTGTCGACGTGACGACGTTCCAGAAGGTCGATCTTTTTATCTAGGGCAAGTCATCCGCCGGTGGCGATGGTCAGCACCTTGAACGGCGTGGTGATGACGACCTCGGCGACCGAGCCGACCGCCTTGCCAAGGCCCTGGCCGATATTATTGAGCTGCGCCGGGTCGGGCTCGTCCGAAGCAAGCCCGGCCGGCGTGCGCAGCCGGTTGCCCAGCAGTTGCACCAGGATCGGGTTGTCGGCGAATTTGGCATGGTTCAGGCCGCCGTCGCCGCCCTTGGCTTGGGTCAGGTCGACGACCGTTACGCCATAATTGGCGAGATCGGCCGCGTTGCCGTAGTCGCCGACGCGCGGCTTGTCGCCGGAAATGAAGCTCGACAGCTTCAGCGCCCGGTCGTCGCCCGAAAGCAGGATGGCGAAGGGCTTGTCGGGCTTGCCGTAGCGGATCATCTGCTTCTTGAAGACATCGACGTCGATGTCGGGCGAGGCGAGGATGACGTAGCCGAGCTTGCCATTGAGATCGCGGTCGCCGGTGATGGCGAGCTGGCGCAGCGCTTCCATCGTCAGCCAGGTGCCCATCGAATGGGCGATGATGTCGATGCTCTTGACCTTCGTCTTGGCAAGCATCCGCAGCGTCGCCTCGAGGTCGTCGCGCGCGGCGGTCGAACTGTCCTTGTCGTAGATGTAGCCGGTCGCCTTGGCGCTCGACGCCCATGAGAACAGCACCGGCGTACCCGGATATTTGGTGTCGTGCGCGATCTGCGTGATGCGGTAGATGCCGTCGTCAAAACCGTTGTTGAAGCCGTGCACGAACACCAAGGCGCGGTCGCCGCGCATAGAAATGTCGGCGCCGACCGCCTTGGCGAATTGCCGCGCGTCGCCATAGTGGACGACATCGGTGGCGGTGAACTGCTTGGCCGGGTTAGAGTCGGCCGAGCCCTTGGCGCGCTCGATCGCGCCGACCTGATGGATCTTCGGCACGGTGACGTCGACGCGGGCATAGAGGGTGGTCAGCGAACGGTCGCCGTCGAAGACCTGGCGCGGATCCTTGGTCGCCTGCTGGCGGGTCGTGGCGACGAAGATCTCGTGTGTGCCGGCTATGTCGGAGGCAGGCGCCGCGACCGCCTTGCGGTTGAGCAGGTCATGCGTGGGACCGGCGCAGCCGGCGAGGGCGAGCGTGAAGGCAAGGCCGACAACGATCTTCACATGCACAGTCACCCGGGATCCCCCAAGGGCGGCAACCTCTCTTGCTACTCCGATAAAGCCAGAGAGCGGCCGGGTCCAGTTCAAAGTCCCTGCGGGCGCGGAACCCGCGCGGATACGGTTACTGCGCAGCCAACTGACGGATGCGGTCCGTCACATCACGATCGCTGGCAAAGCCGTCGTCCTCGCGCAGACGCTGTCCGATCATCTGCACCATCATCGGATTGTCGGCGAATTTGGTGTGGTTGAAGCTGTCAGCGCCCTTGACCTTGGAAAGGTCGACCACGGTGACGCCATAGGAGGCGAGGTCGGCGGCATCCCGATAATCGCCGACGCGCGGCCGCGAGCCGGCGATCAGGCCGGAGAGCCTCAGTGCCCGGTCGTCGTCCGACAGGAGCAGGATGAAGGGCTTGTCCGGCTTGCCATAGCGGCGCATCTGGCTCTTGAAGACGTCGACATCGATGTCGGGCGAGGCGAGCACGACGTCGCCGAGCTTGCCGCTGAGATCGCGATCGCCGGTGATGGCGAGCTGGCGCAGCGTCTCCATCGTCACCCAGGTTCCCATCGAGTGGGCGACGATGTCGATGCGCCGGGCGCCGGTCTGCGCCAGCATCCGCAACGTCACTTCCAGCTGGTCGCGGGCGGCGGCGGCGCTTTCCTTGTCATAGACATAGTCCGTGGTCTTGGCACCGGAAGCCCAGGAGAACAGCACCGGCGTCCCCGGATAGCCGGAATCGTGGACGATCTGGGTCAGCCGGTAGACTGCGTCGTCGAAGCCGGTGTTGTAGCCGTGGACGAAAACCATGACGCGGCCGCCGCGGGCGTCGATGTCGGCGTTGAGGGCGCTGGCGAATTTCGGCTGCGTGTCGTAGCCGACGACTTCGGAGGCCATGAAATACTTCGTCGGGTCGTTCGACTTGCCGCGCGAACGGCGCTCGATCTGGCCGGTCTGGTGAATGGGGGGAACGGTGACGTTGACACGCGCATAGTTGAGCGTCGCCGAGCGTTCGCCGTCAAAAACCTTGTTCGGGTCGTCGGAGCGCTTGCGGGTCGTGGCGATGAAGATCGAGTGGTTGCCGGCGATCTCGGTCGCCGTCGTCGGCACGACGACGCTGCCCAGGATTTCCTGCGTCTGGTGGCCCGCGCAGCCTGCTATCAGCAGGGCAAAGGCAATGATCAGAATTGTCTTCAACCGCACGTCGACACTTTCACTGGCAATTCCATTCCGGCCACGATTGGCCGTCCACCTCCGCGAAAACCTCCCGGACAGCCGAAGTGCGGCTAAAGTAAGTCGTGTCCAGCGGAAATTGGCTCAGCGTCGGGCGGCGGCCATCGCACTGTTGCGCGAAAGCCAAAACGGCGGCAGGAAGATTGCCGGCACGGGTCATTGCCATTCTGCCGCGTGCCGACTGTCGAAACGAGGGACTTTCAGTGAACAGCTTTTCCGCCCGCGTTGCCGTGGCCGCCGAAGCGATCCGCGGAATCTTCACGGAAACGCCGCTGCAGGAGAACGACTATCTGTCGAAGAAGACAGGCGCCCGCATCCTTTTGAAGCGCGAGGACCTGACGCCGGTGCGTTCCTACAAGATCAGGGGCGCCTTCAACTTCTTCCGCAAGGCGCTCGCCGCCGGCAACAATGCCGAACTGTTCGTCTGCGCCTCGGCAGGCAATCACGCCCAAGGCTTTGCCTTCGTCTGCCGCCATTTCGGCAAGAAGGGCGTCGTGTTCATGCCGGTGACGACGCCGCAGCAGAAGATCGACAAGACGCGGCTGTTCGGCGGCGATTTCGTCGAAATCAGGCTGGTCGGCGACTTCTTCGACGATTGCTATCGCGCCGCCTTCGAATTCACGGAAGCCGCTGGCGCGCATATGGTGCCGCCCTTCGACCACAAGGACATCATCGAGGGCCAGGCGACGGTCGCCTACGAGATCGCGGCCCAGATGCCGAGCGCCCGCGTGCCCGACATCGTCATGCTGCCGGTCGGCGGCGGCGGACTGGCTGCCGGGGTGACGCATTATTTCGCCGATCAGCATCGCGATCCGCGCTTCGTGTTCTGCGAGCCGGCGGGCGCGCCAAGCCTGCGTGAGAGCCTTGCCGGCGGCAAGCGGGTCAAGCTCGCCAAGGTCGACAATTTCGTCGACGGCGCCGCGGTGGCCGAGATCGGCCGGGAGCCGTTGCGCCATCTCAAGGACTTCACCGCCGATGCCGTCCGCCTCGTCCCGGAGAACCGGCTCTGCGCCACCATGATCGAGATGCTCAATGTCGAGGGCGTCGTGCTGGAGCCTGCCGGAGCGCTGGCGATCGACGCGCTCAAGGATTTTTCGCGCAAGGAAATCAGGGGCAAGACCATTGTCGCTGTCGTCTCCGGCGGCAATTTCGACTTCGAGCGGCTGCCGGACGTGAAGGAGAGGGCGCTGCGCTTCGAGGGGCTGAAGAAGTATTTCATCATCCGCTTCCCGCAACGGCCGGGCGCGCTGCGCGATTTCCTCGAAATGCTCGGCCCCGACGACGACATCGCCCGCTTCGAGTATCTGAAAAAGTCGGCGCGCAATTTCGGTTCGGTGCTGATCGGCATCGAGACCAAGGACAGGCGCAATTTCGACCTGCTGAAAGCCAATTTCGACGCCGAGGGCGTGCAATATCAAGACATCACCGACAACGAGACGCTGGCGGGGTTCATCATATGAGCGCAAAAAAGAGCACGGTCTTCGTCGCGCTGTTTTCCGGCATCAATGTCGGCGGCAACCGCATCGTCAAGATGGCGGAGCTCAAGGCCTTCTTCCAAAGCCTCGGTTTCGCCGACGTCGCGACCTATGTGCAGAGCGGCAATGTCGTGTTCCGGGCGAAGAAGGAGGACGCGGCGACGCTGACCAGGGAGATCGAGGCGGCCTTCGAGAAGAAATGGGGTTTTCATTCGCGCATCATGGTGCGTGATGCCGGCTGGTTCGAGCGGCTGGTGAAGGACAATCCCTATCCCGAGGTCGCCGGCGAACCGACCAAGCTCCATGCCTATGCGTTGGAGCGCGAGCCGACCGCAGAGGAGACACAGCGGCTCTCCGACAAATGCAACGGCCCCGAACGCTTCGAGATCAAGGGCGACGTGCTTTACCTGCATGCGCCGGACGGGCTCGGCAAATCGGTCTTCGCCAATCTCATTGCGCGCACGCTGAAGGTGCCGGGCACGGCACGCAACTGGCGCAGCGTGATGGCGCTGCTCGAAATGGCCGGCAAGGCCGGCGGCTGACCAATCATTGTGCGCAATTCCGGACGGAAGGCTACGGCGAAGTCGCCGAGCCTAGCCGCGAAGCACTTTTCCTGGAATTGCTTCGGAACTTAAGCGGCCTTTTGCCAGTCGAAGCTCAATTCCTCGCGGAAGGCGAAGCGCTTGATATGGTCGGCGACGACGCTCTCCAGCCGCCCCAGCGAAGCTTCGTCGTCGGCGGCCAGAGCGATGTGCAGGGCCTTGTCGTCGGCGTCCATCACGGTGCGGCCGATCGAGAGCTGGATGGCGCCGTGCTGCGGGTCGAACTCGACCGGGAATTTATGCGACCAGTGCTTGCAGAGCTGCTGCAGGTAGCGGCTGGCATGTTCCGTGGCGACATCGGCGCGGCTGATCGGCATGAAATTCTCCTGACGGATGAAGAAACGCCAGCCTGGATGAGGCTGGCGCCAGTTGCAGATAGATAGGCAAGGCCTGGCGGAATGCCAGCGGTCGCCGGTCAAATCGGCGCCGGATCGCCCGCCTTACCAAGCCCCCGTGTTCGGCATCGAGGCCCATGGTTCGGCCTTGGGCTTGGCCGGGCCTTTCTGCAGCAGTTCGATCGAGATGCCGTCCGGCGAGCGGATAAACGCCATGTTGCCATCGCGCGGCGGGCGATTGATGGTCACGCCATTGTCCATTAGCTTCTGGCAGGTGGCGTAGATGTCGTCGACCTCATAGGCGAGATGGCCGAAATTGCGGCCGCCCTTATAGTCTTCCGGGTCCCAATTGTAGGTCAGCTCGACCAGCGGCGCCTTTTCATTGATGCCGCTCTGCTCGTCTTCCGACGCGGCGAGGAAGACAAGCGTGTAGCGGCCCTGCTCGTTCTCGTAGCGGCGCACCTCCTTCAGGCCGAGCTTATTGCAGTAGAAATCGAGCGACTGGTCGATATCGGCGACGCGGACCATTGTGTGCAGGTAACGCATGGCGGCTTCCTTAAAGTGTTGGGGTTGCGGGGCACCATAGGGGCCGTCCGGGGAAAGGGCAATCGTCCGACAATAGCGGCGGCGCGATCGATTTCAGGCCTTGCGATTTCGGATTCCGGAAGCGCCGGCAAACGACATTTCAGCCTTTCCGGTGCTGAACGGTGAAAAAAGGCACGTCAGCCCTTGCACACCCCGGAAGTCGCAGTGTTAATCTCTTGGCAAGAATCAGTTGCGGTTCAGTTGAAAAGGGGGGCATTCTTATGGGGGAAAAAGCCTCTTTTACGAGGCGGGACGGAAGCCTTGACGACGCCTTGCAGCGGGACAATGGCGGCGACCCCGCCGAGCTTGTCGAAATCGCCGGCGCTATCAAATGGTTCGACGTGGCGAAGGGCTACGGCTTCATTCTTCCGGACGACGGCGTCTCGGGCGACATTCTCCTCCATGTGACTTGTCTTCGAAGGGACGGCTTCCAGACGGCGCTCGAGGGCGCGCGGGTCGTCTGCCTGGTCAAACAGGGCGAGCGCGGCTTGCAGGCTTTCCGCGTCCTTTCCATGGATGCCTCAACGGCTGTCCACCCGGCAGAGCAGGAACAGCGCACCCACGTTACCGTCAACCCGGAGAGCGGCCTCGAGCGGGCCTTGGTCAAGTGGTTCAATCGCACCAAGGGTTTCGGCTTCCTGACGAGGGGCGAGGAGACAGAAGATATCTTCGTCCACATGGAGACGCTGCGGCGCTACGGCATAACCGAGCTCCGGCCCGGGCAGGTCGTGCTCGTCCGCTTCGGACGCGGCGACAAAGGCCTTATGGCCGCCGAAATCCACCCCGATATGGGTACCTTGTCGGTCTCGCACTGAGGGCTTCTCGACGCAGTCGAAAAGTCCCTTTGCCGCGGCGCGACCATCTTGTCCGAAAACCGGTTCCACTTGTCCGGATCATGGTTTAGGACGAGCGTCTGGACGAGGTAACCCATGGCTCATCGCAATTGGCTGACCGCGGGCATATTCTGCGCCGCGATCGTTTTCGCCGCCTATTTCATCGCTGCGAAGCCGAGTTCGGCGGATGCGATGCTGCTGCCGGTCGACCGGACACCGCTTGTGGTGTCGACCGGTTCGGGCGAGCGTTCCTTCTCCATCGAGATCGCCGATACCTCCGCCGAACGCGAGGCGGGACTGATGTTTCGCCGGACCATGGCAGACGATCACGGTATGTTGTTCGTCTTCGAAAGAACGGATGAGGTGGACTTCTGGATGAAGAACACGCCAATGGCGCTCGACCTCATCTTCATCGGCCAGGACGGCAGGATCAAAGCCATCAAGCGCGGCGAGCCCGAATCCGAAGCGATCATCTCGCCGGGACAACCCGTGCGCTTCGTGCTTGAACTCAAGGCCGGCACAGCCGCCCGGGATGGCATCAAGGAAGGCGATCTATTGCGCCACCCGGCTATTGGCACTGGCGCCAACTGAAAAAGCAAATCTGCCGATGCAGTTCTTTTCCCATGACGGTTTCGAACTCGCCTATCTCGATCGCCAGCCGGCCTCGGGGCAGGGCGACCCCGTGCTGATGATCCACGGCTTTGCCTCCAGCCACTATGTCAACTGGGTCTCGCCGGGCTGGTTCAAGACGCTGAACGACGCCGGCTACCGGGCGATCGCCTTCGACCATCGCGGCCACGGCTCGTCGTCGAAGAGCTATGACGAGGCCGATTACACGCCAGAAAAGATGGCGTCCGACGCGGCCGCGCTGCTCGATCATCTCGGCATCGAGCGCGCGCATGTCATGGGCTATTCGATGGGCGCGCGCGTTTCGGCTTTCCTGGCGCTCTCCGATCCGGAGAAGGTGGCCACGCTGGTGTTCGGCGGCCTCGGCATCGGCATGGTCGACGGCGTCGGCGATTGGGATCCGATCGCGGCCGCCCTGCTGGCGGAAGACCCCTCCCAGACCACGCATCCGCGCGGCCGCTCGTTCCGCGCCTTCGCCGACCAGACGCGCAGCGACCGCCGCGCGCTCGCGGCTTGCATCGCCAAGTCGCGCGAGCTGCTCAGCGAGGACGACATGGCCCGCATCGCCCAGCCGACGCTGATCGCCGTCGGCACGAAGGACGACATCGGCGGCTCGCCCGACGAACTCGCAGCCCTGATGCCGAACGCAAGGGCCTTTCACATCGAGGGCCGCGACCACATGCTCGCCGTCGGCGACAAGAGCTTCAAGCAGCGCGTGCTCGAGTTCTACGCCGAAAACCCGCTCTAAGCGCGGCGCTCCTCGGCTCACAATGGTCGATCTGCTCGTCACCTATATGGAGATGCCGGCGCCGCCTCAGGGCGCTCCGCTTGCGTCACCTTCGCCCGGCGCCATCGTGGCGCGCGAGAGTATCGGTCTTTCAAGCTATCTCCATCTCTACCGCGCGGTCGGCGGACCGGTGCAATGGGACCAGCGTCTGCGCATGCCGGAAGCGGAACTCGAAACGCTGCTCGCCAGCACCTCGACGCATATCCATGTGCTGCGCGTCGATGGCGAAGCCGCAGGCTTCTGCGAATTCAACAATGTCGGCGAAGCGGCTATCGAGCTCGTTCATTTCGGACTGGTCCCGGCTTTTCAAGGAAAGCGATTGGGGCCGTTCCTGCTCGACCGGGCGTTGCGCTCGGCGTGGTCGCACGGCCCGCAAAGGCTTTGGCTTCACACCGATACCTATGATCATCCGGCTGCCCAGTCGGTTTACGGGCGCGCGGGATTCAGAGGCTACGCCGAGAGGATCGAGACCTTTCCGGATTAGTCGGAAGGCGCTGCGCGCCTTTTCTGGAATCGCCCTAGTCGCGGGCTCTCCTGTCGGCGAGGGATCTCGCCATGACGCACAGCAGCTCGAACATCATCGTTGCGCCGGCCAGCGCCGTCATGCCGGCAAGATCGAACGGAGGCGCGACCTCAACGACATCGGCGCCGGCGAAATTCAGTCCGTCCAGCAATCGAACCATCTCCTGCGCCTCGCGCGTCGTGAAGCCACCGAGTTCCGGCGTACCGGTGCCGGGGGCCATGGACGGATCGATGCAATCGATGTCGAACGTCACATAGGTCGGGCTGTCGCCGACAAGATCGCGCGCTTCCTGCATGACGGAAGCGGCGCCGCGTCTGACGAACTCTTCCATATAGATGATGCGCACGCCCTGTGACGTTGCCCATTCGTGCTCGCCGGGCTCGTAGATCGAGCCTCTGATGCCGATCTGGACAACCCGCTTGGGGTCGAGCAGCCCTTCCTCGATCGCGCGGCGGAAAGGCGTTCCGTGCGTATAGGGATTGTCGCCGAAGTAACGATCGTTGGTGTCAGAATGCGCGTCGAAGTGAACCATGCCAACAGGCGCCTTGCGGGCCACGGCGCGCAGAACCGGCAGCGTTGTCAGATGGTCGCCGCCGGCGGCCAGCGGCAGGGCACCGTCCGCCACGATCGCGGCAATGCCGTCCTCGATGCGCTTCAACCCGTCCAGCAGGTTGATGGGATTAACCGACAGATCGCCTACGTCGGCGACATTGGCGATGCTGAACGGTTCGGTTCCCGAGACGTGGTGGACGCGACGCATCAGGCTCGACTGGTTCCTGATTTCGCGCGGGCCGTGGCGCGCGCCGGCCCGGTTGGTCGTGCCGCCATCCCATGGAATCCCGACAAGGGCGATGTCCAGCCCTTTCGCGGTCGGTACGGCCGGCAGCCGCATGAAGGTGGAAAGCCCGGCAAATCGCGGTACCTGCGCGGCGTCGACGGGTTGGTGGAAGCTGTTTTCCATGCTGGCGGCCATTCCGGAGCGGTTCACGTTCCGTAGTGATCGCAGGGCCTGGAATTCAGGCATAGGGGCAAAGCCCAGCGGGAGTATGGGCCTATCAGCGCTGGTCTTGCAGGGCTTGCAGGGAACGGCCGAGATTTTCCCTCGCCTGCGCCTCGAACCGATCCCGGAACTCCGTCGTATGGAAGATGTGCTGGCGGGCCAGGAAGCTCTTGAGGACGGCGGCTCGACCGGCGCGCCACATCGGCTCCTCCACCCAGCCATATTCCCGCCGGACCGCGTTCTCATAGGCATCGAAGACCGCAGGTCTGGCGCCGAGGATCGCCAGATCCATGTCGAGCAAAAGAGCTGCATCGTTGAGCGCGTCCTCGTCGCGGAACGGCGGCAACTGGTGGGTGGCGGTGGCGTTGATCATGGCCGCGATGCAAGCGAGGCGATGGGGGTTGGCGCGCCCGGCGAGCCTTTTCTCGGCCAGTTCGGCGCTTTTTGCCTCATTATCCTTGGCGCGGCTGTCATAGATGGCGTCGTGGAACCAGATCGCCGCTTCGACGGCCTCCGGGTCATCAAGAAGGTGCCGGTATTCGCTTGCCAGCGCCAGCATCGCTTCGATGTGAGCCAAGCCGTGATAATGGCGATCCGCAGCCTGGTAGAGCGCTGCAAGCTCGCTTTTCAGCGCTTCGTCGATCAAGGGTTCGTTTTCCATCGTCGCTTGAATCTGCGTGAACCATGTCCATTTGACAAAGCACTAAGGAAAATTGAGTTCAACCGTGGTATGATCTAGCCTATATGTGCCGCCGCAGAATGAGTAAGGCCGGAGAGCGTCGATGAACAGCGTTACGATTGCCCGTCCCAGCATGGTGCAGCCGGTCGATCCGATCTGGCGGTCGATTCGCGACGAGGCGATGGAGGCGGTGAACCGCGATCCGCTGCTCGCGGCCTTCCTCTATTCGACCATCCTCAATCAGGAGAGCCTGGAAGAAGCGGTGATCCACCGGCTTGCCGAACGGCTGGCGCATCAGGATATCGGTTCCGATCTCATCCGCCAGACCTTCAAGGCGATGCTGGACGACGATCCGGAGTGGAGCACGACGGCTCGCGTCGACATCCAGGCCTATTACGACCGCGATCCGGCCTGCGACCGCTTCATCATGCCGGTTCTCTATTTCAAGGGTTTTCACGCGATCCAGACGCACCGGCTGGCGCATTGGCTGTGGAACCAGGGCCGCAGGGACTTCGCGCTCTACCTGCAGAGCCGTTCGTCCTCGGTGTTCCAGACCGACATCAATCCGGCCGCCCGCATCGGCAAGGGCATCTTCCTCGACCATGCTACGGGCCTGGTCGTCGGCCAGACGGCCGTCATCGAGGACGACGTGTCGATCCTGCACGGGGTGACGCTGGGTGGCACTGGCAAGGCCAGTGGCGACCGCCATCCGAAGATCCGCCGCGGCGTGCTGATCGGCGCCGGCGCCAAGATCCTCGGCAATATCGAGATCGGCCATTGCTCCAAGATCGCCGCCGGCTCGGTCGTGCTGTCGCCCGTGCCGCACAACAAGACGGTCGCCGGCGTGCCCGCCCGGGTCGTGGGGGAAACTGGTTGCGACCAGCCTTCGCGGCAGATGGACCAGCTCCTGCCGTCGCAGAGCATGGACCACGTGGTCAGCTTCGACATCTGATTTCCGCCGTCGTCGGGAACCGCCGAAATCCGGCCGCCGGTTTTCGGCCGACTTGTCCTATGCAATTGTGCCGGCTTGCCTTTACATGGCCATTGTTGGCGTGTCAGAAGCGCCTTCCAACGCACAAGGCCGACATTTCGGAGAAGACTTTTGAAGCCTGACGAAATCAGAAAGCTGGACGCCTATTTCAAGCGCGTCTTCCAGAACCCCAAGCTGCAGGTCAAGGCGCGTCCGCGCAAGGAAGACTCCGCCGAGGTCTATGTCGGCGACGAGTTCCTCGGCATCGTCTTCAAGGACGAGGACGACGGCGACTATAATTTCTCGATGGCCATTCTCGACATCGACCTGGCCTAAGCCAGCAACAGCTCTGGCCGAGGAGCGACCGCCGCCCGGCCGGTTGCAGCCTACAGGTGAAAATTCCGCCTAGGGCTTTGTTTGACGCATTCCGAACGGAAAACCGCGAAGCACTTTTCCTGAAATTGCTCTAATCCTGGCAGTGCCGCGGGATATGCACCCGCCGCCAACGGGTCGAGCCTTCCCGCACCACCACTCGCCGCGCCACCGTCCCGTATGAAGGCGGGATTTCCCGGATGCGGACTTGCTGCGGCCGCACCAGCACTTCGTGGGCAACCGCTTCATATTCCGCCGGCTGAACGACGCGCCGGACGCGCTCCGGCTGGACCACTACCGTTTCGGCGACGCGCGCGTAGCGGGCCTTGCGCCATACCTTGCACAGCACCTTGCGGCCGTGGATGACGCGCCACTCCCAGGCATAACCGCCATCGTCGACCTTGACCGTGTGGTAGACCGTGCGTGTCACCGCCGGGACGGTCTCATAGGTGACGCGCGCCGGCGCGATCTGGTCCACGCTTTGGTAGGTGCCGTAGATCGGCGCGTCGTAATCGACCATCTGTCCGCCGGGGCTCACCATCACATCCTCGTAAACGGTGTCGTAGAGCGCCGGCCTGTGGATCGGCTCATAGCATTCGAGCGCGCGGCCGCCGGCGGCGGTTTCGGAGACGGTGGCAAGCATCGCGACTGCCGCCAGCGATGCGGAGCTTTTGCGGATCATGACATTCCCCCGTTGAAAAAGGACGCCTTCACAACGCAGGACTGTAGCGGAAGCTCCGGGGGCGGACAGCGATTTCAAGGCTTTTCGTTAAGCGGCGCGGTTAAGGAATTGCTACCTTTGCGAATGGCTTTGGTCGCCAAGCTGGACCGGGCCCACCTCATGGGGCAAGCCGCCCGTGCTTTGCGGGCTTGCCGCGCTTTACTCGACTTGACCAGATGGCTAGGAGAGGCGGCCTTGCGCTAGGGTGAGCCGACATCCTATTTAGGTCGTAACCAATCCAGAACGATTCCGCGCGATTGCTGATATACCGAGGCGCCGGAATCCATCTCCAACAAGGGTAGTCCATGAAGAACCCCGTTGAAACCTACATGAACCTCGTTCCGATGGTGGTCGAGCAGACCAATCGCGGCGAGCGTGCCTATGACATTTTTTCGCGCCTCTTGAAGGAACGCATCATCTTCATCACCGGTCCGGTCGAGGACGGGATGGCGACGCTGGTTTGTGCACAGCTTTTGTTCCTCGAGGCGGAAAACCCCAAGAAGGAAATAAACCTCTATATCAACTCGCCGGGCGGCGTCGTCACCTCGGGCATGGCGATCTACGACACCATGCAGTTCATCAAGCCGGCGGTGTCGACGCTCTGCATCGGCCAGGCCGCGTCGATGGGGTCGCTGCTCCTGACCGCCGGCCACAAGGACATGCGTTTTGCTACGCCGAACGCCCGGATCATGGTCCATCAGCCGTCCGGCGGCTTCCAGGGCCAGGCTTCGGACATCGAACGTCATGCGCAGGACATCATCAAGCTGAAGCGCCGCTTGAACGAGGTCTATGTCAAGCACACCGGCAAGAGCTATGACGAGATCGAGAAGACGCTCGACCGCGACCATTTCATGACCGCGGACGAGGCCAAGGACTTCGGTCTGATCGACAAGGTCATTTCCAGCCGCGAAGCCGTCGAGACAGCCACGGCTTCCGCCTGAGCATCGACGGCAAATGGCAGCATAACGCGGTTTTGGCGCGTCTTGCGGCATTTCGGCCACATTTGGCTGTTCCCACAGGCGTTGGGATTGCCTACGTTAAGGCTATGTTGATTTTCGACGGCTTAGCTTTGCGTGGGGTTGCTGCGAATCATTGCCGCGTTTTCTGATTTGTGTTTCGTACGGAATGCGCTGTGTGAGCCGGGACACTGGCGGTGGCGGATTCCCGCGATAGATTGGTGAGACGTCACTCAAAGCCAGACCACCGGCGGGCGTTGGTGAAAGGACAGAAAAATGAGCAAGGTCAGCAACGGCGGCGGTGATTCAAAGAACACGCTTTACTGCTCGTTTTGCGGCAAGAGCCAGCACGAAGTCCGCAAGCTGATCGCCGGGCCGACGGTTTTCATCTGCGACGAGTGCGTCGAACTGTGCATGGACATCATCCGCGAGGAGAACAAGACCTCGATGGTGAAGTCGCGCGAAGGCGTGCCGACACCGCAGGAAATCCTCAAGGTCCTCGACGACTACGTCATCGGCCAGCCCTACGCCAAGCGCGTGCTGTCGGTGGCGGTCCACAACCACTACAAGCGCCTGGCGCATGCGGGCAAGAGCAACGACGTCGAGCTGGCCAAGTCGAACATCCTGCTGATCGGCCCGACCGGCTGCGGCAAGACGCTGTTGGCGCAGACGCTCGCCCGCATCATCGACGTGCCGTTCACCATGGCCGACGCCACGACACTGACCGAGGCCGGCTACGTCGGCGAGGACGTCGAGAACATCATCCTGAAGCTGTTGCAGTCGGCCGACTACAATGTCGAGCGGGCGCAGCGCGGCATCGTCTATATCGACGAAATCGACAAGATCTCGCGCAAGTCGGACAATCCCTCGATCACACGCGACGTGTCGGGCGAGGGCGTGCAGCAGGCGCTCTTGAAGATCATGGAAGGCACGGTGGCTTCCGTGCCGCCGCAGGGCGGCCGCAAGCATCCGCAGCAGGAATTCCTGCAGGTCGATACCGCCAACATCCTGTTCATCTGCGGCGGCGCCTTCGCGGGTCTCGACAAGATCATCTCGGACCGCGGCCGCAAGACCTCGATCGGCTTCGGCGCGACGGTGGCCTCGCCCGAGGATCGGCGCACCGGCGACCTGTTCCGCCAAGTCGAGCCGGAAGATCTGCTGAAATTCGGCCTGATCCCGGAATTCGTCGGCCGCCTACCGGTCCTGGCGACGCTGGAAGACCTCGACGAGCCGGCGCTGATCCAGATTCTGACCGAGCCGAAGAACGCGCTGGTCAAGCAGTATCAGCGGCTGTTCGAGATGGAGAATGTCGACCTGACCTTCCACGAGAACGCGCTTTCGGCGATCGCCAAGCGCGCCATCGAGCGCAAGACCGGCGCCCGCGGCCTGCGGTCGATCATGGAAGCGATCCTGCTCGACACGATGTTCGAGCTTCCGGCGCTGGAAGGCGTGCGCGAAGTGGTGATCTCGGAAGAGGTGGTGTCCGGCAACGCCCGGCCGCTCTACATCTATTCCGAGCAGAAGGAAAAGAAGGGCAATGTCAGCGCCTGAAATGGCGTTTGACCCCATAATTTTCATGGAACGGCGCCCGCGTGGCGCCGTTTTGCTGTGAAAGGCGGGAAGGCATGCGATGGAACGGGTCGAGCGACCGTGTTAACCCTTGATCTTTGCCTCGGCTGCATCCACCTAACAGCAGAAGGCCGAGGCGCCGAATTCTGTGCTGTAAAACTCCCGTCACAAACGGTGGTAGGCGGAACGACACTCGGTCGTTAATATGAGATTCGCGGTTGGCTAAAATAAGCGGCCGCGACAGAAAGGTTGGACAATGGCCAAGATATCCAAGGCTTCCGGCGACGGCGTTTTCGCAGTCCTCCCACTGCGCGATATCGTCGTGTTCCCGCATATGATCGTTCCGCTCTTCGTGGGCCGTGAAAAGTCGATCAAGGCGCTGGAAGAGGTGATGGGTCAGGAAAAGCAGATCCTGCTCGCCACCCAGATGAATGCAGCCGACGACGATCCTGAGCCCGATGCGATTTTCGACATCGGCACGCTCGCCAATGTGCTGCAGCTCTTGAAGCTGCCCGACGGCACCGTGAAGGTTCTGGTCGAGGGCGCCTCGCGCGCCAAGATCGTCTCGTTCACCGACCGCGCCGATTTCCACGAAGCCCGCGCTACCGCGCTCGCCGAACCGGAAGAGGAAGAGGTTGAGATCGAGGCGCTTGCCCGCTCGGTCGTCACCGACTTCGAGAATTACGTCAAGCTGAACAAGAAGATCTCGCCCGAAGTGGTGGGCGCCGCCAGCCAGATCGACGACTATTCCAAGCTCGCCGATACGGTTGCCTCGCATCTCGCCATCAAGATCCCCGAGAAGCAGGAGATGCTCGCCACGCTTTCCGTCAAGGAGCGCCTGGAGAAGGCGATGGGCTTCATGGAAGCCGAAATCTCCGTGCTCCAGGTGGAAAAGCGCATCCGTTCGCGCGTCAAGCGCCAGATGGAGAAGACGCAGCGCGAGTACTACCTCAACGAGCAGATGAAGGCGATCCAGAAGGAGCTCGGCGAGGGCGAGGACGGCCGCGACGAAGCCGCCGAGATCGAGGCGCGCATCAAGAAGACCAAGCTCTCCAAGGAGGCCCGCGAAAAGGCGGAAGCCGAATTGAAGAAGCTGCGCTCGATGTCGCCGATGTCGGCTGAATCGACGGTCGTGCGCAACTATCTCGACTGGCTGCTGTCGATCCCGTGGGGCAAGAACTCCAAGGTCAAGCAGGACCTGGCCTTCGCCCAGAACGTCCTCGACACCGACCATTTCGGCCTCGACAAGGTCAAGGAGCGCATCGTCGAGTATCTGGCCGTGCAGAGCCGGCAGAAGAAGCTGAAGGGGCCGATCCTGTGCCTCGTCGGTCCGCCCGGCGTCGGCAAGACCTCGCTCGGCAAGTCGATCGCCAAGGCGACCGGCCGCGAGTTCATCCGCATGGCGCTCGGCGGCGTGCGTGACGAGGCCGAGATCCGTGGCCACCGGCGGACCTATATCGGCTCGATGCCCGGCAAGGTCATCCAGTCGATGAAGAAGGCTAAGAAGTCCAACCCGCTCTTCCTGCTCGACGAGATCGACAAGATGGGCCAGGACTTCCGCGGCGATCCGTCTTCGGCCCTGCTCGAGGTGCTCGATCCCGAGCAGAACTCGACGTTCATGGATCATTACCTCGAGGTCGAATACGACCTGTCGAGCGTGATGTTCGTGACGACGGCGAACACGCTGAATATCCCTGCGCCCCTGATGGACCGCATGGAGATCATCCGTATCGCCGGCTACACCGAGGACGAGAAGATCGAAATCGCCAAGCGTCACCTGATGCCCAAGGTGATCCGCGACCATGCCCTGCAGCCGAACGAATTCTCGGTCGGCGAGGACGCGATCCGCGGCATCATCCAGACCTACACGCGGGAAGCCGGCGTGCGCAGCCTGGAGCGCGAGCTGATGAAGCTCGGGCGCAAGGCGGTGACCGAGATCCTGCGGACGAAGAAGAAGACGGTGAAGATCACGGCGGACAACCTCGCCGATTATCTCGGCGTGCCGCGCTTCCGCTTCGGTCAGGTCGAGGCGGACGATCAGGTCGGCGTGGTCACGGGTCTTGCCTGGACGGAAGTCGGCGGCGAGCTGCTGACGGTCGAAGGCGTCATGATGCCCGGCAAGGGCCGCATGACGGTGACCGGCAATCTGCGCGACGTCATGAAGGAATCGATCTCGGCGGCGGCATCCTATGTCCGCTCCCGCGCTATCGATTTCGGCATCGAGCCGCCGCTGTTCGACAAGCGCGACATCCACGTCCACTTGCCGGAAGGCGCGACTCCGAAGGACGGCCCGTCCGCCGGCGCCGCGATGGCCACGGCCATCGTGTCGGTGCTGACGGGTATTCCGGTGCGGGCCGATGTGGCGATGACCGGCGAGATCACGCTGCGCGGCCGTATCCTGCCGATCGGCGGCCTGAAGGAGAAGCTGCTCGCGGCACTGCGCGGCGGCATCAAGAAGGTCCTGATCCCGGAAGAGAACGTCAAGGATCTGGCGGACATTCCGGACAATGTGAAGAACGGCATGGAGATCGTCCCGGTCTCGCGGGTCGGCGAGGTGCTCGCGCATGCGCTGACCAGGATGCCGGAGCCGATCGAGTGGGTCGAGCCGGTCAATGCGCCCGCTCCGGTCGACAGCGGCGACGATGCCGGAAAGTCGCTTGCTCATTAGTATTTGCTAACATTGCAGCGCACAAAGAGAGAGCCGGGCCTTGAGCTCGGCTTTTTCATGTGAAAAAGCCATGAAAAAATGGAAAAAAGCCCGGAATTCCGCGGTTTTCGGCTTGGGTTCCGGAGCGCTTCTTTCTAAAGTCCGTTTCCTGCCGGATGAGTCGTAGTTCCGGTTTTCTCATGGAAGGGAATTTTTATGAACAAGAACGAACTGGTGTCCGCCGTCGCCGACTCCGCAAGCATTTCGAAGGCTGATGCGCAGTCCGCCGTCGATGCGGTGTTCTCCGTGATCACTGGCGAACTGAAGAAGGGCGGCGATGTCCGGCTTGTCGGCTTCGGAAATTTCACCGTGTCAAAACGCGCTGCTTCGACCGGCCGCAACCCGCAGACCGGCGCGGAAGTGAAGATTCCGGCCCGCACCGTGCCGAAGTTCTCGGCCGGCAAGGGCCTCAAGGACGCGGTCAACTAAGACCTTTTCTTTTAAGAGCAGAAAAGCCGGGCTTGCCCGGCTTTTCTTTTTTTCGGCTGTTCGCAGCGGCTCAGGCCGTCGGCGCGTCGGCGCGCATCAGGCCTTCCTGTTTCAAATCCACCCACAGCGCCGCAGGTATTTTGGTGTCGAGCAGCGCCCGGTTGCTTTCGACCTCGGCCGGCCGCTGACCGCCGGGGATCACCGACATCACCGAAGGATGCTGCAGCGGGAACTGCAGAGCTGCCTCGATCAGGCGCACGTTGTGGCGCTTGCAGACGGCTTCGATACGCGCCACGCGATCCAGGATCTCCTTCGGCGCCTCGCTGTAATTGTAGAAGGCTCCGGGCTTCGGTCCGGTCGCAAGCACGCCGGAATTGTAGGGTCCGCCCAGCACGATGCCGATGCCGCGCTTCTGGCAAAGCGGCAGGAAACTGGCAAGCGCGTCCTGTTCGAGCAGCGTGTAGCGGCCGGCAAGCAGGAACAGGTCGAAATCGCCGCGTTCGGCGAGGGTTTGAGCGACCTGCCACTCGTTGATGCCGCCGCCGAAGGCCTTGATGACGCCCTGGTCGCGCAGCGAAAGCAGCCCGTAATAGCCGGACGACATGAACTCCTCGATGCGGGCGTCGGAGGCCTCCTTGCTGCCATGGGTGAAGACGTCGACATCGTGGACGAAGAGGATGTCGATGCGGTCGACGCCCAGACGCTCCAGCGAGGCCTCGAAGGAACGCATGACGCCGTCATAGCTGTAGTCGTAGACTTCCCGGCGCGACGGCGTCTCGAAGAACTTGCCGATGCCGGTGCGCTGGTCCGGCGCAGAGACGCGCATGATGCGGCCGACCTTGCTCGACAAGACATAGTCGTCGCGCTTCCTGCCGCGCAGGAACGGGTTGAGGCGGGTTTCAGACAGGCCAAGGCCGTAGAGCGGGGCCGTATCATAGTAGCGGCATCCGGTCGCCCATGCCGCCTGCAGGGTGGCGTTGGCGTCCTCGTCGGAGATGGCGCGGTAGAGATTGCCAAGCGGCGCCGTGCCGAAACCGAGCTCGGTGAAGGTGATGCCGCCATTGCCGATGCGGTCGAAATGCCGTGTCTTCATGTCTGACGATGTCCCGGAGCGATTTGTCTGACATGACACTATCACGCTCGTGGCCCAGCAAAAGTGCCGAGGCTCGTTGGACAGCGATTTTCGCGGTGGTAGCATAAACAAAACAAGCCTTTCGCGGCAGCACATCACAAAGCCAAGCGATACCTCCGCAGGCAGGGTGAGCCATCATGACCAAAGCCGGATCAGGTATGTTCGCGACCGCGCTGAATGAGCTTGGCGCGGTGCTGGCGCGCACGGATGAAGCCCAAATCGACGCCGCCTGCGCAATGCTTGCCGGCGCTGGCAGGATCGCCGTCCATGGCTGCGGCCGCGAGGCGCTGCAGGTCAAGGGCTTTGCCATGCGGCTCTATCATCTCGGCCTGCCGGTCTCGGTCGTCGGCGACATGACCACGCCGCCATTGGGGCAGGGCGATGTCTTCCTGGCGAGTTCAGGGCCGGGCGAGACCACCACGGTGCTGACCTTGATGCGGGTTGCCCGCGCGGCCGGGGCGAAGGTGCTGGTCTTGACCGCAGAACCGGAAGGCAGCGCCGCGAAGCTTGCCGACTTCACGCTGCTCATCCCGGCGCAGACGATGGCCAGCGATCAGGGCGCCGCCCGAACCTCGGTGCTGCCGATGGGCTCGCTGTTCGAAGGCGCATTGTTCCTTTTGTTCGAAATCATGGTGCTTAAGCTCAAGGCGCTGACCGGGGCGACACCGGAAGCGATGCGCGCCAGGCACACCAATATGGAGTAGGGGATGCGCTACGAGCTGATGCTGCCGCACCAGATCCGCAAGGCGATCGAGGAGAACTGGCCGGTCGTTCTGCCGCTCGGCGTGCTCGAATACCATGGCGAGCACATGGCAGTCGGCATGGACACGCTGGCCGTCATCAAGACGGTGGAACTGATCGAGCAGGAGAGGGACATCGTCATTTTGCCGCCCTTCTATTACGGCGCGGCAAGCTATGCGGTGGCTCCGCCGGAAGGCAGCGGCTCGGTGCAGGTCGGCGGTCCGGCGCTTTCGCCTTTCGCGGAGGAATTGTTCTACGGCCTGCTGCGCATCGGCTTCCGCAACATCCACGCCATCATCCATCATCAGACCGAGAATTTCGCGGCCGGCATGCCGACCGATCTCGCCTTCAAGACCGCCGGCCGGCAGGCGATCTTTCGCTTCCTCGAAAAGGAGCGCGGCGAGGGCTGGTGGGGCTCGAACACCATGGCCGACTACTATGCCGGCCACGCCCAGGGCGAGAATGTCTTCAACTGGGTGCAAGTGCATCCGCTGATGCCGGCCGCGATGAACGGCAAATACCCGTTCGACCATGCCGGCATCGGCGAGACATCGCTGATGCTGGCCCTATGCCCGGAGGCGGTGGACGAGAAGCATTTCGCCGACAACACCGGCTGGTACACTAAAGGCGCCGCGGAAGCCTCCGCGGGTCTCGGCAAGATCGGCGTCGCGATGATCCTCGACCATTTGCGGTCGATCCTGCAGGCCTAGCTCTCCCCTCTCCCACAAGGGGTCACAAGGGGTCACAAGGGGAGAAGGGGAAGGCGCCTATTTCACCGAGCCGGCCGTCATGCCCATGATCAGATAGCGCTCGAGCGCGATGCCGATGATGGCCAGCGGCGCGATCGCGGCCGTGGCCAAGGCCGCCATTGACCACCAGTTGATGCCTTGCGAGCCTGTTTGGCTCGCCACCATGACGGGGATTGTCTTGGCGTCCGTCGACGTCAGAAGGGCGGCGAAGAAATATTCGTTCCAGCACAGCACCATCGCCAGGATGAAAGCGGCGACCATGCCGGGCAGCGCGATCGGCATGACGATGCGGAAGAAGGCGCCCCAGATCGACAGTCCGTCGACCAAAGCGGCCTCCTCCAATTCGACGGGAATAGAGTTGAACTGGTCGCGCATGATCCAGATGACGATCGGCAGCACCATCAGCGTGTAGAGGAGCACAAGCCCAATGCGCGTATCGAGGAGGGCGACTTCGCGGTAGAGCACCAGGAAGGGGAGCGCCAGAACGACCGGCGGCAGGATCAGTTGCGACAGGAAGAAGAAAGAGATGTCCTCGTTCTTGAACCAGGCGAATTTGTAGCGATAGCGGGTGAGGCCATAAGCGGCGAGGCTGCCGATGATGATGGCGAGGCCCGATGCCCCGACAGAGGTGATGATGGAATTCATGAACCGTTTCAGAAATTCGTCGCGCACGGTCGATGTCTGGAAGATCGAATCCGGCGACAGGCCGAGCGAGCGCCAGCCTTTCCAGTCCGGCTGGAAGTCGACGAAGGGAATGAGATGCCCTTGCGTGACGTCGACCGCCGATTTGAACGAGGTGGTGATCGTCCAGTAGATCGGGAACAGACAGACGAAAGCCCAGAAGATAAGCGCGCCATAGATGAAGACGCGGCTGGCGATGAAGGCCGCCGGCGAGCGGATTTCGGAAACGGTGTAGTCGGTGGTCTGGACGCTCATGACGGCCGCTCAGTTGACGTTGCGCACGAAGCGACTGGCGAATTTCAGGAGCCAGGTCACGAACACGACGATGATGATGAGATAGGCCATGGCCAGCATGGTGCCGTAGCCGACATTCGAGCGGTCACGATATTCGCGATAGATGAAGCTCGACACGGAATCGGTGGCGCCGCCGGGGCCGCCGGAGGTCAAGGTGATGATGATGTCGGCGAGCTTCAGCTTGAAGATGATGCGCAGGATCACGGCCGTCACCGACACCGGCAGCATCAGCGGAAAGGTGACCTGCCAGAAGGTCTGCCATGCGGTTGCGCCGTCGACGCGAGCGGCTTCCAGAACCTCGCGCGACATCGCCTGCAGGCCGGCAAGCAGCATGATCATCATGAACGGGATGAAGGTCCAGGCGTCGAGCATCATGATCGAGATGCGGGCGGTGATCGGATCGGAGAAGAAGGCGGGATTGTCCCAGCCGAGATGGCGCGCCAGCGTCGCCGCCGGTCCGAACCGGTATTCCATCAGCGACTTGCCGACCATCCAGGACACCGCGACCGGCGACAGCATCAGCGGCAAAAGGAAGACGACGCGGAAGAATTTGCGGGCGCGGATCTGCGCGTTGAGCAGCAGCGCCAGGCCGAAGGCGATGACATATTCGACCAGCACCGCGAGCACGTAGAGCACCATGTTGAACAGCGCATTGCGGTAGTAGGGATCGGCCAGCATCTGCCAGAAATTGTCGAGGCCGTTGAACCTGCGTCCGGTAAACGAGCTGAGGTTCCAGTCGGTGAGCGCGATGTAGAAGCCGAACAGGGTCGGGAAGATCACCATGGCGATGGTGAAGAGCAGCGCCGGCAAAAGGAACAGCGCGCGCTGCCCGTCCTCGCCACGCGTCAGCACCTGCCAGGCGCCGAGCGCTGCGCCCCACAAGATGTAAGCGTAGATCACCGGTCGCCAGGTGTCGAAACCGACCGTGGACATTTCGGTCTTGTAGAGGACCTGCACGATGATGATCGCCAGCAGGCCAAGCGTCGCGAGGGCCAGCAGGCCCCAGCCGAGGCGCTTGCGGCCTGCCGGGATCAGATCGGCCGGATTCGCCGGCCACGCATTCGCGGTCGAAATCTGCTCAGCCACGCCTCTCGCCTTCTAGAGCGCTTCACCGTTTCACGGAAACGGTGAACCGCTCTATCTCTTTGTTTTTACGCAATTCCGGACGGAAAACCGCTCACACTTTTCCTGGAATTGCTCTAACGCATCAAACCGGCCAAGCCGGTAAAGACGCGGCCCGGTGACGATGTGCCACCGGGCCGCGACGTCTCACAAGCCAGCCTACATGCCGAGCGAGGCTTTGTAGAGCTTGACCTGGTTTTCGCGGCCGATCTGGTCGGTCAGCTTTTCCCAGGCCGCGGCGATGGCGTCGGCGCCTTCCTGTGCCTTCATCTTGCCGGCGAAGGTGTTGGCCAGAATGTCCTCGGCGGCGGAGTAGTACTGGAAGATGCCGGGGATGCGCGGCTCGATCGCGGCGTTCGGGTGGTTGTAGGAATCGCCTTCCGACTTGAGATAGGAGGTGATGAAGGCCTCGTCGTAACCGGCCGCCACCCATTCCGGAATGTTGAAATGGGAGTTGCGGTAGGGCTGGAAGCCCGACGGATACATCGCCGTCCAGATCGACAGGTCCTTGCCGCCGAGATGCGCGGCGGCCGACCATGCCGCCTTCTTCTTCTTTTCGTCCTTGTCGACGCGGGCCATGACATAGACGCCCCAGCCGAGATAGGCGCAGTTCGGCGCATAGTTCGGGCCGCTGGCAAGCTTGTCCCACTTGCCGGTCTTGGAGTTGTAGACGTCGTCGGAGCCCGGCAGGATCGAGAAGCCGGTGACGTCGCCGATGACCGAGGAGTCATTGGTCTTGACGTTCGAGCCGACGTCGCCCCACCAGGGGATCATCGAGCCGGTGCCAGCCAGGAACTGCTGGAAGGCCGTGGTGTTGGGATCCGCGTTGATCTGGTCGGCGGGCTCGGACGGCAGGGCGTCGATCACGTCCTGGATGGCGCGCACCCAGGCTGGATTGTTGATGCGCGGCTTCATGGTGTCGGCATCGAACAGCCAGGCCTTGTCGTCGGGATGCTTGGCGTAGGCGGTGGCGCGGCTGCCGAGGAAGTAGAAGCCGAAACCGCCCCAGGGCTTGGGCGCGTCGAGATAGCCATAAACGTCCTGGCCCTTGAATTTCTTGCCCTTGAGGAACTTGGTGACGGCCTGCACTTCCTGCCAGGTCTTCGGCACCCCCCATTCGGTGGTGGCGCCGCTGTCCTTCCACTGCTTGGCGAGATCGGCATCGGCGAACACGTCGGTGCGGTAGTTGAAGTTGTGCGTGTCGCCGTCGATGGTCACGCGATACTGCTTGCCGTCCCAGGTGCCGACCGGCGGCTTCAGGTAGTTGACGAGGTCGTCGAAGTCGATCTGCTTCTTGACCCAGTCGGGCATCTCGGAGGTGAGGCCCTTGCCGCAGACATCGCCTTCGAAGGGCGCACCCATCTCGATGATGTCGAAATCGACGGTGCCGGTGGCGATCGACTGCTGCAGGCGGGCGTTGTAGTCGGCCTGGGCGAGGTCGATCCAGCTGATCTTGGCGCCCGTATAGGCCTCCCATGGCTTCAGGAAGCCGCGGAACAGCACATTGTGCAGGTTCTGGTTGTTGAGGCCCATGAAGGTCAGCTCGACACCGGCGAACTCGCCTTCCTTGACATTGGCCTTGGTCGCTTCGAGGCAGAGCTCGCCGACCTTCTGGAAGTCGGCGTCAGTGGGCTGGCCCTTGCCGACGCCCGGGATCTGCAGGATCTTCTTGCGCAGGTCGTCATCGGCAGCGGCCGGCCTCGTCAGCGCGCCGAGCCCGGCGCCGGAGGCGGCGGCGATCGCGGCCATGCTGGCCGCGCCCTTCAGCAGATCGCGGCGGTTCGCTCCGGCGCGCATCAGTTTTTCATACAGATCGACTCTCATCTACAGGTTCCTCCCAGAACAACAGCCATTGAATTGAAGTGCCAATCTCTCGGACGTCGAAACGTCTCTCGGTTCTCCTCGATCATACCGGACGTGGGACCCCACCCTGCGTCGCCGGAGCTCCGATTTCAGGGTAACAGGCCTGCTCTCGGATTGGCACTCGCCACTATTCGCGTAATCGATTACCTTGTCAACAAGATTGGCTTTTTATCTATAAGATACCGACTTGCCGTCGCCGTTGGCAATGGCTAGCTTCACCGCAAACGATAAAGGGGAGACGATGGCTCAAGTCGCGATCAGCAGTGTGGCCAAGGCGTTCGGAACCGTCAAGGTCCTGCATGAGGTCAGCGTCGATATTGCCGACGGACAGTTCGTCGTTCTGGTCGGTCCGTCAGGATGCGGCAAGTCCACGCTTTTGAGGATGGTGGCCGGGCTGGAGACCGTTTCCGGCGGTACGATTTCGATCGGCGACCGCGTCGTCAACAACCTGCCGCCGGCGAAGCGCGACATCGCCATGGTGTTCCAGAACTATGCGCTCTATCCGCACAAGACGGTGGAGCAGAACATGGCCTTCGCGCTGAAGCTGCGCGGCACCGATCCGGCCGTCGTCGCCGAACGCGTCAAGCGCGCCGCCGACATCCTCGACCTCGCGCCCTACCTCAAGCGCTACCCGCGCCAGCTTTCCGGCGGCCAGCGCCAGCGCGTCGCCATGGGCCGCGCCATCGTGCGCAATCCGCAGGTGTTCCTGTTCGACGAGCCGCTTTCCAACCTCGACGCCAAGCTGCGCGTGCAGATGCGCACCGAGATCAAGGAGCTGCACCAGCGGCTGAAGACGACCACCATCTACGTCACCCATGACCAGATCGAGGCCATGACCATGGCCGACAAGATCGTCGTGATGCGCGACGGCCGCATCGAGCAGGTCGGCGCCCCGCTTGAGCTGTTCGATCGGCCGGCGAACCTTTTCGTCGCCGGCTTCATCGGCTCGCCTTCGATGAACCTGCTCAAGGGCACCGTGAAGAAGGCTGAGAAGCCGGTCGTCGAGATCGCGGGCACGGCATTCCCGATGCCGTCGGGAGTTGCTGCCGAGGATGGCCAGCCCGTTATCTACGGCGTGCGGCCGGAGCATCTGGAGATCCATCCGGACGGCGTCGCATCCACCGTCTCGGTGGTCGAACCGACAGGCTCCGAGACGCTGGCCTTCGTGCGCTTCGGCGAGGGCGAGATGGTGGCGCTGTTTCGCGAGCGCCACGACTTCAAGCCTGGCGACACGCTCAAGCTCAAGCCGCGTCTCGACCAGGTCCACCTCTTCGACGCCGGGACCGGCAAGCGTCTCTGACCGCACACAACCCTTCAAGAGGAAACCATGCTCAAAGGGATCAATCCGCTGCTCAATGCAGATGTGCTCCAGGCACTGCGGGCGATGGGCCATGGCGACGACCTGATCATCGCCGACACCAATTTCCCGTCCGATTCGGTGGCGCGGCAAACCGTGCTCGGCAAGCTGTTGCGCATCGATGCGACGGCGGCCGAAGTGGTGAAGGCGGTGCTGTCGGTCTTGCCGCTGGATACTTTCGTCAACGATGCGGCGGCGCGCATGGAGATCGTCGGCAAGCCGAACGAAATCCCGCCGGTGCAGAGGGAGGTGCAGAAGGAGATCGACGCGGCCGAGGGCAAGCCCTGGCCGATGATCTCGATCGAGCGCTATGCCTTCTACGAGCGCTCCAAGAAAGCCTATTGCGTGATCCAGACCGGTGAGCGCCGCTTCTATGGCTGCTTTGCCTTCCGCAAGGGCGTCGTGCCGCCGGATGCGGAGTAAGGACATGGCCACCGGCAAGCCTGTTGTCATGAAGCCCGTTGTGATCCTGGGTGTGTTCGTCGCCGATACCGCCTATCGCGCCGACCGCCAGCCGCGCCTGGGCGAGACGATCCTCGGCAATTCCTTCAAGCTCGGCCCGGGCGGCAAGGGATCGAACCAGGCCGTGGCCGCCGGCAAGCTCGGCGCCGACATCACCTTCCTGACGCGCCTCGGCGTCGATGCTTTCGCCGACATGGCCAAGCAGACCTGGAAGGATGCGGGCGTGAAAAGCGCCGTCATCGACACGCCGGACAGCTATACGGGCGCTGCCTACATCTTCGTCGAGGAAGGCAGCGGCAACAACGCCATCATCGTCAGCCCGGGCGCTGCAATGCTGATTTCCCCGGCCGACATCGAAGCGCATGCCGAACTCATCCGGTCCGCCGGCGTTTTCGTCACCCAACTCGAACAGCCGATCGACGCGGCATTGAAGGCGCTGCAGATCGCGCGTGGAGCAGGGGTGACGACCATCCTCAATCCCGCGCCGGCCGCCAGCCTGCCCGACCGCATCTACGCGTTCTGCGACTATGTCACGCCCAACGAGACCGAAGCCGAAGGACTGACCGGCATCAAGGTTTCGTCGATCGACGACGCCCGCCGCGCCGCCGACGCTCTGCTGGCCAAGGGTGTCGGCGCCGTCATCGTGACGCTCGGCGAGAAGGGTGCCTTGCTGCACACCAAGGAACGATCCGAGCATGTCGGCGCGGTCAATGCCGGCCCGGTGGTCGAGACCACGGGGGCAGGTGACGCGTTCAATGGCGGCTTGGCCGCGGCCCTGGCAAAAGGCGTCGAGCCGCTGGAGGCCATCCGCTTTGCCTGCGCGGTCGCCGGCATTTCGGTGACGCGCCCCGGCACTGCGCCGTCCATGCCGACCCTCAAAGAGGTCGAAGCGCTGCTCGCCAGGGCCTGAGACCTTCCGCGGTCCATTTTTCGCGGCTTTGTTAGAGGCCGCTTATTCCGGAACGCTACTGAGGCGAGCGCGTTCATCGTCCTGTCGGCGGCGCCGATTTGGAACGGTAGGATGAAAAAGCCTTACGAAAAGCCCACGCTGGTGAAGCGTCAGAAGCTCACCGAACGGACGGCCCAGATTATCGCGTCCGGGGTTGTCCTGGGCGAATGATTTTCCAAGGACAGCGCTACAGAATCCTGCTGGTCAGTTCCAGCATCGTCGTTGCACCTTGCTCGCTGCCGGGCATATGCACGACGCGCAGCACCCGCAGGTCCCTGCTCGATCCTTCGACCGGCATCGACACGCTTTCGCCCACCCGCGGCAATTCCTGGAAGGCGAGCTCGTCGACATCCGTCTCGTCGTCGATGGAAATCCGGCATCTCACAGCCATCTTTATCTCCCGTTTTTTCGCCCGTGGGCTGAACGGGACAAGGTTGGAATGGTTCCGAGAAAGACCTCAGCTGGCGAAGCTGTCGCGATATTCGCGCGGCGTAAGCCCTTTCAACGCCTTGAATTGACGGCCGAAATTGGCCAGTGAGCGATAGCCGACAAGCTCGGCGATGTAGGCAATCGGCTTGTCTTCTTCTGTGAGAAGGGCGCAGGCTTCGCCGATGCGCAGCCGTGTCACATACTCGACCAAGGTCAAGCGCGTGTGCCGCGTGAACATGCGGTGAAAGCCTGACGGGCTGAGCGCGGCGAGGCGGGCGAGACGGTCGATGCTCAGATCGTCGGTGTAGTGCGCGTGCAGATAGTCCAGCACGCGATCTATGCGCGATCCGCTCGAGGCGATGGGCGAGGGCGAGCGGGACGGCGCAGTCAGTGGCTCGGCCTCGTCATCCCCGGCAAGCGTCAGCAGGACCGAAATGAGGTCGAGCAGCCGCTCCGCGGGCGGCTTGTCGAAGATTGCTTCGATACGCGCCCTGACGCGCCCGGTCGCGCCTTGCGAGAATTTCAGCCCCCGCGCCGATCTTTCCAGCAGGCCGCCGACCGGTCGCAGCTCCGTCAGGAGCCCGGTCAATCCACGTGCCCATTCGGGCCGGAACCAGATGACCATGACCAGATGCGGCCTGCTCACGTCGATCTTGTCCGAAGAAGACCAGGTGTGCGGCAGGTTCGGGCCGAGCAGCACGAGATCGCCATCGTCATAGTTGCCGACATGGTCGCCGACGAAGCGGCGCCCGCGCGAGTTCAGGGTGAACGTCAATTCATACTCCGGATGATGGTGCCATTCGAAGGGAATGGTCGGGTCGCGCGGGACCCTTACCATCGACCATGAGGCGTCATCGGCGATTGTGACTTTCTCAAGATACGGCTTCATGGCGTGCCACTAAGGAATTTGCCTCGAACGGCATAGAAAGAATGATGGACGCCAGAATAGTATCATTGAGGGCCTGTCAGGGACAACATGCAGGTCCGCCGTTCGGTTAGCCTCGTGTTCGACAAGACAAGATCGAGGAGGAAATCGATGGCCCACGCGAAGGACATCACCAAGGACGATCACCCGACGTCCAGCCGGGTAACGACCCAATTGTCCAGGATCAAGAAAATGCTTCCGCTGCGCGTGCTTTCAGATGAGGATTTCGCCCACTGGCAAAAGCGGGGCTTCGTGATCGTGCGCAATGCCGTGCCGCAGGCAAATGTCGAGCGCCTCAAGGCGTTGCTTTGGCAATTCGAGGAAAAGGACCCCAGCGATCCGGCGACCTGGGACGTCACCCAGCGGCGCGACTATGCCCTGAAGGAAATCAACAACGCCGGCATGGTCGAGATCTACAACCACCAGTTCCTGTGGGACAATCGCATGGCGCGCCGCGTCTACGACGCCTTTGTCGACATCTGGGACATGGAGGATCTGTGGGTCGCGATCGACCGCGCCAACCTCAACACCCCCAACAAGGGCAGACGCGCATCCCCTGGTTTCATCCACTGGGACGCCGACACCTCGCTCGAGCCCAAGCCGATCTCGGTCCAGGGTGTGCTTTCGCTGGTTCACCAGGACGGCGGTGATATCGGCGGTTTCCAATGTGTGCCCTATCTGTTCGAGCATTTCGATGAATGGGTCAAAACCCAGCCAGCCGGCCGCGATCCGCACCACCCGGACATGAGGGGGATCGAGGACAGGATCGAGAAGCTCGAACTTTTCCCGGGCGACCTGATGATCTTCAATTCGCTCCTGGCGCATGGCGTGGCGCCGAACACGTCCGACGGCAGGGTGAGGATGGCGCAGTACATCTCCATGTTCCCGGCCGATGAGGGCAATCTCGGCGAGCGCGAGGCGCGGATCCGATCCTAGCGCGAGCGCGAGGCGCCGCGGCGCGCCGGCTTTGCGGGCGATCCGCGCGGGTGGGAGAAGAGAAACGCCGAGACGGCAAAGCTGACGCCGCTCGGCGAAAGGTTGCTGGGGCTGGTCAGCTGGAACGGATGATGGCGTTTTTAGGGGTCCGCTCCTCCACCATGCAGCACCGCAGGAGCAATCAATTCTCGGGAAGCGGCGACGGCTTGTCACTCAGGGTCCGCAGGTAAGCAATCAGGTTTGCTCGCTGGTTCTCGTCCCGCAGGCCCGGGAAAATCATGTCTGTTCCAGGCAATGCGAATGCCGGGTTTGAGATGAAGGAATTGAGATCTTCAAAGGTCCATGTGCCGCCCGCTTCCTTTAGAGCCGATGAATACGGGACATCGCCTTGTGAAGCTTTTGGTCGCCCTACAACGCCCCAAAGATTGACCCGTTTGGGAACCTTGAGGCCCGGCGCTGAAAGATGACAGACCCCGCATGTTTGGTCGAAAATCCCCTTGCCCGATTCAACGTTTGCCGATGCAAGTCGCGCCGAAATCGGCGCAATGGCCGGTCGTCCGGCGCCGTGATCCCGCAAGTAGGCGACGACGTCTTCGTGACCACCGAGCTTGGCCAGGTGTATGGGTGGATTTCCATTTGATGTCAGCGCGTTGACGTCTGCTCCAGCGTCCACGAGATGGATTACGCAACGAAGACAGCCTTTCTCGGCAGCCACGTGCAGCGGGGATTGCGATTTCGCCACCTGATTTGGGTCGGCTCCGTTATCCAGTAACAGCTTCACGATGTCTGGGTAGCCACCATTGTTGGCAGCGTAGAGGGGCGTTCTTTGCCAGCTGACGGGCATGTTAACGTCCGCCCCACGATCTATCAGAAGCTTTGCTATTTCGACATTCCCGCCCTCACAGGCGATATAGAGCGCCGTAACACCGTCAACTTCGTTGACGGCGGCGCCTTTGTCCAAGGCAGAAGCCACCCTCGCGGTGTCGCCGTGTCTGACAAGGTCACCCAAGCTGCTTGCTTGGACGGGCAGGGTAAAAAGCCAAAGAAACCACGAAGCCCATATTATCCACATGCTTGGACTGGTCATCGCATCCTCCGTGATGAGTTTTGCGCCCCTCCAACTGCGAGACAGCATCAATCGGCAGTGCCAGCATTGGCTGGCGTGCAATCACGCGGCCGACCCACTGCTGGGAAAAGCGCGGAAGGTTGGCTCGCACGGCGGCTCGGACTCTTGTAAAAATTAACTTTAGCAGATGCTTATATAAAGGCCAAGCGGACGGCCGAAGCGCTCTCGTTCGGCTGCCTACAAGGTCCCGTTCTTTCTCCCGCCAGTGTCAGGAGTCACTTTGGAATATAGCCATTTTGGGAAATGAATGGCGCGAGTGACGGGGCTCGAACCCGCGACCTCCGGCGTGACAGGCCGGCACTCTAACCGACTGAGCTACACCCGCGCACTGACGAGCACGTGTCAGCCGTGTTCGTCGTTGGGGCGCTGGATAAGGGGTTCGCCTGCGGGTGTCAAGCGCGGTATTCAAGCATTATAGCAATCAGGAGAAGGTTTTTTGACAGCGCCATTGAGCCTGGGAAAATCCGCACTGCAGGGCGCACGCCGTCCGTTCATTTGGCCTTGCGAATACGGCCCTAACTGCTTAAAGGTCCGCGCTCAAGCGGGCGATTAGCTCAGTTGGTAGAGCGCTTCGTTTACACCGAAGATGTCGGCGGTTCGAGCCCGTCATCGCCCACCAGTCCGCCGGACAAGCAGAACGCAGAATGCGGCAGCGGCCCTTGCCGGGCCGCCACCTTGTCGAGAGCCGGGTTCAGGCCGCTATTGCCTCACGTAGCAGCGCTTGTGGGCGCCCGGCGCGGGATCATCGCCGAAAGCGTTGTTGCCGCAGCGGACGCCGTTTCTGAAAACATTCTGCGTGTATTGGCCACGTGCGCCGTATCTGACCATCGCGCGGCCGCGGAAACCGCAGAACTCGCCCTCCCTGGCGCAGGCTACCCATTCGCCGCGGTCCGGGCGTGAGCCGTAATCATTGTCCCCGTAATTGTTGTCATCGCCATAACCGCCGCCGCGCGCCACGAAATAGCAGGCCTTGTCGCGGCCGGGAGCGGGGTCGCCAAAAAGGCGATTCGAGCAGGGCACGGACTGACGATCGAAAAACCGCGAGGTTGTTCGACCCCGTGCGCCGTAAACGACCTCCGTGGGATAGGGCAAGCGGCATATGCCGCCTTCATCGGCGCATCGCCGCAGCTGCTGCGCCGAGGCCGAGGTGGGGAAAAGGGCGGACGCCGCGGCGACCAGCCCGGCCAGACACATGAAGGCCAGCATCGTTCGGATCGAGACGTGAAAAGTTTTTAACACGAATTGTCTCCCGGTTTGGTTGTACGCAGGCATCCTATCGCAGACCGACTAAATGCGCGATGAATGCCTGATTGCTGTCGGGAGCTGTCAGGCAAGCACTTTGACGGCCGTCTGCCGGCCGCCATAGCCGACATCGAGCTTTGGGCTTCGGTCGCGTTCGGCACTCAAGCCAACGGCCGGGAGCTGTTGACAAGTCGCTGCCGTGTCAGGATCAGGGTGCCACGACCTTACCGGCCAGGAGCGGGGGGCAATCATCGGGACAGGCCCTGCCTATGCATTGGCCTGGCCGATTGCCGACCGTCAAAACCACCGCGATGGTGGGCGGCAGGGGAAGCCGCGGCTCGTCCCCGACCAGATCGATCCGGTGAGGAGAAAAGATGATTGAACTGCCTTTTGCCCGCGAAGAGTATCAGCAGCGGCTCGCAAGAATCCGCGCCGAGATGGCAAAGCGCGGCATCGAACTCCTGATCGTCAACGACGTGGCCAACCAGCATTACATCACCGGCTATGACGGCTGGTCGTTCTACACGCCGCAGGTGGTGCTTGTTCCGATCGAGGACGCCGAGCCTGTCTGGATCGGCCGCGCCATGGATGCCGCCGGCGGCTTGCTGACGGCCTGGATGAAGCCGGAAAACGTGGTCGGATTTCCGGAGGACCATGTCCAGCGCGCCGATCGGCATCCCATGGACTGGATCGCGGCGTGGATCGTCGCCAAGGGCTGGGGCAGCCGAGACATCGGCATCGAGCTCGAAGCCTATTATTTTTCACCGAAGGCTCATGCGCGGCTCGTCGCTGGGTTGCCCAATGCGAAATGGCACGACGCCGACCTGCTCGTGAACTGGATCCGCGCGGTGAAATCGGCGCCGGAAATCGCTTATCTGCGCAAGGCATCGAGGCTGGCCGAGGCGGCGGTCGCGCGGGCCTACGAAGTCATTGCGCCGGGTGTGCGCGAATGCGATGCGATTGCTTCCATCCAGGCGGCGCAGATTGCCGGAAGTCCCGATTTCGCCGGCGACATCACGGCGCTGCCGCCGACGATCCTCGGCGGCGAAAACGCTTCCGCGCCGCACATCATGTGGAGCGACCGGCGGTTCGGAAAGGACGAAACGATCGCGCTTGAGCTAGCCGGCGTCTGCCGCCGCTATGCCGCCGGGCTCGCCAGGACGATGCAGCTCGGCAAGACGCCGACCCGCGTCGCGGACACGGCGAAGGCTGTGATCGAGGGCATGGATGCGGTGCTCGATACGGTCCGGCCGGGCACGGCCGCCGAAGCGGTCGAAGCTGCGTGGCGCAAGGTCATCCAGCGCCACGGGCTGAAGAAGGAGTCGCGCATCGGCTACTCCATCGGCGTTGCCTATCCGCCGGATTGGGGCGAGCATACGATCAGCCTGAGACCCGGCGACAAGACGGTGCTCCAACCCGGCAATGTCGTACACTCCATCCTGGGCATGTGGATGGACGGCTGGGGCATCGAGATCAGCGAGACCATTCTGGTGACCGATACCGGCAACGAGACGCTGACCAAGTTCCCGCGGGATATCCATGTCAAAGCCTGACCGACCGGCCGGCGCGAGCGATCCCGCGGCCGACATCGATGCCGGAATTCTCGATCGGATGATCGAGATCCGCCGTCACTTGCATCGTTACCCGGAGCTTTCAAACCGCGAGGCGGGCACGCAACGCTATTTGCGGGAGATGCTCGAGAGCGAAGGCATCGCCGAGATTCGCGACGTTGCCGGCTATGGGCTTGCAGTCGATATCGTCGGCACCGGCCGGCCGTCCAACCGCAAGCTCGCCATCCGCGCCGATATAGACGCCTTGCCGATCGAAGAGGAATCCGGCGTCGATTATGCGTCGGAAAATTCAGGCGTGATGCATGCCTGCGGCCACGACGCCCATGCCGCGATGGGCTTTGCGGTGGCAGCGCATCTGCATCGCTCACGCGAAAGTTTCGGCGGGACTGTTCGGCTCATCTTCCAGCCGGCCGAGGAAGACGAGCCGTCAGGAGGCAAGCGGGTGGTGGAGGAGGGACTTCTCGACGACGTCGACGCGGCGATCTGCGTCCACGTCGATCCGTACACGCTTTCCGGCAAGGTCGCCGTCGGCTCCGGGCCGTACACTCTGGCATGCGACACGTTCGACGTGCTGGTCACCGGCTCGGCGGCGCATGCGGCTAAACCCTATGAAGGTGTCGACGCGCTGACTGTCGCCTGCTCCATGGTGAGCGAATTGCAGAAGATCGTTTCGCGCGAGACCGATCCCTATGATCCGCTGGTCATTTCGGTGACCGCCATCAATGGCGGCAATGCCTACAATGTCACCGCCGGCAAGGTCGCGTTGAAAGGCACAATACGCAGCGGCAATGATGCCACCCGCGAGCGCGCCTGGCGCCGGCTTCGCGAGGTGCTGGAGGGCGTAGCGGTCAGCCATGGCGCCAAGGTGAAGGTCGACATCCATCGCGGCGAACCCGGCGTCGTCAACGATGCGGAAATGGCCGAACTGATCCTTGCCAGCGCGCAGGCCAGCATCGGCGCGGACAATGTCCTCACCATGCCCGGCTGGAGCATCGCCGATGACTTCGGCTACTACAGCGAGAAGCGTCCGGCGGTCTATTTCCGGCTCGGCATCCGCAACGAGGAGGTCGGATCGGTCTATCCGCTTCACCATTCCAGGTTTCGCGTCGACGATGCCGCGTTGAAGAATGGCGTCCTTACGTTGGTTTCCGCGGCAACGATGTACCTGGCCGGGCAGGAGAATCCTGGCGTCTAGCGAGGACCGCCAATCTGTTAGAGGTACTGCGCGACCTTCTTGCCGACAGTCAGGAAGCGCAGCGGGTCGACCGCCTCGCCGTCGTGACGCACTTCGTAGTGGAGGTGCGGCCCGGTCGAACGGCCGCTGCTGCCGGTCTTGCCGATGACCTCCCCGGCGGCGAGTTTCTGGCCGATACTCACATCGATCTCGCTCAAATGCCCGTAACGTGTGGCAAAGCCGTTGCCGTGGTCGACCTCGACCATGCGGCCGTAGCCGCCGGCCCAGCCGGCCCTGGTGACGGTGCCGGCGGCCGTGACCTTGGCCGGCATGCCGATCGGCGCCCTGAAATCCATTCCCGTATGCAAGGCGGCGGTGCCGAGGATCGGGTCGGTGCGCACACCGAACGGGCTGGTCACCGTATGGCCCGGAGCGGGGTTGGCGAGCGGCAGCTTGCGCGCCTCCTTCTTGACCCCGTCGAGCGCATCGAGTGCCTCGTCCAGTTCCTTGACCTTGCTGTCGAAAACCATCGAGGGATCAATCGGAACCAGTGGGCCGCCGACGTCGCTCTTGCCGAACTCGCTGTCGACCGGCAGGCCCGCCGCTTCCAGCGCCTGGGCGATGGCGTCGGCATTCTTGTAGGCGTTGTCGGCAAGCGTGGTGATGCGCGAAAGCTGCTGGTTCTCGATGGCCTTCAGCGAAGTATTGATCGAGACGAACAGCTTGTCGGCGCGGTCGGCGGCCGTTTCGCTGTCAAGCGGGTCGGATCTTGTCGACCAGAGCGAGAAGGGCCTGGTGTCGCCGGCGCTCAAGGATGCGACGGAATAGGTCGGCGCCTGCGAAAGGCTGCCGGTGACCTCTGGATTTGCGTCCGGCTTAGGCGCCGCTGCGCTCGTCGCGGGAACGTCGCCGACCTCGTTCTCGGCGCGCTCGAGGATCGGCCCAAGCCGTCCGTGCCGCTCGCTGAGCTGGGTCTGCCTGGCCAGCAACTCGCTGACCTTGGTCTCCATCAGCTGCTGATCGAGAAGCTGGCGGCTGGTGATGCGGTCGACCTGGGCGCGAAGGGCCGAGATGCGGTCCTCATAGGCCTGCTGCATGCGCGCCTGTCTTGCCGTCGTGGCGCCGATCAGGTCGTCGCGCAGCACCAGATAGGAAGTCGCGAGCAAATAGCCGATGGCGATCGCCGCCAGGGCCGAGCCGATGAACGCGGCGAGCCAGGGGCGGATGGTGAAATGCCTTATCTCGTTGCCCCGGGCGATGATGACCGTGTGCGGTTCCTTACGCCTGCCGAAGACAGCTGACTGACGGGTTGGTTTCACGGGGACCAAGCTTTCGTTACGGGACCAACGACAAGCCTGATTACACATTATTAGGGTTAACAAAGTTTTGCCGGCCGGGATCTCGGCGCAATCTTTGCCCGCATCGCGAGTGCGAGGTTGTGATAAGACGTGTCGGCGGCTCAGAGCGCGCGGGCGGCCTCAAGCACCTCTTCGGCGTGGCCTTTGACGCGAACCTTGCGCCAGACGCGGGCGATCCGCCCATCCTTGCCGATCAGGAAGGTGGCGCGCTCGACACCCATATATTTGCGCCCGTACATCGTCTTCTCGACCCACAACTGATAGGCCTCGATCACTTTGCGCTCCTCGTCGGCGATGAGATCGATGGTGAGATCGTACTTCGCCTTGAATTTGTCGTGTTTCTTCACGCTATCGGGAGACAGCCCGATCACCACGGCGCCAGCCTTCTCGAACTCCGGCTTCAACTGCGAGAAGCTGATAGCCTCGGCGGTGCAACCTGTGGTGTCGTCCTGCGGATAGAAGTAGAGTACAACCGGCTTACCCCGGAGCGCGGCGAGGCTGAAAGAGCCGCCGCCGTCACGCGGAAGATCGAATTGGGGTGCTGCGTCGCCCACGTCGAGATCAGCCATATCGATGCCCTTGTTTGCGGTTACGCGCGGGAAATCATCGATATAACGTGAAGCGGGGATTCGTCCACGACGAGTTCGTCACAACGGAATATTGCTTGGATCAGGAAGAACCGCAGCACGAGAAGATCAGGTTCAGGCGTGACGAGATCACCGACCTGGCGAGGCTTCCGTCCGCGTGCAGCGTGCCGCCGCTCGGCCGGGCAGCGGTGCGGCGGCGTTTCCGCACCCTCGGCCGGATGTTTGCCGGACTTTGCGCGCTCGTGCTTCTGGCGGCGGCGGGCGTCTATGTCCTCGGCGCCTCCGGTATCGGCACGGAGCGCCTCCGGACCGAGGCGGAGACCGCCATCGAGAAGCTGGCCGGCGTCGATGTCCACGTCACCGTCGGCGCGGCGCGGCTGACGCTCGACGGGTCGAGCTTCGTCGCCCTGCAGGTGAACGATGTCAGCCTGAAGACGGCCGACGGCAAGCCGATGGCCGATATCGGGCGCGTGCGTTTCGGCATGCGCCTGCTGCCGCTGCTTTCCGGCGATGTCAGGCTGACCAGCGCCAGATTTTCCGACGCCCGCATCGTGGTGGCCGCCATGCCCTCCGGCGGCGGCGACTGGACGGCGGCGCTGCGCAACGAGGACGGCCTTGTCGACCCGGAGAAAGTGTCGGCGGCGGTGTTTTCAGGCGTCAATGACGCGCTGGATGCGGTGCGCGAGGACTCCATGCGCCAGATCGATCTGCGCAATGTCGAGTTCGAACTGCCGGACACCGGGCCGGTCAAGCGCGTGACCGTCGCCTCGGCGACCGTCGCTCAGACCGGTACGGGAAGCATGCAGGCCTCCTATGATGCCGTTGTCGATGGCCGGCGCGCGACCTTGACCGCCTCGGCGACGCGTGATGCGACGGCAAGGAGCATTTCGTCGCTGGACGCCAACCTCGAGATAGAAGGCGCCCCCGCCGAGGGCAGTTCGACCGAGGTCGCCCCGGCGGCCGATGGCGCCAGACTGGGTTCGATCGCGTTGAAGCTTTCCGGCTCGGAAGCGTCGGGCGACAGCCCATCGCGCCTGGCGGCTTCGCTCTCGCTCGACGGTTCGGTGCTCGACCTGGACGAACGCGGGCTGTTGCCGACCGATGTCGATGCCGATGCCACGCTGGTGGCCGGTTCGAACAAGATCTCGGTCGACCGGCTGCGGATCAGGAGCGGCCGCTCCAGCTTCGACCTCGCCGGATCGATCGGGCCGAAGCCGGCAGTGGCGGGGGAGGAGCCCGCCTACCGCTATGACCTCACCAGCGACGGTTCGACGCTGGCGCCTTCGGAATCGCCGGAACCGGCGCTTCAGTTCCTGGCCCGTATCGCCGGAGTCTACCAGCCAAAGAGCCGCAAGCTCGTCGCCGAGCAGATCGGCGTGCGCTCCGGCGGATCGGGCGAGGTGCTGGGCGCGGCCACTGTCGCCTTCATCGACAACGGCCCGCCAGGCGTATCGCTGTCGCTCAACGTGCACGACATGCCGGTCTCGCATGTCAAGCAATTATGGCCGTGGTTCTCGGCCCGCAATGCGCGGCTTTGGGTGTTGGGGAATCTGTTCGGCGGCACGGTGACCGACGCCAATCTGCAGTTCCAGGTCGTGCCGGGGCGCCTGGGCAACGGCGTGCCGCTTACCGGCGACGAAGTGTTCGGCCGTTTCCAGATCGAGGGATCGCGCTTCGATACCGCCGGGCGCATTCCGCCGGTCCGCGACGCCGCCGGCGTCGTTGCGTTCCACGGCAACGATGTCGACATCACGCTCTCCTCGGGCAGCGTCTATATGCCGAGCGGCCGCACCGTGGCGGCAAGCGGCGGCACGTTGACGATCAAGAACGCGAACCTGCCGATTGTGGTCGGCAAGCTCGACATCGACGTCGCGGGTGAGGCGCCGGCGATCGCCGAGCTCGCCTCCTACGAGCCGATCAACGCCATGCGCCATGTCGGACTGGCGCCGGAAGACCTGTCCGGCACCCTCACCGGCCACGTCAGGGCGGACATTCCCCTGACTAGGGGCATGGACACCTCGACGCTCGATTGGCTGGTTTCGCTCTACTATCAAAACCTGTCGCTGGCGAAGCCGTTCGAGGATCAGACGGTGACCGAGGCCGATGGCTCAATCACCGTCGGGCCAAAGCAGGCGGTGATTTCCGCCGAGGCCAAGCTCAACGGCATTCCGGCCGAACTCGATCTGATCGAGCCGCTTGCCGACGACGGGCCGGCGCGAAGACGCAAGGTTACACTGGTCCTCGACGACAAGACGCGCAACGCCAGCATGCCCGGCCTGTCGGACCTGCTTTCGGGAACCATCAAGGTGGCGATCGACAAGAGCGGCGAGGGCGCCCAGCAGGTTTCGGCGGACCTGACCAACGCCAGGCTCGACATTCCCTGGGCAGGCTGGAGCAAGGGCGCCGGCATTCCCGCCAAGGTCGCTTTCGACATGGCGAAGTCCGGCAGCACCACCACATTGACGGATTTCGATCTCGGCGGAAAAAGCTTCTCGATCGACGGCAATGTGACGCTGGTCAACGGCTCGCTGTCCGCGGCCCGCTTCAGCAAAGTCGCGTTGAACAGAGGCGACGACGTTGCCGTTTCGGTCAAGCGTTCCGGCAAGAGCTACGCTGTCGATGTCAGCGGCGCGTCGCTCGACGCCCGCTCGCTGATCAAGCAGTTCACCTCGGATGTCGATACCGCCACGAAGGGCGCCGGCAACGGTGCGATCTCGGTGAGCGCCGATGTGGCATCGCTGACCGGTTTCCATGACGAAGTGCTCTCCAACCTCAAGCTCGAATACAGCGCCGCCGGCTCGCGCGTGAACGGGCTCAACGTCACGGCCGCGGCAAGCTCCGGCGCCGCAATCGCGATCAACAACACCACCAGCGAGGGCGGCCGCTCGCTTAGGGTCAAGTCGGCCGATGCCGGCGCGATCCTGCGTTTCCTCAACGTTTACGAGCATATGGAAGGCGGCGCGATCACGCTGTCGCTCTCGGGCGCCGGCGACGGTCCGATGAAGGGGCAGGTGGATGCCAGCAATTTCTATGTGGTCAACGAACCCAAGCTGGCTTCGATCGTGTCGACAACGCCGGCCGGCGATACACGCAGCCTGAACGAAGCCGTCAAAGGCAACATCGATACATCGAGGGTGCAGTTCGAGCGCGGCTTTGCCGAGATCGACAAGGGTTCCGGCTATCTGAAACTGGCGAACGGCCTGCTGCGCGGCCCGCGCATCGGCACGACCTTCCAGGGCACGCTCTACGACCCGAACAACAACATGGACATGACCGGCACCTTCATGCCGGTCTATGGCCTCAACCGCATCTTCGGCGAATTGCCGCTGTTCGGGCCATTGCTCGGCAACGGGCGCGACCGCGGCCTGATCGGCGTCACCTACCGGCTGCGCGGCAATGCCAACAAGCCGACCCTCAACATCAACCCGCTATCGGTGGTGGCGCCAGGCATATTCCGCTCGATCTTCGAGTACAGGCAACAACAGCCATCCCAAAATGCGCAGTAAGGTGCGGCCGGTCAGACCGGCCGCACCAGCACGTGCTTCTTCTTGCCGAGCGAAAGCTTCACGACACCTTCCGGACCGAGATCCTGAAGCGTGACGACGTGCCGGTCGTCGGTCAGGACCTGGTCGTTGATGCGCACGGCGCCGCCCTGGATATGCCTGCGCGCTTCGCCGTTCGAGCCGGCCAGCCCGGCGCTCACGAACAGCGCCAGGATGCCAATCCCGGCTTCGAGGTCCGATTTGGCTACCTCGACGCTGGGCAGCGTGTCGGCGAGCGCGCCTTCCTCGAAGGTCTTGCGCGCCGTCTCGCTCGCGGTCTCGGCCGCGTCGCGGCCGCGCAGCATGGCGGTGATCTCGGTGGCGAGGATTTTCTTCGCCTCGTTGATCTCCGAGCCGCCGAGCTTCGCCAGCCGCGCCACCTCGTCCAGGGGCAGCGTGGTGTAGAGCTTCAGGAAGCGCCCGACATCGGCGTCCTCGGTGTTGCGCCAGTACTGCCAGAACTCGTAGGGGCTCAGCATGTCGCCATCGAGCCAGATCGCACCGGAAGCCGACTTGCCCATCTTGGCGCCGGACGAGGTGGTGAGCAGCGGGGTGGTCATTGCGAAGAGTTGCACACCCTCCATCCGGTGGCCGAGATCGATGCCGTTGACGATGTTGCCCCACTGGTCCGAGCCGCCCATCTGCAGCCGGCAGCCGACGCGCTTGTAGAGCTCGACGAAGTCGTAGGCCTGCAGGATCATGTAGTTGAATTCGAGGAAGGACAGCGACTGCTCGCGGTCGAGCCTGAGTTTTACGCTATCGAAGGCGAGCATGCGGTTGACGGAAAAATGTCGGCCGACATCGCGCAGGAAGTTGACGTAGTTGATCTGCATCAGCCAGTCGGCATTGTTGACCATGACCGCGTCGCCCGGGCCGTTGCCGAACTTCAGGTAAGGCGCGAAATTGCGACGGATGCCGACGAGGTTGTCATCGATGTCCTGCGGGGTCAAAAGCTTGCGCGCCTCGTCCTTGAAGGACGGGTCGCCGATCATCGAGGTGCCGCCGCCCATCAGCGCGATCGGCCGGTGGCCAGTCTGCTGCAGCCAGTGCAGCATCATGATCTGGATCAGCGACCCGGCATGCAGGCTTTTGGCGGTGGCGTCGAAGCCGATATAGGCGCTCACCGTTTCCTTGGCGAAAAGCTGGTCGAGGGCGGATTCATCCGAAATCTGGTGGATGAAGCCGCGCTCGCTCATGATGCGCAGGAAATCGGATTTGAAGGCGGACATTTTTTCTTCCTGGAGATCGCCGGGCGCTTGGCCATGCTTGATATGAAGGCGCGCGTTTAGCATCCAACCACGGACAGCAAAAGTGGAATCCGGTTTTGCGTCCAATCGAGCGCGGCGGCGCCGTCCTTGCTTCACCCTTTTTGCTGGCGTAATGAAACGCCGCGCAAAGACAAGCGCGCCGCGACGGGGCCATCCCGCAGTTTCAGATCGGAAAAGCTCCCGCGATGAACAGGAACTACCTCTTCCTCTTTCTGTTCAGCATCGTCATGACCGTCAGTGGGCTGGCCAGCCTGCCACCGGTGGACCGCGATGAATCCCGGTTCGTCCAGGCGACCAAGCAGATGGTCGAGACGGGCGACTATGTCGATATCCGCCTGCAGGATGTCACGCGCTACAAAAAGCCGATCGGCATCTACTGGCTGCAGTCGGCGGCGGTCGCATTGAGCGGCGAGGGGGCCGCGGCGCCGATCTGGGTCTATCGCCTGGTCTCGATGCTGGGCATCGCGCTGGCCGTCGTCGGCGTCGGTTGGACCGGGACAAAACTCTTCGGCGCCAATGCCGGGCTGGCCGCCGGCCTGATGATGGCGGCGATCTTCGCCACCGCCTTCGAGGGGCGCGACGCCAAGACCGACGCGATGCTGCTTGCCTGCTGCGTGGCGGCGCAAGGCGCGCTGGCACAGGTCTATTGGGCGGCAAAGCGCAACGAGCCGGTACCCGGGCATCTGCCCTGGATCTTCTGGATCGCGCAGGGGTTGGGCATCCTCATCAAGGGACCCGTCTCGCCGCTCTTGTCCCTGCTCACGGCCGCGGCGCTCATTGCCTTCGACCGCGACTGGCGCTGGCTGCTCAAGATGAAGCTGGTGCGCGGCGTCCTGATCGTGCTCGTGATCGTGCTGCCATGGATCGTCCTCATCAGCTGGAAGAGCGGCGGTGCCTTCTTCCAGGAAGCGGTCGGCAAGGACATGCTAAACAAGGTGGCGCAGGGCGAGGAATCGCACGGCCTGCCGCCCGGCTTCTACATGCTGACCTATTCGCTGTTCATGTGGCCCTTCGGGCTGATCGCAGTCGGCGCCGGGCTGCAGGCCATCAACCGTTTTTGGGACGATCCGCGCCTGCGCTTCTGCCTCGCCTGGTACATTCCGTTCTGGCTGGTGTTCGAGGCGATCCCGACCAAGCTGCCGCACTATGTGATGCCGGCCTATCCAGGCATGGCGCTTTTGATCGGCTGGCTGCTCACCTTGCCGGCGGACCAAGCCAACGCGCCGCTCAAGCGCTGGCAGACATGGCTTTGGTGGGCGACCGCCTTTGGCCTTGCCGTTGTCGCGATCGGTTTGGCCGTGGTCTGCGTCGGCGCGCCGCTTTATCTTGCCAAGACCTTTTCCTGGTGGAGCATTCCGGCGGCGATCGCCGCTCTGGTCACCGGCTATCTTGCCTTCCCGCGGCAATTGCAGGTGCCGCTTGGCCGCATCGCCGCGATCGCGGTCGGCGCCGGCATCACCTTCAGCCTGCTGTTCGGCGTCATTGCGCCGTCGCTGAAACCGATCTGGCTCAGCCCCGCCGTCAAGGCCGCCGTCGACGCCAACCGCCTTTGCGACACCACCGTGCTTGCCTCGGCGAAGTTCCAGGAGCCGAGCCTGGTCTTCCTGGTCGGCACCAAGACCGTGCTGACCGACGTCGAGGGGGTGGCGCGGCATCTGCTGGCCGATCCGGCCTGCGCGCTTGGGCTGGCGCCGATCAAGGACGAGCAGAAGCTTGCCGATGTGCTGACCGCCCAGGGCAAGTCGGCGAAGCGGCTGACCGAGATCGTCGGCATCAACTATTCGTCAGGAGACAGACTGTCGCTCGGGCTTTATCGGGTGGCGCCGTGAACAATAGCGTCGGATATCGAATGTCCCTATGAGCACGCGCTAAAGCCATGTCCGCCGCGCCCCTTGCCCTTTACCGCCGCTCGCTCGGCAATTTCCGCGACACGATGTCGATCGTGAGGCGGCGCTTTGCCGTGCGCCCGGCGCGTTATCCGCGAATTTTGTGGGGTGTCTGGCTGCTGGCCTGGCTGCTGCTCATCGTGGCGGCTTTCCTGCGCCTTGACGCCAACGCCGGCGAGATGCGCGGCGAATGGTCGCCCGGCTTCGTGCGCTTCACCGATTTCTTCACGCAATTCGGCCTGGGCGGCTGGTATCTCATTCCGGCAGCGCTCTGCCTCGTCGCCGCCAACCTGACGGACTGGCGTCGCCTGTCCAGGGACGGGCGGATGCTTGTCTATAACTGGACCTGTTTCGCCTTCCTGGTGCTTTGCGCAGTCGGCCTGTCCGGCCTTGCCGTCAACGTGCTGAAATACGGCATCGGCCGGGCCCGGCCGCTATACTTCGACAGTTTCGGCGTGCTGTCGCTGCATCCCTTCGCCATGGACGCGCGCTTTGCCGGCTTTCCGTCCGGCCATGCCACGATGATGGGCGCGGTGTTCGGTATCCTGTTGCTGCTGTTCCCGCGGCGCTGGACTATCGCGCTGGCGGTCACGGCCTGCATCTCGTCGACCCGCGTCTTCGTCGGCGCGCATTATCCAAGCGACACGGTTGCGGGTTTCGGTCTGGGGCTGGCGTTTGCGGTGGTCTCGGGGCTGGTGTTCGCCCGGCTCGGTTTCATCTTCGGCCAGACAAGCTCGAAGCTGCCGGTGCGCAAGCGGACATTCCGGCTGAAGCCGTCCAACGCGCCAAGAGGCAGGGTTTCGATGGCCGGCCCGGCTGAGGACGGCCAGATAAGCGTCGACCAAACTCAGACCCATTAGGCGCCCGGATTGGGCAGCCAGCGCGGTTAGCGCAGGCGCTTCGGCCTCGGATCGGCCAGCTCGCCCGCCAGTCGTCGGTCGAGATAGTCGGCACATTCGTGGATGAGCAGTTCGGAATCGTTGGCGAAGAAGTGGTTGGCGCCAGGAATCGTCTTCTGCGTGATGGTGATACCCTTCTGGGTGTGCAACTTGTCGACCAGCCCCTGCACGTCCTTCGGCGGCGCCACCTTGTCGGCATCGCCATGGATGATGAGGCCGGACGACGGGCAGGGAGCCAGGAACGAGAAATCATAAGTGTTGGGCTGCGGCGCGACCGAGATGAAACCTTCGATCTCCGGCCGGCGCATCAAAAGCTGCATGCCGATCCACGAGCCGAACGAATAGCCAGCGACCCAGCAGCTCTTGGAATCCGGATGCAGCGACTGCACCCAGTCGAGGGCTGCGGCGGCGTCCGACAATTCGCCGGTGCCGTGGTCGAACTCGCCCTGGCTGCGGCCGATGCCGCGGAAATTGAAGCGCAACGTGGTGAAATCGCGCTTCTGGAACATGTAGAAGAGGTCGTAGACGATCTTGTTGTTCATCGTGCCGCCGAATTGCGGGTGGGGGTGAAGCACGATGGCGATCGGGGCGCTCTTTTCCTTCGAGGGCTGATAGCGTCCCTCCAGGCGACCGGCCGGACCGGCGAAAATGACCTCAGGCATAAAATACTCCACGTGGCATATGAATGCGCTAGCCCGGAACTCTTCTGGCCCCAACTCTCCCGGGGTCCCACACCTTCTGTGGCCTTGACGCCGGGCAAGCGTCTTCCTAGAAGCTAGTTTAGAATTGTTCAAAACTGGGAGGCCGAAACCCGATGGTTCGGCCGCCCGCGCCGCAAGCCGGGTAAATAGGACGGCTTGCCTTGCAATTTCAAGGAAATAACGCGCTATCCTCGTGGGATAGTTGGCGAAAGGACGAACTGAGCGAAAATGGCCGCAACCCGCGCCTATCTCGACTACAACGCCAGCGCGCCGCTCATTGCGGAAGCGCGGGCGGCGATGGTCGCCGCGCTCGACGCCGCCAACCCGTCATCCGTCCACACCGAAGGCCGCGCCTCGCGCCGGCTGGTCGAGGATGCGCGCCGCGACGTGGCGCGGCTGGTCGGCGCCAGGCCAGAGCACGTCGTCTTCACCTCCGGCGCCACCGAGGCCGCCTCGACGCTGCTTGGGCCCGACTGGCAGATGGGGCGCGGCTCGGTGCGCATGAGCCACCTCTATGTCTCCGCGGCCGACCATCCCTGCATCCTGAATGGCGGGCGGTTTTCGCCGGTGCAAGTGACGAAGATCGGCGTCGACCGGAACGGCATTGCCGATATCGAGGCGCTTTCTGCTGCGCTTGCCGCGCATGACAAGGCCGCCGGGCTGCCGCTGGTGGCGATCCACGCCGCCAACAACGAGACCGGCGTCGTCCAGCCGGTCGGGCGCATCGGCGAAACCGTCAAGGCCGCCGGCGGCGTGCTGGTTATCGACGCCGTGCAGGCAGGCGGGCGGATTCCGCTCGATATGTCAGCCCCTTATGCCGACTACCTGATCCTGTCGTCGCACAAGATCGGTGGGCCCAAGGGCGTCGGCGCGATCGTTGCCGCGTCCGATTTGATGATGCCGCGGCCGCTGGTCAATGGCGGCGGCCAGGAGAAGGGCCATCGCGCCGGCACGGAAAACGTCGCCGGGATCGTCGGTTTCGGCGCAGTCGCGCGGGTTGCCCTTGCAGGCCTGGACGATGTCGATGCCGTTTCGCGGCGCCGCGATGAGATTGAAGCCATCGTGACCGAACTGGCGCCGGACGCGGAAATCTTCGGAAATGGCGCTCCCAGGCTTGCCAACACGACATTCTTCGCTATTCCCGGCGTCAAGGCCGAGACGGCGCAGATCGCTTTCGATCTTGCCGGCGTCGCGCTGTCGGCGGGTTCGGCCTGCTCGTCGGGAAAAGTCGGGCCAAGCCATGTGCTGAAGGCGATGGGCCATGGCGACAGCCTGGGCGCGTTGCGGGTCTCGATCGGTCGGGCGACCGGCGCCGAGGATATCGAGGCCTTCCGGACAGCACTGGCCGGCATCGTCGCCCGCCGCGCGGGCAAGGAAGAAGCCGCCTGAGAATGGCGGAGCATCGGAACGAGAAACGCCTTGCGGCCTCGGATTTCCGCTGCCCGAACAAGAATTCAGGCTTTAGGGCCTGGTAGAGCCGTGCGTTTTGTCCTGGCCGGGTGAATTTCCGGCCGATACGCACTATATGGAACTTACTCCGCTGCGAGTCCCTCCCTGGGACGCGATTTCGGCGGTGCCATAGTTTGAAAACTGCCGGGCCTTGACCCCGGCGTGGATGGAGAACGCTTATGCCTGCTGTGCAGGAGACGATCGATCGGGTTCGAAAGATCGACGTCGACCAGTATAAATACGGATTCCAGACAGAGATCGAGATGGACAAGGCCCCCAAGGGCCTGAGCGAAGACATCATTCGCTTCATCTCGGCCAAGAAGGACGAGCCGGACTGGATGCTCGAATGGCGTCTGGGAGCCTATCGTCGCTGGCTGACGCTGGAAGAGCCAACCTGGGCGCGCGTCCACTATCCGAAGATCAACTTCCAGGACATCCACTACTACGCCGCGCCGAAGAGCACGCCGGGACCGAAGTCGCTGAGCGAAGTCGACCCTGAACTCCTCAAGGTCTACGAGAAGCTCGGCATCCCGCTCAAGGAGCAGGAGATCCTGGCCGGCGTGCAGAAGACCGCAGCTGTCGACGCGGAAGAAGACGAGGTTGGCGACAACGTCTACAAGTCCGGCCGCGTCGCGGTCGACGCCGTGTTCGATTCCGTTTCCGTTGTCACCACCTTCAAGAAGGAGCTGGCGCAGGCCGGCGTCATCTTCTGCTCGATCTCGGAAGCGATCCGCGAGCATCCGGAACTGGTGAAGAAATATCTGGGCTCGGTCGTGCCGACCTCGGACAATTTCTACGCGACGCTGAATTCGGCCGTATTCACCGACGGCTCGTTCGTCTTCGTGCCCAAGGGCGTTCGCTGCCCGATGGAGTTGTCGACCTATTTCCGCATCAACGAGAAGAACACAGGCCAGTTCGAGCGTACGCTGATCATCGCCGAGGAGGGGGCTTACGTCTCCTATCTCGAAGGCTGCACGGCGCCGCAGCGCGACGAGAACCAGCTGCACGCGGCGGTGGTCGAGCTGATCGCGCTCGACGATGCCGAGATCAAGTATTCGACTGTGCAGAACTGGTACCCCGGCGACGCCGAGGGCAAGGGCGGCATCTACAATTTCGTCACCAAGCGCGGCGACTGCCGCGGCGATCGCTCGAAGATCTCGTGGACGCAAGTCGAGACCGGTTCGGCGATCACCTGGAAATATCCGAGCTGCATCCTGCGCGGCGACGATTCCTCCGGCGAGTTCTATTCGATCGCGGTGTCGAACGGTTATCAGCAGGTCGATAGCGGCACCAAGATGATCCATCTCGGCAAGAACACGTCGAGCCGCATCATCTCCAAGGGCATCGCCGCCGGCTTCTCGCAAAACACCTATCGCGGCCAGGTCTCGGCGCATCGCAAGGCGGCCAATGCGCGCAATTTCACCAATTGCGATTCGCTCCTGATCGGCGACCAGTGCGGCGCGCACACCGTGCCTTACATGGAAGCCAAGAATTCGACGGCGCAGTTCGAGCACGAGGCGACGACGTCGAAAATCTCCGAGGACCAGAAGTTCTATGTCATGCAGCGCGGTATCCCCGAGGAAGAGGCGATCGCACTGATCGTCAACGGCTTCGTCAAGGACGTCATCCAGCAGCTGCCGATGGAGTTTGCCGTCGAGGCGCAGAAGCTGATCGGCATCAGCCTTGAGGGTTCGGTCGGCTGACCGCAAAAGACATTCAGGAAGAAATTATGCTTGAGATCAAGAATTTGCATGCCCGCATCGTCGACGACGGCACCGAGATCATCCGCGGCCTGAATCTCTCGGTAAAAGCCGGCGAGGTCGCCGCCATCATGGGTCCGAACGGCTCGGGCAAGTCGACGCTGTCCTACATCCTCGCCGGCCGCGAGGATTATGAGGTCACCGAAGGCGACATCCTCTATAACGGCCAGTCGATCCTCGAAATGGATCCGGCCGAGCGCGCCACGGCCGGCATCTTCCTCGCCTTCCAGTATCCGATGGAGATACCGGGCGTCGCGACCATGGAATTCCTGAAGGTGGCGATGAACGAGCAGCGCAAGGCGCGCGGCGAGGAGCCGCTGAAAATCCCCGAATTTTTAAAGCGCGTAAAAGATGCCGCAGCCTCGCTCAACATGGATATGGCGATGCTGAAGCGGCCGCTCAATGTCGGCTTCTCCGGCGGCGAGAAGAAGCGCGCCGAGATCCTGCAGATGAAGCTGCTCGAGCCGAAGCTTTGCGTGCTCGACGAGACCGATTCCGGCCTCGACATCGATGCGCTGAAGATCGTCTCGGACGGCGTCAACGCGCTGCGTTCGCCGGACCGGGCCATCGTCGTCATCACCCACTACCAGCGCCTGCTCGAGCACATCGTGCCGGACTCCGTGCACGTGCTCTACAAGGGCCAGGTCATCAAGTCGGGCGACAAGTCGCTGGCGCTCGATCTCGAGGCCAACGGCTATGCCGGCGTGATCGGCGAAGCGGCGTGAGATGGCAGTCGAGGCAAGAGCCATGAACATGCATGCACAGCCCCAAAGGACATTGGCCGAGACGGCGCTGATCGATGCCTTCGGCGAGCGGCTGTCGCTGCTGCCCGGCGACGGCGCGGTGATGGTCAAGCGCGACGACGCGATCGAGGCGATCAAGCACGGCCTGCCGACGCGCCGCGTCGAATCCTGGCATTATACGGACCTGCGCCGGCTGCTCACTTCGGTGCCGGCGTTCGAGACCGACGCCGTCGTCAAGGCGCTGGCGCCGATCCTTGAAGGCTCGGCGGTGCTGCCGGTGCTGAACGGCGTCTCGCAATCGAAGCTGCAGGAGATCGAAGGCGTCGCGGTGCAGCGCCTGTCGGAGAAACTGACCGACGGCAGCGTGGCTCCGGGACTGGACCCCTACGGCAGCGACGACGCCATCGGTGCGCTCAACACCGCTTTCGTCGCCGACGGCTTATTCGTCGATATCGCCGACGGTGTGGAACTGGAGAAGCCGGTCGAATTGCAGAACCTGCAGGCCGGCGGCCAGTCGCATGTGCGGCTCTTGGCGCGTGTCGGCGCCGGCGCCAAGGCGATTGTCGTCGAGCGCCAGACGGGCGAGGGCGACGAGGCGCTCGTCTCTTCGGTCAGCCAGCTCGTGGTCGGCGACGGCGCGGAAGTGACCTGGTTGATCGTGCAGGAGCAGCCCGATACGGCCACGCATCTCGCCCAGTTCAAGGCGCATATCGGCAAGGATGCCAAGCTGACGCTGTTCGTGATGAACGCCGGCGGCAAGCTCGTTCGCCAGGAGATCGTGGTCAGGACGACGGGCGAAGGCGCGGACTTCAAATTGCGCGGCATCAACCTTCTGGCCGGCGACACCCATACCGACACCACCATGGTGCTCGACCACGCCGTGCCGCACACGACCTCGACGGAAGTGATCCGCAATGTCGTGACCGGCAAGGCGCGCGGCGTCTTCCAGGGCCGCATCAATGTGCATCAATACGCGCAGAAGACCAACGCCAAGATGGCCTGCAACACGCTGCTTCTGTCGGACGACGGCGAGTTCTCGACCAAGCCGGAGCTGGAGATCTTCGCCGACGACGTCGTCTGCGGCCATGGCGCGACGGTCACCGAGATCGACCACAACCACCTGTTCTACCTGATGGCTCGCGGCATCGACGAGAAGTCGGCGCGGGGCCTTCTGGTGAAGGCATTCGTGGCCGAAGTGATCGAGGAACTGGACGACGAGGCGCTGGTCGAAGCGCTGGAAGCGCGGCTCGACGGCTGGTTTTTGACGCACGGGTAGCGCCTACCTTCTCCCCTTGTGGGAGAAGGTGGCCGAGCGAAGCTCGGTCGGAAGGATCGCGGCTTCGGCCGACAAGGACTTCGAAATGGACCAGAAGATCGAAACCACCCCATATGACGTCGAGGCGATCCGCCGCGATTTCCCGATCCTGTCGCGCCAGGTCTACGGCAAGCCGCTGGTCTATCTCGACAATGGCGCCTCGGCGCAGAAGCCGCAGGTGGTGCTCGACACCATCCAGCACGCCTATTCCCAGGAATACGCCAACGTCCATCGCGGTCTGCATTTCCTCTCCAATGCCGCGACCGATGCCTATGAGAATGCGCGCAAGTCGGTGCAGCGGTTTCTCAATGCGCCGAGCACCGACAACATCGTCTTCACCTCCAACACCACCTCGGCGATCAACACGGTCGCCTATGGCTGGGGCATGCCCCGGATTGGCGAGGGTGACGAGATCGTGCTTTCGATCATGGAGCACCACTCCAACATCGTGCCGTGGCATTTCATCCGCGAGCGGCAGGGCGCCAAGCTGATCTGGGTGCCGGTCGACGATCTCGGCGCCTTCCATATCGAGGAATTCGAAAGACGGCTGACCGACCGTACCAAGCTCGTCGCCATCACCCAGATGTCGAATGCGCTGGGCACGGTGACGCCGATCAAGGAGATCGTGCGCGTCGCGCATGCGCGTGGAATTCCGGTCCTCGTCGACGGCAGCCAGAGCGCCGTCCACATGCCGATCGACGTGCAGGATCTCGACTGCGATTTCTTCGTCTTCACCGGACACAAGGTCTACGGCCCTTCCGGAATCGGCGTGCTCTACGGCAAGAAGGACAGGCTGGAAGAGATGCGCCCCTTCATGGGCGGCGGCGAGATGATCGAGGAAGTGACGGAGGACATCGTCACCTATAACGAGCCGCCGCATCGCTTCGAGGCCGGCACCCCACCGATCGTGCAGGCGATCGGTCTGGGCGCGGCGCTCGATTACATGGAGAAGGTTGGCCGCGAGCGCATCGCCGCGCACGAGGCGGACCTCAAGACTTACGCGCATGAGCGGCTGCGCGCGATCAACTCGCTGCGCATCTTCGGCGACGCGCCTGGCAAAGGCGCCATCATCTCGTTCGAATTGCAGGGCATCCATGCGCATGACGTGTCGATGGTGATCGACCGGCAAGGCGTCGCCGTCCGTGCCGGCACGCATTGCGCCCAGCCGCTGTTGAAACGCTTCGGCGTAACCTCCACATGCAGGGCATCGTTCGGCATGTATAATACCAGGGCCGAAGTGGACGCCTTGGCCGAGGCGCTGGAAAAGGCGCGAAAGTTCTTCGGGTGACGATGATGGACGACGTGAGCACCACCGCAGAAAAAGCGCCGGAAACGGCCGCGAACGGCATCGTTTCGGCCTCGGCGATCCCCGCCGATGAGCTGGCGCGGCTGACCGACGACATCGTCTCGGCGCTGAAGACGGTCTACGACCCAGAAATCCCGGCCGACATCTATGAGCTCGGCCTGGTCTACAAGATCGACATCGAGGACGATCGTTCGGTCAAGATCGACATGACACTGACCGCTCCGGGCTGCCCGGTGGCCGGCGAGATGCCTGGCTGGGTCGAGAACGCCGTCGGCGCCGTCGAAGGCGTCTCCGGCGTCGAGGTCAACATGACGTTCGACCCGCCATGGACGCCCGACCGCATGTCGGAAGAGGCGCAGGTCGCGGTCGGGTGGTATTGAGCTTGACTTGCACGCTAGGTGAAACTTCACCATCTTAAGGGCAGACTCATTCCGCGGGCCTTGAACCCGCGCGAACGTGGAGAATGATATGGGACGCTTCGCCGTCATCACGATGACCGAAAAGGCCGCCGACCGGGTGCGCGAGATCGCCGCCACGCGCGAAGGTGCGCATGGCATCCGGCTCGGCATCAAGAAGGGCGGCTGCGCCGGCATGGAATACACGGTCGACCTGGTCACCGAGCCGAACCCCAAGGACGACCATATCGAACGCGACGGCGCGCATGTCTATGTCGCGCCGGAAGCGGCGTTGTTCCTGTTTGGCACCGAGATGGATTTCGAGCTGACGACGCTGCGCACCGGCTTCACCTTCAGGAATCCGAACCAGAGCTCGGCCTGCGGCTGCGGCGAATCCGTCGAGCTGAAGCCTGCCGACCTCAAGGCGCTTGCCGAGGCACGCGCCTCGGCCTGACCAAGCCCGTCGGCGGTTCCGCTCAGTCCGGCAGCGCCGCAATGACGACGAGCTCGACAACAAGATCCGGCTGCGCCAGGGCGGCGACGCCGATCACTTCCGATGGCGGCGGGTTGTTGTAGCTGCAGTGCTTCGGGCAATGTTCGGCGAAGAATTCGTCCAGCACGTCCAGACGAAAGTTGGGTGAGCTGAGAACGCCGCCGGACGGGAAAGGTCCTTTGACGTAGAACGTCACCTTGACCAGATGGTCGAGCGAGCTGCCAAGCTCCTCCAGATCCGACTTGATGTTCGCGAGGATCTCGCGCCATTGCGTTGCCGCGTCGCCAACGGCGCCCCCCTGGTGTTTCGACGGATCGTAATCGTCGATGGTGGCGGTGTTGCCGGACAGAAAAACATATCCCTTCGCGTCCGAGACGACCGTGCCCTTGCCCCAAGGCATCAAACGATCGCCTTTGAATTTCTTGTGCGTCGTGAGGTTCATTTCGGCCTCCTGTCGCTAATCCACCCACATCCCCGTCCGTTTGTGCCAGTCGGCGATCGATTCCTCGGGATAGACGTCGAACACCTTGTCATTTTTCCCGATCACCGGCTCGACCCAGTTCGCCTTGTATTTCAGCATCAGATGCACCTTTTCCGGCGGCGTCGGCAGGTCGCTGTCGATCGCCGAGGCGAAGGGATGCACGAGGTCCGGCCAGGTCGGGTCGTAAAGCCACAGCGCCGCGCCGCATTTCTTGCAGAAATTGCGTTCGCCGGTCGAGACCTCGCAATGCGGATGCTCGTCGTCCTCGATCTCGGCGCGGTAGACACCGAGATTGCGCTTGCCCCTGATATCAAGCGTCTCGCAGTCGGCGCCGAGATTGATGGCGAAACCGCCGCCGCCCTGCTGCTTGCGGCAGATCGAGCAGTAGCAGAGCATGAACGGCACCGGCGTGTGGCTTTCCACCTCGAAGCGGACGGCGCCGCAGCGGCAGGAGCCTTTGAGCAGGACGGGCATGGCGGGATCTCCGTTTTCCGATCTCAACCTGTCAGCATGCTTTTGGTTGCGGCGATGACAAGGCCCATGCCGGATGAGATGATCGCGGCATGGACAACGCGCGCCTTGAAGAATTGTTCGAAAGCCTGGGACCGATCAGCATCAGAAAACTGTTCGGGGGCAAGGGCATCTATTGCGACGGCGTCATCGTCGCGGTCGTCGTGCGCGGCGAATTGCTGCTCAAGGCCGACGAGGAGAGCATCCCCGACTTCGAAGCCGCTGGCTGCAAGCAATGGACCTATACAGGCTCGCGGCACGGCAAGGAGGTGGCGATGCCATACTGGAGCATTCCCGACGAGGCTTTCGACGACCCCGACGAAATGGCGGTATGGGCGCGGCGCGCTTACGAGGCGGGACGAAGGGCGGGGAGATAATTTTCGAGGGCGTTGTGGCGGCCTTTTGGAGATGCCGAGGGACAGCAACCCTCTCTGTCCTGCCGGACATCTCCCCCGCAAGGGGCGAGATTGACCCTCGCCACGACTTTCGCCAATCGCCGACGTTGCAAGAAGAATGCCGGCGGCCAAGCTGCTAATCTCGCCCCTTGCGGGGGAGATGGCAGGCCAGAGGGGGTGTGACGGAACGCGGCGTTCGCATTTGGCTATCGCTGCCGGTAGTTGAGCGTTCCGCGCCTACAACGCCTTGGCAATCTCCGCCGCCAGCCGCGCGTTGTTCTCGACCAGCGCGATGTTGGTCTTCAGGCTGCGGCCGCCGGTGAGCTCCAGGATCTTCGACAAAAGGAACGGCGTCACCGCCTTGCCGGTGACGTTCTGGGCTTCGGCGGCCTTCTGCGCGGCTTCGATATAGCCAGCCATTTCGTCGGCGGGGATCTCGTCGTTCCGCGGCACCGGATTGGCGATGAGGATGCCGCCGCCGAGGCCCAGCGCCTGCCGCGTGCGATAGAAATGCGCAATGTCCTGCGGCGCATTGAGCGTCAGCGGCGCGCGGAAGGGCGACTGCCTCGACCAGAAGGCGGGCATCGTCTCGCAGCCATGGCCGATCACCGGCACGCCGCGCGTCTCCAGCACTTCCAGCGTCTTTTCGATGTCGAGGATCGCCTTGGCGCCGGCAGAGACAACGACAACCGGCGTGCGCGCCAGCTCGTCGAGATCGGCCGAGATATCGAAGCTCTTTTCCGCGCCTTTGTGGACGCCGCCAATGCCGCCGGTGGCGAAGACCTTTATGCCGGCCATATGCGCGGCGATCATAGTGGCCGCAACGGTGGTGCCGCCGGTGCGCTTTTGAGCGACGGCGAAGCCGATATCGGCGCGCGACAGCTTCATGGCGTCACCGGTCATGGCAAGCGATTCGCGCTCGCCGTCGGACAGGCCGATCTTGATGCGGCCGTCGACCACGGCGATCGTCGCCGGCAGCGCGCCGCCATCGATGATGATCTGTTCGACCTTGGCGGCCATCGCGCCATTGTCGGGGTAGGGCATGCCGTGGGTGATGATGGTGCTTTCCAGCGCCACCACCGGCCGGCCGGCGGCAAGCGCCTCCGCCACGGGCGGGTGGATGTCGACGAAGGGGTGGGCGGTGTCGGGTGTCACGGCTGTCTCCGATCAGGAGGAAGTGGGTGTCTGGTGGCCCTATGCCACCTCCCGCGCCTCCGGCACAAGGCCAAGCACCTGCGTGAAGTTGCCCGCCGTGAAAGACGGCACGGCCTCCGGGCTCTCGATGGCAAGCATCGCCGCGGCAAGGCCTTCGCGCAGCGCGGCACGCAGCGGCAGGCCGCGCAGCAAGGCGGCGACCGTTGCGCCGGTCAAGGCGTCGCCGGCTCCGGTCACGTCGGCAACCTTGCGCGGCGCGGGTGGATCGATCTCGAAGATGCCGGTGTCGTCGAAGCCCAGAACCGGGGCGCTGCCGGACGTGACCACGCCGGCATTCAGGCCGGCCCGCCTGAGCGCGTCGACAAGGGTTTCGCCGGATAGCTCGGCGCCGGCCAGCGCGGCGGCTTCGCGGCGGTTCATGAAAAGCAGCGACAGGTCGTCGAGCAGCGGCGCCAGGCGGACGACCTTGGCCGGCGAGACGGCGATGGCGAAGACCGGCCGGCCACCGGCAAGCGCTACCAAGCGCTCCAGCGCCGCCGTCGGCAGGTTGGCGTCGCACAGGATGGCGTCGGCCGCGGCGATCGCCTCGCGCACCTTGGAACGCCTCATCTGCTTGGGGAAGGCAAGATCGTAGAGCGTCATGTCGGCCAGCCCGACGATCAGCTCACCTTCGGCGTCGATCAACGCCGTGTAGCTCGGCGTCGTGCGGTCGAGGAACACCACCGAGAGGTCCGCTATTCCGGCGTTGTCGATCGCCAAGGCGACGGTGTCGGCCGCAGCGTCGCCGCCGCGCACCGATATCAGCGAGGCCGACACGCCGCGCTTCACCACGCTGCGCAGCGCGTTGAAAACCACGCCGCCGACGTCCTCGCGCATGATGCCGGGATTCGAAGCGGCGGGCACATAGGCGCCCGAGACCTGGCCGCGCCGGTCGATATGGGCTCCGCCCAGCGCCAGGATTGTTGGGGATGTCGGCATGCGGATATGGTAACCTTGGTTGATAGTTGGCTGCGCACACTAAGTTTCTGCGCGTCACACCGCAATCGGCGCCGCGATTCGGGACATGCGGATATCAAATCTCTTCTGGACCAGTGGTTCTGTTTCGCTCCAGCCCTGGTGGGACAAAGAAAGAACATATCCAGATATTGATTGTTTTTCAGCTGCTTGCCGCCCCTTGCCAAATGAGAACAAAAAAGGTACAAAACAAGCAGGGATCACGGATTGTCCGGCCTTCATTGACGACCAAGGGGTGATGTATCATGGCTCAGAATTCTTTGCGGCTTGTAGAGGATAAGGCAGTGGACAAATCAAAGGCTCTGGACGCGGCGCTGTCGCAAATCGAGCGCGCTTTCGGCAAGGGCTCGATCATGCGGCTCGGCGCCAACGAGCAGGTGGTCGAGATCGAAACCGTGCCGACCGGCTCGCTCGGCCTCGACATCGCGCTCGGCGTCGGCGGCCTGCCGCGCGGCCGCATCATCGAGATTTACGGGCCGGAAAGCTCGGGCAAGACGACGCTGGCGCTGCACACGGTGGCGGAAGCCCAGAAGAAGGGCGGTATCTGCGCCTTCGTCGATGCCGAGCACGCGCTCGATCCGGTTTATGCCCGCAAGCTTGGCGTCGACCTCGAGAACCTTTTGATCTCGCAGCCCGACACCGGCGAGCAGGCGCTGGAAATCTGCGACACGCTGGTGCGTTCGGGCGCCATCGACGTGCTGGTCGTCGACTCGGTGGCGGCACTGACGCCGCGCGCTGAAATCGAAGGCGAGATGGGCGATTCGCTGCCCGGTCTTCAGGCTCGCCTGATGAGCCAGGCGCTGCGCAAGCTGACCGCCTCGATCTCGCGCTCCAACACAATGGTCATCTTCATCAACCAGATCCGCATGAAGATCGGCGTCATGTTCGGCTCGCCCGAGACGACCACCGGCGGCAACGCGCTGAAATTCTACGCCTCGGTGCGCCTCGACATCCGCCGCATCGGCTCGGTCAAGGACCGCGACGAGGTCGTCGGCAACCAGACCCGCGTCAAGGTGGTGAAGAACAAGCTGGCCCCGCCCTTCAAGGTGGTCGAGTTCGACATCATGTATGGCGAGGGCGTGTCGAAGACCGGCGAGCTGATCGATCTCGGCGTCAAGGCTGGCGTCATCGAGAAGTCAGGCGCCTGGTTCTCCTACAATTCGCAGCGCCTCGGCCAAGGTCGCGAGAACGCAAAACTGTTCCTGCGCGACAATCCCGATACGGCGCGTGAGGTCGAACTTGCATTGCGCCAGAATGCCGGGCTGATCGCCGAGAAATTTCTCGAGAATGGCGGCTCCGAAGGCGGCGACGACGGTTTCGAGGACGAAGCCGGCGCCTTGTAGGGCCGGTTCGTTCCAGGAAGATCGCGCAGCAGTTTCCTGTTCGGGATTGGGCGGAAGCTATTCGTCGGCTTAGCCGGAGTTCGGCCACAATCCTTGTTTATCGTCTTATGCTTATGTAATCGAGTTCTTGAGTATTGCGTACCCGAACCGCCGGCCTTCGCGCCGGCGGTTTTGCATTTTGCGGGCGGCGCCGGGCCGTCGCTCGCCGGCGGATTGACCTAACTCCGTGTTTCTGGACAGGCTCAAGAGCTACGGCTAAAAGGCCCATCTATCTTCTGGAAACACCAAAGCCCATCAGCCGCCGGCGACGCCGGCGGTTCTCGCGAAAAGGCAGTACGCAATGAGTGGCGTGAACGATATCCGGTCGACATTTCTCGACTACTTCCGCAAGGAGGGCCACGAGATCGTCGCCTCCAGCCCGTTGGTGCCGCGCAACGATCCGACGCTGATGTTCACAAACGCAGGCATGGTGCAGTTCAAGAACGTCTTCACCGGCCTGGAGAAACGTCCCTATTCGCGAGCGTCCACCGCGCAGAAGAGCGTGCGTGCAGGCGGCAAGCACAACGACCTCGACAATGTCGGCTATACCGCGCGCCATCTCACCTTCTTCGAGATGCTCGGCAATTTCTCGTTCGGCGACTATTTCAAGGAGCGCGCGATCGAGCTTGCCTGGAACCTGATCACCAAGGGTTTCGGCCTGAAGAAGGACAAGCTGCTCGTCACGGTCTATCACACCGACGACGAGGCGGCTGGTTACTGGAAGAAGATCGCCGGCTTCTCCGACGACCGCATAATCCGCATCCCGACCTCGGACAATTTCTGGGCGATGGGCGACACCGGCCCGTGCGGTCCGTGCTCGGAAATCTTCATCGATCGCGGCGAGCATATCTGGGGCGGCCCGCCCGGCAGCCCGGAAGAGGACGGCGACCGGTTCCTGGAATTCTGGAACCTGGTGTTCATGCAGTATGAGCAGGTGACGAAGGAAGAGCGCATCGACCTGCCGCGTCCCTCGATCGACACCGGCATGGGCCTGGAGCGCATGGCCTCCATCCTGCAGGGCGTCGAAAGTGTCTTCGAGACCGACCTGTTCAGGCATTTGATCGACGCGGCGTCCTCGGCGCTAGGCCAGGGGCCGAACCAGGAGAACGTCGGGTCGTATCGCGTCATCGCGGATCATCTGCGCTCGTCCTCGTTCCTGGTGGCAGATGGTGTGCTGCCGTCGAATGAGGGGCGCGGCTATGTGCTGCGCCGCATCATGCGCCGTGCCATGCGCCATGCGCAGCTGCTTGGCGCGAAGGAGCCGCTGATGTGGCAGCTGGTGCCGGCGCTGGTGCGCGAGATGGGCCAGGCCTATCCCGAGCTCGTGCGCGGAGAGGCGCTGATCACCGAAACGCTGAAGCTCGAGGAAACACGCTTCCGCAAGACGCTGGTGCGCGGCCTCGGCCTGCTTTCGGACGCTACGGAGACGCTGCATGCCGGCGACATGCTGGATGGCGAGACGGCCTTCAAGCTCTACGACACCTATGGCTTCCCGCTCGATCTGACGCAGGATGCGCTGCGCCAGCGCAGCATCTCGGTCGATATCGCCGGCTTCACCGATGCGATGGAGCGGCAGAAGGCCGAGGCGCGCGCGCATTGGACGGGCTCGGGCGAGGCCGCGACCGAGACGGTCTGGTTCTCGGTGCGCGAAAAGACCGGCGCCACCGAATTCCTCGGCTATGAGACCGAGCAGGCGGAAGGCATCGTCCAGGCCCTGGTCAGGGACGGCAAGACCATCGACAGCGCGAGCCAGGGCGATGCGGTCGCCTTGGTCGTCAACCAGACGCCGTTCTACGGCGAATCCGGCGGCCAGATGGGCGACACCGGCGTGATTTCCGGCGAGGGTTTTTCAATCGAGGTCTCGGACACGCAGAAGAAGGCCGATGGTTTGTTCGTGCATCTCGGCAAGGTGGCCAAAGGCACGGTCAAGACGGGTGATGCCGTCGAGTTGAAGGTCGATCATGCCCGCCGCTCGAGGCTGCGCGCCAACCATTCCGCAACGCATCTCATCCATGAGGCGCTGCGCGAGGTGCTGGGCACCCATGTCGCGCAGAAGGGCTCGCTGGTGGCGCCCGACCGGCTGCGCTTCGACATCTCGCACAACAAGCCGATCTCGGCCGATGAGCTCGAGGAGGTCGAGCGCATGGCCAACGAGATCGTCGTGCAGAACAGTCCGGTGACGACGCGTCTGATGTCGGTCGACGACGCGATTGCCGAAGGCGCCATGGCGCTGTTCGGCGAGAAATACGGCGATGAGGTGCGCGTCGTGTCGATGGGCACCGGCCTGCATGGCGCCAAGGCAAACCGGCCTTATTCGGTCGAGCTTTGCGGCGGCACGCATGTGAGGTCGACCGGCGATATCGGCCTGGTGCGCATACTGTCGGACAGCGCGGTGGCGGCCGGCGTGCGCCGCATCGAAGCGCTGACCGGCGAGGCGGCGCGCAGACATCTGGACGAACAGGACAGGCGGCTGAAAGCCGCGGCGGCGACCTTGAAGATCTCGCCGGCCGACGTGCCGTTGCGCGTCGAGGCGCTGCTCGAAGAACGCAAAAAGCTCGAAAAGGAGCTTACCGAGGCGCGCAAGAAACTGGCGCTGGGCGGCGGCTCGGCCGTTGCCGATGCTCCGGCCGCGAACGAGACCGTCGCAGGTGTCGGATTCCTCGGCAAGGCGGTCACCGGCGTGGCGCCGAAGGACCTGAAGCCGCTGGCGGATGCCGGCAAGAAGACGCTCGGCTCCGGCATAGTCGTCTTTGTCGGCGCGGGCGAGGACAACAAGGCAAGCGTGGTCGTCGGCGTCACCGACGACCTGACCGCTCGCTTCAGCGCCGTCGATCTCGTGCGCGTCGCGTCCGCCGCGCTTGGCGGTCAAGGCGGCGGCGGCCGTCCCGACATGGCGCAGGCCGGCGGCCCCGATGCGTCGAAGGCCAATGATGCCATTGCGGCGGTGAAGGCGGCGCTGGAAGCGGCGTGACGGTCGGGGCGATCGGCTGTAGCTCAGGCCGGCTCCCAACTCTCCGAGGGCTGCGCTGCCCCTCATCTGGCTGCCGCCATCTTCTCCCCGTTGAACGGGGAGAAGAGCGCTGTTATCGCGGCTTTCGCCAATAGTCTGCGTTGCAGAAAAGGCGCCGGCGTTGCAATCGCTTCTTTCTCCCCGTTTTACGGGGAGAAATGCCCGGCAGGGCAATGAGGGGCGGCGCCGAGGCTGAGCGAGTTACGCGACCTTTTCCGTCCGCGTAAAGCTCGGCCGTCCGGCTATTCGGGAATACCAATCCGGTATATCCGCAAAGCGCGCGAGCAGATCGCGTCCTTCCGCGACCTTGAGGAAATAGGCGACGATCGGGGCCGCATGCAGGTCCACCAACGTCAACTGGTCCCCGAGCAACCACGGGCCCTTAGCCTTCAGCGAGGTCAGAACTTTGAGCACCGTCTCAGCCTGGCTCAGCCCGCTGGCAATCAGCGCCTCATCCGGCGCTGCCTTCTCCAGCCGCTCGACGGCGACGTCCCAGACCATCGCGCGATAACCATAGGCGTCGAGCAGGCCGATGATCTGGCCCATCCTGGCGCGGCCGCGCACGTCGGCCGGCTGCAGCGCGGGACCATCGAAGGCTTCATCGACATAGCGCGCGATTGCGCCGGTCTCGAATAGGTGAAAACCGTCATGCTCGAAGGCCGGGATGCGGCCGAAGGGATGATGCTCCAGATACCAGGCCGGAATGCCCTCGGCGGCGAAGATGTCGAGTGGCACCAGCTCGTAGCCGATGCCTTTCTCCTCCAGCGCCATCCGCGCGATGCGCACATAGACGCTGTAGTCGGCGCCGTAGAGAGTTGGCTTGGCCATTGATCAGCTCTCAATTTGCCCGTCGCAGTGTCCAAAAAAGAAGGCTCCTAGCGGAGCCTTCTGTGTGCCGTAAGGTTGGGCTACCCCATCGCCTTCTGCAAATTCTCGTCGATCTTGTCGAGGAAGCCGGTGGTCGAGAGCCAAGGCTGGTCGGGGCCGATCAGCAGCGACAGGTCCTTGGTCATGAAGCCAGACTCGACGGTCTGGATGCAGACCTTTTCCAGCGTCTCGGCGAAGCGCTTCAGCGCGGTGTTGTCGTCGAGCTTGGCGCGGTGCGCCAGGCCGCGCGTCCAGGCGAAGATCGAGGCGATCGAATTGGTCGAGGTTTCCTCGCCCTTCTGGTGCTGGCGGTAGTGGCGCGTCACGGTGCCGTGCGCGGCTTCCGCTTCCACCGTCTTGCCGTCCGGCGTCATCAGCACGGAGGTCATCAGGCCGAGCGAGCCGAAGCCTTGCGCCACGGTGTCGGATTGCACGTCGCCGTCATAGTTCTTGCAGGCCCAGACATAGCCGCCCGACCATTTCAGGCTGGAGGCGACCATGTCGTCAATCAGGCGGTGCTCGTACCAGAGTTTCCGCGCCTTGAATTCGGCCTCGAACTCCTTCTCGTAGACTTCCTGGAAGATGTCCTTGAAGCGGCCGTCATAGGCCTTGAGGATGGTGTTCTTGGTCGACAGATACACCGGGAAGTTGCGCAGCAGGCCATAGTTCAGCGAGGCGCGGGCGAACTCGCGGATCGACTCGTCGAGATTGTACATGGCCATGGCCACGCCGGCGCCCGGCGCGTCATAGACGTCATGCTCGATCACCTGACCGTCTTCGCCGACGAACTTGATCGTCAGCTTGCCCTTGTCGGGGAAGCGGAAGTCGGTGGCGCGGTACTGGTCGCCGAAGGCATGACGGCCGACGACGATCGGCTTGGTCCAGCCCGGCACCAGGCGCGGCACGTTCTTCATGATGATCGGCTCGCGGAAGATGGTGCCGCCGAGGATGTTGCGGATGGTGCCGTTGGGCGACTTCCACATCTTCTTCAGCTTGAATTCCTCGACGCGCGCTTCGTCGGGAGTGATCGTCGCGCATTTCACGCCGACGCCGTATTTCTTGATGGCGTTGGCCGAGTCGATCGTCACCTGGTCGTTGGTGGCGTCGCGGTTTTCGATGCCGAGGTCGTAATATTCAAGCTTCAGGTCGAGATAGGGGTGGATCAGCTTGTCCTTGATGAACTGCCAGATGATGCGGGTCATCTCGTCGCCGTCGAGTTCGACGACCGGGTTCGCCACCTTGATCTTCGCCATGGAAAGAATGCCTCGTTGCTGGGGGATCTGAACGGCCTTGCCCGCATGGTTTCGGCCGGGGATGCGGAGCGTATATCAAAGGCTTTTTCAGCGCGCAAACCGCGATCCGTGCCGGAGCGGACGGGTGCCGCTGTTGTGAATGCTTCATTTTCCGGTCTGGATGTGGCAGGGGACGCCGAAACGCCGCAAACCCCGGTTACCCACAGCCATGCCAGCCATCGAAAATACAGCCAAGACCGCTTCCGCCGGACCGGCCATCATCCTGGTCGAGCCGCAGCTCGGCGAGAATATCGGCATGGTCGCCCGCGCAATGGCGAATTTCGGCCTATCCGAGCTCAGGCTGGTCAACCCGCGTGACGGCTGGCCGAGCGAGAAGGCGCGCGCGGCCGCCAGCCGGGCCGACCACGTCATCGACGCCACCAGGGTTTTCGACGATCTGGCCTCGGCGGTCGCCGACCTGAACTTCGTCTTCGCCACGACGGCGCGCGAGCGCGACGGCTTCAAGCCGGTGCGCGGTCCCGTGGAAGCGGGCAGGGCGCTGAGAGCACGTGTCGAGGTGGGCGAGCGTACCGGCATCCTGTTCGGCCGCGAGCGCTTCGGCCTCTATAATGACGAGGTCGGGCTCGCCGACGAGATCGTCACCTTCCCGGTCGATCCCGGCTTTTCCTCGCTCAACATCGCCCAGGCGGTGCTGCTGATGTCCTATGAATGGATGAAGTCCGGCCTCGCCGACGAGACCCGGACCAACTTCTCCGGACCGGAGCTTGTGCCGGCGACCAAGGAGCAATTGCACAGCCTGTTCGCCTATCTGGAAAACGCGCTGGAAGCGCGAGGCTACTTCCGCCCGGAAGAAAAGAAACCGAAGATGGTCGACAATCTGCGCGCCGTATTGACCCGCGCGGGCTTTGCCGAGCCGGAACTGAAGGTGCTGCGCGGCATCATCTCGTCGCTCGACCGGTTCTCGCCGGCCATGCCGCGCGGCGACGGCTCGCCCGGGGACGATCCGAGACGATTGCCGGTCGGTGCGTGCAGTCGCGCCAAAGACGAAGAAAGTTAAAATCGGTAAGCTGTGAGCATTTGAAGTAACCGAATTTTATTCGGTTATACGCCATCCTGGCCGCAATAGTGGGGGTGGCACATGTTTTCGTCCAATATTGGTCGACTGCGCTTTTTCCTTTACTCTCTCGGCCTCGCCGTGGCCGAGACCGTGGTGATCCTTATCTGCATTGTCAGTACGATAGGCTTCGAAGGGCTGATCAATTCGGGGCCTGGTCCGGCGCGGCAGGGCATGGCGGGCGCCGTCCTCATCGCCTCTCTCGTCTTTGTCGCGCTGCGCGGCAACATCGCCTCGCGCCGCACCCGCGATGCCAACGGGCGCCGATGGATCCTGTGGGCCTACATCGCCCTTTCCGCCGTCTACGCTCTTTTACAGGCAGGCGTGCTGCTGGTCGTCAAATTCGGCGATCCCGCGAGCATTCCAGGCGGGCTGAACCTGCTTGGACTTTCGGTGTTCGGCCTCTGGTGCACGATCCTGTGGGCGAAGCCGGTCGCGGGCAGCAATATCGATGAATTGACCGATGTTTTCGATTTCGACGGTCCGCTGCCGGCACCGGCGCGTGCCGGACGCACCGTAACAGCCAGCGTGCCGGCCGCCCCACGTGCCGCCGCCTCCGCCGCGCGCGTCCCGCCGGCACCGCAGCCTTTCGGCAGGCCGCGCCCCGCCGGCTTCGGCAAGCGCGGGATTTGAGTAAGTCTTAGAAATAGAGCATGGTGCCGAAAACCGCTTCACACTTTTCGGCACCATGCCCTGGCGCCTGCGCAAAAGCTGCTCGCATTCGCCTCTTCAAGACCACGATCATTCGCGATAGAAGCGCCGTCGGTCCAATCATGGGCCTGACGCTTCTCATGGCCGGATGACAATGAGCGATCGATCAAGCCAACGCCCGATCCTGATGTTCGATTCCGGCGTTGGCGGGCTGACCGTGCTGCGCGAGGCGCGCGTGCTGATGCCCGATCGCCGATTCGTCTATGTCGCCGACGACGCGGCTTTTCCCTACGGCGCCTGGGAGGAACCGGCGCTCAAGGATCACATACTTACGCTGTTCGGCAAGTTGCTCGATCGGCTTCAGCCGGCGATTTCGGTCATTGCCTGCAACACCGCCTCGACCCTGGTGATCGATGCGCTGCGCGACAAATTCCCCGGCCATCCTTTCGTGGGCACCGTTCCGGCAATCAAGCCGGCCGCCGAACGCACCCGCTCCGGCCTGGTATCGGTGCTGGCGACGCCCGGCACGGTGAAGCGCCAATACACGCGCGATCTGATCAGCAAATGGGCGCAGAAATGCCATGTGCGCCTGGTCGGCAGCGACCGGCTGGCCGGGCTCGCCGAGATTTACATGCGCCAAGGTTTCGTCGACGAGGAGGCCGTGCGCGCCGAAATCGCGCCCTGCTTCATCGAGCGCGACGGCAACCGCACCGACATCGTCGTGCTCGCCTGCACGCATTATCCGTTTCTCGTCAACCGCATGCGCAAGACCGCGCCCTGGCCGGTCGACTGGATCGATCCGGCCGAGGCGATCGCGCGGCGCGCCATGTCGCTCATCGAACCGGTCGGAGAGACATCGGGCGAGAGCGAGCCCGATCTCGCCGTCTTCACTTCCGGCAAGGTGGATTTTGCCACCAGGCGACTCATCCAGGGCTTTGGACTGACCGCGCGCTAAGGCGTGTCGATATTCAGGTGAGGCCGGCCCGCAAATGCCAGGTTCCTGCGCTTCCGGTGCTCACGTACCTTAAGTACGCTCCGCTCCGGTTCTCGGAACCCGCCATTTTCGACTCGGCCTGACCTGAATCTCAACGCGCCTTCACCCAGCCGCTAAACAGGCTCGAAGACGATGCTGCGCTGATCCGGGTCGGCCGAAACCAGCTTTAGCGTCAGGCCGTCGCCCTGCCTGAGCCCGGAGGCCTTCACGTTGGCGACGACGGGCATGTCGGCAAGCTGCGCGCGCACGCCATGATCGACGAAGTCGGTGACGACGGCCTTGAACGTCTCGCCCTCGCGTCCCTTGAGCATGACCGCCTCGGCAAGGTCGATGGCGGCATGGTTGATCCGCGAAGCGCGGGCATCCGCACGCCCCATCACCTTCGGCAATCTGGCGAACGCGTCGGTGACGGCCTGCGGCACGGGCTGGCCGTTGGCGATCGCCAGCGTGCAGCGCACGACATAGCGGTCGGCCAGCCGCCTGAGCGGCGCGGTGGCATGCGCATAGGTCGCGGCCATCGCCTCATGCCAGGGGACGACACCCTCGTGATAGGGTTGGTAGGACGCACCGTTGCCTGCGCGGCGGATTTCCAGCATCAGCGCGGCCTGTTTCGGATCGGCCGGATCGAGCGTGCGCTGATAGTCGCGCAGGCTGGTGGAGGCGGGCCAGGAAAGCCCAAGCGCCTGTGCCGCGTTGCGCAGTCTTTGCACCTTGGAGGCGTCCGGCCCCGACATCACCCGGAACAACCCGGTCTTGTGCGCCAGCATGGCGTCGGCAATCGCCATATTGGCGGCCAGCGAAAGTGCTGCATTGTCCTGCTCGGATTGCAGCAGCGGCCTGAAAGAAAGCCGGAACGTGCCGTCGGCAAGCTTTTCCACCTCCTGCTCGGGCGGATCGACGCGCGAGGCGCCGCGCCGCTCTTCGTTTGCCGCCATGCGCCGTGCCAGTTCCGCGAAGCCGGCTGGAACGTCCGAGGCCCGCACGCTGTCATAGGCGAGCTTCGCGCGGCTTTGGATAATGGCCCGTTCCGCGCCGTCCAATTTCACCGCGCCGTCGCCGGCGACCCGGACCGTGAAGATGACCGAAGGGCGCGGTCCATCGGGCAGCAGGCTCGCCGCAGCCTCGGCGAGCACCGGCGGGTACAGCCCGGCCTTGCCGTCCGGCAAATAGAGCGTTTCGCCCCGGTTCCAGGCTTCGATATCAATCGCGTCGCCGTCCTCGACGAACCAGGCGACGTCGGCAATGGCATAATGCAAGAGAAGATCGCCGCCGCTGGCCTCGATCGAGAACGCCTGGTCGAGATCGGTGGAACTTGCCGGATCGAGTGTTACGAAGGGCATTGCCGTCCGGTCGGCATGCTGCCCGGGCACACGCTTTGCCGCTGCCTTCGCCGCGGCAACCACAGCAGGCGGAAATCCATCCTGCACATGGAATTCGGTGCGGATTTTGGCGAGGCCGGTGGAGAGCGCTTGTGAGGGATCGGTCAGCGATTTCATGCAGCCGTCCTACACTGGCGTTCCCGACACGGGAAGGCTTGCCAGCGAAACCGCCAAGGCCGCCCGCCCGCCCGACGGCCGACCCCAAGCAGACCGACGGGCCGAGCCGCTGCCGCTGGAACTGCCGCTTCAGCGCGGCGTTTCTTCTCACAGCAAAGGAGAAACCGGAGAAATCGCCATGCCTGCCACATCACAAGCACAGCAAAAGGCCGCCGGGGCAGCACTTTCCGCCAAGCGCGGCGAGATCAAGAAAAGCGAGCTCAGGGGCGCTTCGCGCGAAATGTATGAATCGATGAGCGAGAAGCAACTCGAAGAGTTCGCCGAGACCAAACGCAAGGATCTGCCCGGCAAAAAGTCATAGATCGCAGCATCACATGAAGAAGCCCGCGGTATCGCTCGCGGGCTTGTTCAGGTTGACTCAGCTGCCCGCTATCGCCACCAGCAGCGCTTCGTCTTGTAACGGACAACGTGGCGATGGCCGTGGCGCCAGACCACTCTTTTCGTCACCACGACGCGGCATACCTGCCTGTGGCCACTCCAATGCCTGGCCATGGCGGGTTCCGGCGTCATGACCGCCATGGACCCCGCCAGCACAGCGGCCCCGGTCAGGGTAAGGAAGAACTTTTTCATGGGAATTCGGGCTCCTCTGCTCCAGTCCCTTCATTAAGATGGCAGAGCAGCGCGTCTCCTTGAAAGCTACGCCGCTCTGCTGCCGGCGGCCTTCGCCACAACCGGCACCGCACGCAACGCGGGAAATGTTATCGGCTTGCGACCCGCGCGGCCAGCCGTAAGCTTGACAGCGGTTAAATCTGTGTTTAACAGCCCCACCAACACCGGGTGGCGACGCCCGGTGGTTTCTTTTGACGTGTCCCGTGGGTTTTCCGTCGCTTTGCGTGGAAAACCCTGTCAGGTCTCGAAAACGGAGGCCAGAGGAGGGCGCGTTTCCTTCACCCGGAGCCATGGGGTTCCGGGTATATTGTTTTGAAAGGGAATGCGATGAGCAAGCGCGAATCCGCGAAATACAAGATCGACCGCCGTCTCGGCGAAAACATCTGGGGCCGCCCGAAGTCCCCGGTCAACAAGCGTGAATACGGCCCCGGCCAGCACGGCCAGCGCCGCAAGGGCAAGCTTTCCGACTTCGGCCTGCAGCTGCGCGCCAAGCAGAAGCTGAAGGGTCACTATGGCGACGTTTCGGAAAAGCAGTTCCGCAAGGTCTATGAAGAGGCCAACCGCCGCAAGGGCGACACCTCCGAGAACCTGATCGGCCTGCTCGAGTCGCGTCTCGACGCGGTCGTCTACCGCGCCAAGTTCGTGCCGACCATTTTCGCCGCCCGTCAGTTCGTCAACCACGGCCATGTCAACGTCAACGGCAAGCGCACCAACATCGGTTCGTATCGCTGCAAGCCGGGCGACGTCATCGAGGTGCGCGAGAAGTCGAAGCAGCTCGTGATCGTGCTGGAATCGGTTGGTCTCGCCGAGCGCGACGTGCCGGACTACATCGAAGCCGACCACAACAAGATGACCGCGACCTTTGCTCGCGTTCCCGGCCTTTCGGACGTTCCGTTCGCCGTGCAGATGGAACCGAACCTGGTCGTCGAATTCTACTCGCGCTGATCGACATCAATCAGCCGCAGCATCCAAGGCCGCCTCTCGAGGCGGCCTTTTCTTTGTCCGCTATGTCCGCTAAGCCGGGCGCCAACAGAACGCAGGGCCGGCGCCATGAATATGCTGCCAGATGTCAAAACGCTCGAGCCGATCGGCGACGAGACCGACGGCGGCTTCCATCCGCTGTTTGCCGACGTGCCGTCCTCGGTCGAATTCAACAAGCTGCGCAAGCGGCTGTTGAGGCTGACGCGCCAGGCGATCGAGGATTTCGCCATGGTGAAGCCCGGCGAGCGCTGGCTGGTGGCGCTCTCCGGCGGCAAGGATTCCTATGGCCTGCTCGCGCTGCTGCTCGATCTCAAATGGCGCGGCCTGCTGCCGGTCGAACTGCTCGCCTGCAATCTCGACCAGGGCCAGCCGAATTTCCCGAAGCATATCCTGCCCGATTATCTCAATGCCAACGGCATCGCGCACCGCATCGAATACCAGGACACCTATTCGGTGGTGACCGACAAGCTGCCGGAAGGCAGCACCTATTGCTCGCTCTGCTCGCGGCTGCGGCGCGGCCATCTCTACCGGATCGCGCGCGAGGAGGGATGCTCGGCGCTGGTGCTTGGCCACCACCGCGAGGACATACTCGAAACCTTCTTCATGAACCTGTTCCATGGCGGGCGTCTCGCCGCCATGCCGCCCAAGCTCCTCAATGACGAAGGTGACGTCTTGGTGCTGCGGCCGCTCGCCTATAGTGCTGAGGCCGACCTCGAGAAATTCGCCAACGCGATGAAATTCCCGATCATTCCGTGCGACCTCTGCGGCAGCCAGGAAGGGCTGCAGCGCAACGCCATGAAGGCGATGCTCGACGACATCGAGAAGCGCATGCCGGGCCGCAAGGACACGATGATCCGCGCCATGACCAATGTAAGGCTCTCGCATCTCCTGGACAGGAAGCTATTCGACTTCGCGGGGCTCGATGCGAATCCAGGACGAGACATTTCCGATGAAATTTGACGACCGTTCGATCGACTGGCTGGCCGAGCTTCTTGCCGACGCCGCCAGGACTGAAATCATGCCGCGCTTCCGCCGGCTGGGCGAGGGCGACGTGCGCCAGAAGACGTCCGCCGCCGACCTCGTGACCGAGGCGGACGTCAATGCCGAGAGGCTGATCACCGCCCGGCTGCTCGAACGCTATCCCCAGGCCATGGTGGTCGGTGAAGAGGCCTGTTCCGACAACCCGGCGCTGCTATCTGGCCTTGGCGATGCCGCGCTGGCCTTCGTCATCGATCCGGTCGACGGCACCTTCAACTTCGCTTCCGGCGTGCCGCTGTTCGGCGTCATGGCCGGCGTCGTCGTCAACGGCGAGACTGTCGCCGGCATCATCCACGATCCGGTCGGCAAGGACTGGCTGATCGGCGCCAAGGGCGCGGGCAGCCATATCCGCCACGCGCATGGCGCGCTGGAGAAGGTCCGCGTCGCGGCACCGGTGCCCATGTCGCAGATGACGGGCGCCGTTTCCTGGCAGTTTCTCGAAGAGCCTGAACGCTCGCGGCTTGCCCGCAACCAGACCAAGACGCTGTCGCAATTCGCCTATCGCTGCGCGGCGCATGAATATCGGCTGCTTGCCAGCGGTCACGCCCATTTCGTGCTCTACAACAAGCTGATGCCCTGGGATCATCTCGCCGGTGCGCTGATCCATCAGGAAGCCGGCGGCCATGTCGCGCGCGTCGACGGCACCGCCTACCTGCCGTCGCATGTCGACGGCGGCCTGCTGGTCGCGCCGGACAAGCAAAGCTGGGACGAGTTGCGCCGCGAGCTCTGGGCCGAGTAGGGTAATCCTGCGCTCGGCCGGCGATCTGCCGGCCGGATAGCAATTAAAGCGCGTCGCGCTGAAGCGGATTCAGGCGACGCGCTTTAAAACCTTTGTTTTCATGCATGTCGTTATCGCAAAACCGCTGCGCACTTTTGCGCGACATGCATTAGTGCAGATCGGTGACGTGCCCCGAAACAGGGGGATTGTGGGGCTGGAACATCCTGCCCCGCTCGGCGATCAGGATCATCAGCAAAGCCGCGACCGAGACGCTGCAGAAGCCGGCGGCCAGAGGCGTGACCGTGCCGTTATAGGCTTGGCCGATCGCCGCGCCGATGAGGGCACCGAGGAAGGTCTGCATGAAGCCCAGGATGGATGCCGCCGTGCCGGCGAGCTCGCCGAGCGGCTCCATGGCCAAAGCGTTGAAATTCGCGCCCAGTCCGCCGAATGGCAGCATCGCGCCGGCAAAGAAGGTGACGAAGAGCCAGAGCGGCATCTGTATCTCCAGCGAGACCACCAGCCAGGCAAGGCTGATGCACAGGAAGATGAGCAGCGCGCCTTGCGACAGGCGGCGCATGCCAATCTGTCCGACCAACCGAGAATTGAGATAGTTGGAAAAGGCAAGCACGCCGGCGACGCCGGCAAAGATCAGCGGGAACAATTCGCCGACATGAAAGATGTCGATGTAGATCTGCTGCGCCGAACTGATGAAGCCGAACATGGCGGCGAAAATGAACGTGCTGGCGAAAGCGTAGCAAAGCGTGAGCCGGTTGGTGAGCACGATGCGGAAGCCGCTGACGACGGAGCTTACCGTGAGCGGCCGGCGATATTCCGGATGCAGCGTCTCCGGCAGGCGCAGCAGAGCCCAGGTCGAAACGATCAACGCGCCGATAGCCATGGTCACGAAAATCCAGTGCCAACTGGCGAACAGCATGACGAACTGGCCGATGCCGGGCGCGATGACCGGGATGGCCATGAACACCATGAAGATCAGCGACATCACCTCGGCCATGCGCCGGCCTTCGAACGTGTCGCGCACGATCGAGACGGCGATGACGCGGGTCGCGGCCGCGCCGATGCCCTGTATGAGACGCCAGGTCAGCAACAGGGTGAAACTGGGAGCTATGGCGGCGGCGGCCGCAGCCACGACATAGACGACCAGGCCAAGGACCAGTGGCGCTCGGCGCCCGAAGCGATCCGAAATAGGTCCGAACAAAAGCTGCCCGCCGCCGAAGCCGAGCATATAGGCGGTGATGACATATTGGCGGTGGTTCTCGCTCTCGACGCCGAGCGAGGCGCCGATCTGCTGCAGCGCCGGCAACATGATGTCGATGGCCAAGGAGTTGAGCGCCATGAGCGCCGCGCAGAGCGCGATGAATTCCCAGCGCGGAATGGGCAAGCTGCTTGCCCGTTGCGACGCTTCTACCTGCTTGTCCACGGCAAAGTCCGATCTTTCAAACGAACAGGCGCCGGCTGGCCGGCGCGCTGGTTCGTCTCATCCCCGAGACCCCGGGGGTTATGTTGCCGAGGTGGGGGCGGCCCCGAGCGATGCTTGCCGGCCGGAGGGTTAGCCTCCGCGCCGGCGAGCAAAATTGAATTAGGCGGCGCCTTTGACGCTGACGCCCTTTTCGACCAGGAAGTCCTGCAACTCGCCGGCCTGGAACATTTCGCGCACGATGTCGCAACCGCCGACGAATTCGCCCTTCACATAGAGCTGCGGGATGGTCGGCCAGTTGGAATAATCCTTGATGCCCTGGCGCAGTTCGGCCGAGTCGAGCACGTTGACGCCTTTGTAGTCGGCCCCGATGTAATCGAGGATCTGCACCACCTGGCCGGAGAAGCCGCATTGCGGGAAGCCGGGCGTGCCCTTCATGAAGAGCACGACGTCGTTGCTCTTCACTTCATTGTCGATGTAGTCGTTGATGCCGGTCATGGACGGTCCTTTCACGCCTGTGGGAGCCAGGCTCGAAACATGTCCTTCAAATAAACCCATAGGTTGGCTGAAACAAGACGTTAGCCGCGACGCCGGCCCAATGGCGCAAGGGATAACGCGATTTTGGGCTAAGCCTGAGCGGCGCCGGCGCTCAGTCGGGAATGCTGGTCTGCAGCGCCAGCGCGTGCAGCAAGCCGCCCATATTGCCTTTCAGCGCGTTGTAGACCATCTGATGCTGCTGCACACGGCTTTTGCCCCGGAAGCTCTCGGCCACGACCTCGGCCGCGTAATGATCGCCGTCGCCGGCCAGGTCGCGGATCGTCACCTTGGCGTCCGGAATGCCTTCCTTGATCAATTTTTCGATGTCGTGAGCATCCATTGCCATGGCAAAATCCTGTTTCAAGCGGGCAGGCTGTGTATATGACTCGGGGTGAGCCTAAAGCCTTTCCAGCCCGGATTGAAGCCGTTCCGTCGGGTGATGAGGCCCTATGGGTTATCCTGGCTCGAATGAACCACGCCGTCTTCGGTGATGTCATCGCGCGTCGAATAGGCGCGGCCGAGGCTGAAGACCAGCACGTAGAGCGGGAGGTTGATCAACAGGCTGACGATCGGAAGATAGCTCGTAATCCGCCATGCGGTTGAAAAGAAGGGCCGACCATAGCCGTCGCAGGTCAAGGACGAGCCATAGTCCCAAATGGCCCCGATCAACGCGGCGACGGCGAAGAGCTTGATGCAGGTCGCGACGTGCCTTGCCCGCGCCGGCTCCGGAGAAAGCCTGTTCCAGAGCACCAGGCAGACGACTGGAACGGCGTAGATCAGGGTCTGCAATACCAGCATCGGCAGCGTGCCGTTGGCCGCGGCAAGGAACTCGGCGCGGGTTTCCAGCCGCGGGCAGACCTCACTCGAGGTCGTCGACAACAGGAACAGGACGAACGGCCCGAGAAACCAGAAGAAGAACAGGGACGGCCAGAAGACGACTGCAATCAGCGCCCTGGCGGTTAAATCATGTCGCATAAAAAAGGATTGCTACTAGCCTGATCAACTGACCTGATCCATGAAGCGCGGGAACCAGCCTTCATGGGCGGCGGTCAGCTCGCTGACCGGGATCGGCCGGGTCTCGCCGAGCTTCAATTCACGTCCGCCGGTGGTTCCGATCCAGGGGGCGAAGATGCCGAGCATGCCCTGCTCTTCGCGGACCCTGTCCCATTCGCCGCTTTGCGGGTCGATCGACAGTGTCAGCAGGTAGCGCCCCTGGTCCTCGCCGAACCAGACCGGGATCGGATCGGTGCCGGTAAGCCCCGGAACGATGGCGCCAATGCCGGAGGCCATCGCCATTTCGGCGAGCGCTATCGCCAGGCCGCCGTCGGAGAGGTCGTGCGCCGATGTCACGATGCCGGACGCGATCAGCGCGCGCACATGGTCGCCAACCCGCTTCTCATGATCGAGGTCGACCGGCGGCGGCGGGCCGTCGCCTCGACCGTGGATGTCACGCATATAGACGGACTGGCCGAGATGGCTGCCCCAGGTGGCGGGCGCGCCGACCAGCACGATCATCTGCCCTTCGGCGGCAAAGCCGATACGCGCCATCCTCGACCAGTCGGCAATCAGCCCGACGCCGCCGATGGTCGGTGTCGGCAGGATGCCGCGGCCGTTCGTCTCGTTGTAGAGCGAGACATTGCCGGAGACGATCGGGAAACCGAGAGCGCGGCAGGCATCGCCGATGCCCTTAACCGCGCCGACGAACTGGCCCATGATCTCGGGCCGCTCCGGATTGCCGAAATTGAGGTTGTCGGTGGCCGCAAGCGGCAGGGCGCCGGTGGCGGTCAGGTTGCGCCAGCATTCGGCCACGGCCTGCTTGCCGCCTTCGTACGGGTCGGCCTCGCAGTAGCGCGGCGTGACGTCTGAGGAGAAGGCCAGCGCCTTGGTCGGATGACCCTCGACGCGCACGACGCCGGCGTCGCCGCCCGGAAGCTGCAGCGAATTGCCCTGGATCAGCGTGTCGTACTGCTCCCACACCCAGCGGCGTGAAGAGAGATCCGGCCCGCCCAGCATTTTCAGCAGCGCGTCGGCGACATCGGCCTTCGGCGCATCGTTCGCGGCGAGCGTCGCCGGCTTCTTCGGCTCGACCCAGGGGCGGTCATATTCCGGCGCTTGGTCGCCCAACTCCTTGATCGGCAGGTTGGCGACCTCGTCGCCCTGATGGATGACGCGGAAACGCAAATCGTCGGTGGTCTTGCCGACAATGGCGAAGTCGAGGCCCCATTTGCGGAAGATGGCCTCGGCTTCTTCTTCCTTTTCCGGGCGCAGCACCATCAGCATGCGCTCCTGGCTTTCCGACAGCATCATCTCATAGGCGCTCATGCGCTCCTCGCGCACCGGCACCTTGTCGAGGTCGAGCTCGATGCCGAGGTCGCCCTTGGCGCCCATCTCGACGGCCGAGCAGGTGAGGCCGGCCGCGCCCATGTCCTGAATGGCGATGACGGCGCCCGACGCCATCAGCTCGAGGCAGGCTTCCAGCAGGCATTTTTCGGTGAAGGGATCGCCGACCTGCACGGTCGGACGCTTCTCCTCGATCTTGTCGTCGAATTCGGCCGAGGCCATGGTGGCGCCGCCGACGCCATCGCGCCCGGTCTTGGCGCCGAGATAGACGACCGGGAGGCCGACGCCCTTGGCCTGCGACAGGAAGATGGCGTTGGTCTTGGCGAGGCCTGCCGCGAAGGCGTTGACCAGGATGTTGCCGTTGTAGCGGGCGTCGAAATTGACCTCGCCGCCGACTGTCGGCACGCCGAAGGAATTGCCGTAGCCGCCGACGCCCGAAACCACGCCGGCAACGAGATGCCGGGTCTTGGGATGATCCGGCGCGCCGAAGCGCAGCGCGTTCATGGCCGCCACCGGCCTGGCGCCCATGGTGAAGACGTCGCGCAATATGCCGCCGACGCCGGTCGCGGCGCCCTGATAGGGCTCGATGTAGGACGGGTGGTTGTGGCTCTCCATCTTGAAGACCACGCAGTCGCCGTCGCCGATGTCGACCACGCCGGCATTCTCGCCCGGACCCTGGATGACCCGCGGGCCGCTGGTCGGCAGCGTGCGCAGCCATTTCTTCGAGGATTTGTAGGAGCAGTGCTCGTTCCACATCGCAGAGAAGATGCCGAGCTCGGTGAAGCTTGGTTCGCGGCCGACCAGATCGAGGATGCGCTGGTATTCGTCCGGCTTCAGCCCATGCGCGGCGACGAGCTCGGGAGTGATCGGCACGGAATTGGAAATGGTCATGAGCGGCGATTTTTGTCCGTGGAAGAGGGGAGTTTCCTTGAGTCTCCTCTTATCGCAAGCTTTCGCGCGATACACCCCATCGGATGACGAAAAAAGCCGGAAAACTGCCCCTGCCGGCGGAGGTCAGGGCCTAGAGCTCGCCAGCTTGATCAGGAAAAACTGTCGTAGCCGGCGCGGCCTTCGTCGAGCAGGCGGCGGATGACGGCGACGCCGCCGGCGACATCCTCGCGCCGCCTCGGCTGCGAAATACCGAAGCGCACGCCGTGGAAGACCTGCTCGGAACGGCCGGCCTTGAATTCGTCCTCGTCGTCGATGAGCAGGCCATGTTCGAGACAGGCTTTCTTGAAGGTGCCGGACAGCCATGGGTCGGGCAAGGTGAGCCAGACGAAGGGCACTTTGTCGTGCGACCTGAAGGCGAAGCCGGCCAAGGTCTCGCGCACGATCGCGATGCGAGCGCCGAATTCGGCGATGCTGCGCCGGCGGATGTCGCCAGCCTGGCCGGACAGCACCAGCCGCGCATTCACCTCGGCCAGCAGGAAGGGCATGCCGCCGGTCATCATCTTGTGGGCGACGCGGATGCGATGGCGATAGGCAGGCGGGCACGACAGCCAGCCGCCGCGAAGGCCGGCAGCCACGGATTTCGACAGGCCGCCGGCGACGATGGTGCGCTCAGGCGCGTATTCGGCCATCAGCGGCGTCGGGTCTCCGGTTAAGCCGCCGTAAAGATCGTCTTCTATGAGGACGACATTGTACTCACGCGCGATCCGCGCGATCGCCTCGCGGCGCGACGCCGGCAAGATGGCCAGCGTCGGGTTCTGCGCCGTCGGCATCAGAAAGATCATTTTCGGGTGCTTTTGCGCGCAGACCCGCTCGAAATCCTCGGGATCGATGCCTTCGTCATCCGATGCCACCAGCGCCGTGCGGCGCCCGATCAGGCCGGCGCTGCGGGAAATCTGCGAATAGGTGAGGTGCTCGAAGACGACATAGTCGCCGGGCATGGTCAGCGCCGCGATCGCCGCCATGACCGCGGCGTGGGTGCCCAGCGTCGGCACGATCGAATCGGGCGAGGGGCGGAAGGCATTGCGCGCCAGCCAGCGGCTGCCCGCCTCATACCAGCGTTCGGGAAAATCCCGCGTATAGCTCGAAATATCGTGCGGGTGTTCCTGCGCCGTGCGCGCCAGCATGTCGGCAATCACCGCACCCTGGCCGACATCGGGCGCGGCGGTGCTGTCGAAGCGCAGCTTGCCGCTTGGCGCATCGATGGGGCGCGTGCCCTGGATGGCAGGTTCCAAATCCGGCTTCGGGTCTGCGGCGCGCTGGCCTAGCACATAGGTGCCGCGGCCGACCTCGCCGCTCACAAGGCCCCGCTCGCGCAGCAACTGATAGGCTCTGCCGATGGTGCCGACGGTCGTGCCGATGTCATAGGCGAGGTCGCGCTGCGGCGGCAGTTTTGCACCGGCGTCGATAACGCCCTTGTCGATATCTGACTCAATGCTGTCAGCAAGACGCTGATACAGCGGACCGGAGCCAGAGGAGAGGTCAGGGAGCCAATTTGTCATGGTGACAATTTTCTATATTGCACCGCGCGATGAGTCAATTCATATCGATCTCGCGATTGGGAAGGTACAATCGGAACAAGGCAGAATGACAATGGATACAATCGAGACAATTCGCTATGCTCGCCCGGCTTCTGGCGCGCAGGTCGATCCCTTGGCCCATCGTGGCTTCGTCGGCCGAATGGCGGTTGTGCTCCGTTCCATCGTAAGGCAGATCGACCGCATGCTGGAGCGCAGGCGCGGCCGCCTCGCGCTCATGGAGATGACGGACGAGCAGCTCAAGGATATCGGCGTCTCGCGCTGCGATGCCCATCGCGAAGGCATCAGAGCGTTCTGGGAGTGATGCCTACCAGCGGCGGCTCGATTGGACGCGGGTTGCGGGCTTTCTTCGCAACCGGCCGATGCCGTGATCGACAAGCACGGCGAGTACGCTCAGCCCGACGAAAAGGGCGGTGACGGCCAGCGCTGAAACCGCGACGCTGGCCGCGCCGTTCTTGGCGACGTCGAGGAACGGGTAAGGTATTTCGCCGGCGAAGGGCGCGCGTATCAGCGCGTAGGCGAGATAGGCAACTGGGTAGATCATCCACCAGGCGATGTCGCTCCACTGCCGCCTGCCATCGGCGCCCGCCACCAGCCACCACAGCACGAACATCGCCGGCGTCACATAGTGCAAAAGGACGTCGCAGAGCAGGAACAAACCCTGCGGCTGCCAGAGCCTCGCCAGAACCGTGGCGTAGACGATGAAAACCAGAGTTATGGCCACCGCCACGCCGGCCCGCATCCGCTGCCCGGCAAAGGCCGGAAACCAGGCATAGCCGGCGGGTGACAGCAGCGAAGCGTGCACCATCACCGCCGCGATGTTGGTCAGGATGGTGAAGAAGCTGAAATAGAAGACGATCGAGCCGAGCAAGCCACGTCCTGCGGCCATGGATGCCGGCATGGTGATGGCGAATTGCAGGACAAGCGCAATCAGCCCGACAACCAGCCCCGCGATCTGCAGGAACCGGCCCATCGCAACCTCACACGGCAGCCGCGCAGGACGGATTGCCGGCCTGCCAGCGGGCGACGTCAGAGCCGATGCGCGCGCCGAGCGGCTCATTCATCAGCGGCCCGAACACATCGACGCGGTTGGAATTGCCTTGCGCCTGCACGACCAGCAGCGGCTTGCCGCCATAGTGCTTGGCGGGCACCAGCAGGAAGCGCGGCGTGCCGCTGTAGGAATTGAGCTCGTTGGCCATCTGGTAGGCCTTGAAGGCCGGATCCTTGCTGGCGATCCAGCATTTGTGCGCGGCGATCGCGACCTGCTCCATGGCAAGCAGAGACGCGCTCTTGCCTGAGGGAACCGGCGTTGTCTTGGGGCTGGACTGGCAGGAAGCCAAGGCGAGCCCGGCGGCGGCCAGGAGAGCAAGGCGAGCAATCGTCAGTCTCATGGTCAGTCCGCCCCCCGCGTTCCGATAGGATGTTAAAGGATCAAGCCGCGATGCCGAGCGCGCTCTCGAACAGCGCTCGCCCGTCATTGCCGCCATGCGCCGCCTCGATCAGGTTTTCGGGATGCGGCATCAGGCCGAGCACGTTGCCGTTGTCGTTGACGATACCGGCAATGTCGTTGATCGAGCCGTTGGGATTGGTGCCTTCGGCATAGCGGAACACCACTTGGCCTTCGCCTTCGAGGCGGGCGAGCGTCTCGGCGTCGGCGAAGTAATTGCCGTCATGATGCGCCACCGGCGAGCGGATGACCTGTCCGGGCTGATAGCCGCGCGTGAACATGGTATTGGCGTTGGCGATCTCAAGCTTCACCTGGCGGCAAACGAACTTCAGCGAGGCGTTGCGCATCAGCGCTCCGGGCAGCAGTCCCGCCTCGACCAGGATCTGGAAGCCGTTACAGACCCCGACGACGGTCACGCCCTTGGCGGCCTTTTCGGCGACCGCCCGCATCACCGGCATGCGCGCCGCGATCGCGCCGCAGCGCAGATAGTCGCCGAAGGAGAAGCCGCCGGGGATGGCGATCAGGTCGACGTCCGGAATTTCGGTGTCCGTCTGCCAGACGGTGGCCGGCGCCTGGCCGGAAATCTTGGTCAGCGCCGCGATCATGTCGCGGTCGCGGTTGAGGCCAGGCAGGAGGACGACGGCTGATTTCATTTCAGGCAATCTCTACCGCGTAATTCTCGATCACCGTGTTCGCCAGAAGCTTGTCGCACATGGCCTTGAGGTCGGCTTCGGCCTTGGCTTTGTCGGCTCCGGTCAGCTCGATGTCGAACACCTTGCCCTGGCGCACCTGGCCGACGCCGTCGAAGCCCAGCCCGGAGAGCGCGTGCTCGATCGCCTTGCCCTGCGGGTCGAGGACGCCGTTCTTGAGGGTCACGGTGATACGGGCTTTCATCGATGCTCCTGGGCAGATCGTCGTTTGGCAAAAAAGGCCTGCCATTGTCTGGCAGGCCCGTCAGTACTTAGTGCTTCAGGCCCTTGGGCGCCTCGGAGGAAGCGACGAGCACGGGACCCGTCGGGCGCGGCGGCTCGTTCTCGTTGATGATGCCGAGACGGCGGGCAACTTCCTGATACGCCTCGACCAGGCCGCCCATGTCGCGGCGGAAACGGTCCTTGTCGAGCTTGTCCTGTGTGGCGACGTCCCACAGCCGGCAGGAATCCGGCGAGATCTCGTCGGCGACGACGATGCGCATCATGTCGCCCTCGAACAGTCGGCCGCATTCGATCTTGAAGTCGACGAGTTGGATGCCGACGCCGAGGAACAGGCCGGATAGGAAGTCGTTGACGCGGATGGCCAAGGCCATGATGTCGTCGATTTCCTGCGGGCTTGCCCAGCCGAAGGCGGTGATGTGCTCTTCCGACACCATCGGGTCGTCGAGCGCGTCGGCCTTGTAGTAGAATTCGATGATCGAGCGCGGCAGCACCGTGCCTTCCTCGATGCCGAGGCGCTTGGACAGCGAGCCGGCGGCGACGTTGCGCACCACGACCTCGAGCGGAATGATCTCGACTTCCTTGATCAACTGCTCGCGCATGTTGAGCCGGCGGATGAAATGGGTCGGGATGCCCATCCGGTTCAAGTGGTTGAAGATGTGCTCGGAAATGCGGTTGTTGAGCACGCCCTTGCCATCGACCACCTCATGCTTCTTCTTGTTGAAGGCGGTGGCATCGTCCTTGAAAAACTGGATCAGCGTCCCCGGCTCAGGTCCCTCATAGAGGATCTTGGCCTTGCCTTCGTAGATGCGGCGGCGATTTTTCATCTGATTTTTTCTCTGGATCTGCGGGCAGGCGGCAAGTGACCAGTTCCTGTCCGTTTGCCTAAGTTAGTATGGCGAAGGCGGCGTTCAATGCCGGTGTTATCGCAATCGTCCTGTTTGCTCAATCGGCAAATCCCGCGAATCAACCGCTTTCGGAACCGAAATGCCGCAGCGCAGCATGCCACGAAGCATATTGACCGGCCCGCGGCCTTTTGGTTTGTGCTTGCCCATCACACATATTCATCGCCAAGCGAATCGGATTGATCGGAGGGACGTTATGAGCAGCATGAAAGACCGCGAAGAGGGTTTTGAGCGCAAATTCGCCTTCGACGAGGAGCTTCGCTTCAAGGCAGCGGCGCGCCGCAACAAGGCGCTTGGGCTGTGGGCCGCCGAGAAACTCGGCAAATCCGGCGCCGATGCCGAAGCCTATGCCAAGGAAGTGGTGGTCTCCGATATCGAGGAAGCGGGCGATCATGATGTCTTCCGCAAGATCCGCAAGGATTTCGATGCCGCCGGCGTCGCTCAGTCCGACCACCAGATCCGCCGCACCATGGACGAGCTGATGGCGCAGGCGATCGAGCAGATCAAGAACAGCTGAGGCTATGTGTGCATGATGTCGCCGGAAAACCGCTTCACGCCTTTCGCCATCATGCCTATCTCTTTGCTTTTACGCAATTCCGGACGGAAAACCGTTACACACCTTTCCTGGAATTTGCTCTGACTGGACCAATCGACCGCCCGGCCAAACCGGGCGGTTTTTCTTTGCCTTAGCGTCGTTTCCAGCCGAAACTGCGGATTGTTAACAAGGAAAGTTCCGATGTCGCTCAAGTCCCGCCTGGCCGCCGACGAAACGCTGTTCACCGCATGGTCGGGCGTGCCGGATGCGCTGACGGTGGAGATCATCGCCAAGCAGGGTTTCGATGCGGTCACCCTCGACATGCAGCATGGCGGCCATCACGAGGATAGTGTGCTGCGCGGCCTGGTGCCGGTGCTGGCAGCCAACAAGCCGGCGCTGGTGCGCATTCCGGTCGGGCGCTTCGACATGGCGAGCCGCGCGCTCGATTTCGGGGCCGAGGCGGTGATCGCGCCGATGGTGAACTCCGTGGCCGATGCAAGGCAGTTCGCCGCCGCGATGAAATACCCGCCGCTGGGCGAGCGTTCCTGGGGGCCGACCTATGCCTTCCCGCGCCACGGCAAGGGCGACCATGCCGAATGGCTGCGCGATACGAACCAGCGCACCATGGCTTTCGCGATGGTCGAAACGCGGGCGGCCCTCGAGGCGCTGGACGGTATTCTGGATACGCCGGGCATCGACGGCATCTTCGTCGGCCCGTCGGATTTCTCGATCGCCTGGTCGAACGGCGCCACGGTCAGTTCGACGCTGGAAAGCATGATGGAGACGGTCGCGTCGATCGCCGAGCGGACACGCAAGGCCGGCAAGCATGCCGCGATCTATGTCATCGAACCGGTGATCGCCGGGCGCGTCGTTTCGATGGGCTTCCGGCTGCTCGCCATGGGCTCGGACCACACGCTGATTTCACTCGGCGCGAAGACGCTGCTGAAGAGCATGCGGGATTCGATCGGCTCCTAGACGCCGATCAGGGTTCTTTCAGTTCCGTCAGAAACTTGGCGAAAGTCATCGAACCCTCGGGCCAGGGGCCGAAGCCCGCGTCGTGGTTGAGATGGCCGGCCTCACCGGCGTCGATGAAGAGCGATCCCCAGGCGGCGGCAATGTCCTCGGCGACCTCGAAAGCGCAAAACGGATCGTTGCGGCTGGCGATCACGATGGACGGAAAGGGCAGCGGATCGCGCGAATAAGGGCCAAAGGTCATCAGATGTTTCGGCCTGATTTCCGGATTGGAGACATCCGGCGGCGCGACGAAGAAGGCGCCCGCGACCGGCTTCTTGAATTGCGAGATGGCCTGCACCGCGGCCGCGACGCCAAGCGAGTGCGCTACGAGAACCACCGGCCGCTCGGCCTCGTTGACGGCGTTCGCTACGCTCGCCGTCCAGTCCTCGCGCACGGGCTTGGTCCATTCCGCCTGCTCGACACGGCGCGCCGTCGACAGTTTCGACTGCCAGCGGGTCTGCCAATGCTCGGGACCGGAATTGGTGTAGCCCGGCACGATCAGAATATCTGCGTCTTTGACTTTCATGGCGCCGATGTAGCGAGCGGTCTTCTCGGCTGCAACCCTGTCGCCTATATCGGCGTGATCACAATTGTGAACAACTTGTTCGACTCTTGCCCTCTTGTGTGAACGATCGCAATCGACGATTTGGAGGGGGAAGAAGAGGTCGCGGCCTGCAAATCCCATTTCGGGAAGAGGCGACGCCCGAACGGAGAGTTTGATGAGCGAACTGCCTTTTGCCGCGACCACCCCGGTCAGCGTTTCGCGTGTCGGGCTGAAGGCGCAGGACGCCGAGAGCCTTGCCTCCTATTATCGCGCGGTCGTCGGCCTGCAGGAACTGAGCCGCGCCGATGGCGCGATCACGCTCGGCGCCGCCAACCGGCCGCTGCTGGTGCTTGAACAGGATTCTTCGGCCAAGCCGGACGATCCGCGCAGCGCCGGGCTTTTCCACACCGCTTTCCTTTTGCCATCGCGCGCCGATCTTGGCCGCTGGATCAGCCACGCCGCCGCCAGCCGCATCGGTATCGAGGGCGCTTCCGACCATTTGGTCAGCGAGGCGCTTTACCTGACCGACCCGGAGGGCAATGGCATCGAGATCTATGCGGATCGCCGCCCGCAAGACTGGAAGTGGAACGACGACAAGATCGCCATGGCGACCGAGCGGCTGAACCTGCCGGCGGTGGTGGCCAGCGTGCCGGCGGGCGATGCCGGCTGGCAGGGCGCGCCGGAAAACACCATTGTCGGCCACGTTCACCTGCGCGTCGGCCGGCCGGAAGATGCGGAGGCCTGGTGGCATGACCAGTTCGGCTTCGACACCGTCGCCAAATATGGCGGCCAGGCGGTGTTCCTGTCGTCCGGCCATTACCACCATCATATCGGCGCCAATGCCTGGCAGAGCGCCGGCGCCGGCCGCCGCGACCCCTCCCGCTCCGGCCTCGCCTGGGTAGAGATGCGCTCGGACAATGTGAAGGAAGAGACGAGCCGAGAGGACCCGTGGGGCACGGTGATCAGGGCTGTGCCAGGGAAGGCTTGATCAGGCGTTGGTGACAGCGTCTTTCTCCCCGTCACTATACGGGGAGAAATGCCCGGCAGGGCAATGAGGGGCGGCGCCAAGTCTTGAGATTGTCTTTTCAGCCACAAAGCCTACGGGTGCGGGGATCGCCGAAGTCGGCGCCGCCCCTCATCCGCCCTTCGGGCACCTTCTCCCCGTATAGAGACGGGGAGAAGAAAGATCAAGCCTCCCCGAACACCCGCCTGAAGATCGTGTCGACATGCTTGGTGTGATAGCCGAGATCGAATTTTTCGCGCAGATCGGCTTCAGATAGCGCGGCCGTCACGTCCTTGTCGGCCAGCAGTTCCTCAAGGAAATCGGCGCCGTGTTCCCAGACCTTCATGGCGTTGCGCTGCACCAGGCGGTAGGAGTCCTCGCGCGACAGGCCGGCCTGGGTCAGCGCCAGCAGCACACGCTGGGAGTGCACAAGCCCGCGGAACTTGTTGAGGTTCTTCTCCATGTTCTCGGGGTAGACGAGCAGCTTGTCGACGACGCCGGTAAGGCGCGCCAGCGCGAAGTCCAGCGTCACCGTCGCGTCCGGCCCGATCATACGCTCGACCGAGGAATGCGAAATGTCGCGCTCGTGCCAGAGCGCCACGTCTTCCATGGCCGGCAGCGCCATCGAACGCACCATGCGGGCAAGGCCGGTTAGGTTCTCGGTCAGCACCGGGTTGCGCTTGTGCGGCATCGCCGACGAGCCCTTCTGCCCCGGCGAGAAATACTCTTCCGCTTCCAGCACCTCGGTGCGCTGCAGATGGCGGATCTCGACGGCGAGGCGTTCGACCGAGGAGGCGATGACGCCGAGCGTTGCAAAGAACATGGCGTGGCGGTCGCGCGGGATGACCTGCGTCGATACCGGCTCCGGCTTCAGCCCAAGCTTTGCCGCCACATGCTCTTCGACATAAGGCTCGATGTTGGCGAAAGTGCCGACCGCGCCGGAAATGGCGCAGGTGGCGATGTCCTCCCGCGCATGCACCAGCCGCTCGCGGCAGCGCGAGAATTCGGCATAGGCCTGCGCCAGCTTGACGCCGAAGGTGGTCGGCTCGGCATGGATGCCGTGGCTGCGGCCGATGGTGACGGTGTCCTTGTGCTCGAAAGCACGGCGCTTCAGCGCCGCGAGCAGGGCGTCGATGTCGGCAAGCAGGATGTCGCTGGCCCGCGTCAACTGCACGGCAAGACAGGTGTCGAGCACGTCCGACGACGTCATGCCCTGGTGAATGAAGCGGGCATCCGGTCCGACGAATTCGGCAAGATGGGTCAGGAAAGCGATGACGTCATGCTTGGTGACGCGCTCGATCTCATCGATCTTGGCGACGTCGAATTTGGCCGCGCCGCCTTTCTCCCAGATGGTCCTTGCCGCTTCCTTCGGAATGACGCCTAACTCGGCCAGCGCATCGCAGGCATGCGCCTCGATCTCGAACCAGATGCGGAAGCGGGTTTCGGGCGACCAGATGGCGACCATTTCCGGCCGGGAATAGCGAGTGATCATCCGTTTTTTGAGTCCTGATGGGAAAAGCGTTGGCCGCGTCCTAACAGAGGCGGGCCCGATGCTCAACGCCGCTGCCGCGCAAACCAGATACTTGCCGCGACAAGCGCTGCAAAACCCAGCGGAAAATAGAGCCGCACGCCAAGCACGACGAACTGATAGAGCGCGGTCAGCATGGTGAAGGCGAATTCGAACGCCCAGGTCAGCGTGAACGCCGACGCGTGCCATTCTGCATAGTAGGAGCGATATTGCAGCGCGAACAGGCCGCCGGTGAAGGCGAGCGTTGCCGTCAGAAGCGACACGAATGCCGCGGCGAAGGCTGTTTCCCAAAGACGGCCGCGGGAAACCAGTCTGGCCAGCATCAATCCAACCGGGAAGGCAAGCACGCCGCCTAAACCATAAAGCAGCGCCACGAAACGGATCCTGTCGGGCGTCTCCCAGGCGGCCAGCAGAAGATTTGCCAGCGCACTCGCACCCATGGCGGCGCCCCAGAGCAAAGTTCCAACAACAGCCTCGCTTGCCGACGGAGTGGCGGCGCGCAACCGATCCGTGAGACCGTGGCGCAAGGGAACTTGCTGCAGCGGCATCATGGGCGGCAAGCCGTATCGCGCGTCGGGTGGCCGGGCAGGCTGGGCGTCATCTGCATGACATCTGTCTCATCAGCGTCATGCGTATCACGCCATGGTGAACGAGACGTGCCGTGCGATGCATCCAATCCGGCGTTCATTTGTTATTGTCGGCCGTCTCGCATCCGAAAGGGCAAATCGCCATCCAGCGGAGGACCAGCATGAGCACCGACATCAGCAAGATACGCGGACGTATGGAAGTGATCGGCGCCGATGGCGTCCATATCGGCACCGTCGACAAGGTCGAGGGTGATCGGATCAAGCTGACCAAGGCTGACAGCGGCATGGGCTCGCACAAGGGCCATCACCACTACATTTCGCTTGCCTTGGTTGCGGAGATCGACGGGCAGAAGGTATGGCTCTCCGCGAATTCCGATGTCGCGGTCACCTTCGAGGAAGAGAAATCCGATCCGACCTGATTAGCCGTCAACGCGAAGACCAGACGGGAAACAAGTCGCCGTCGGCGGGCGTCGCGGCGTGGACGCCGCGGCTGATCGCGCGTGCCATGGTCGCGCCGGCCGCCGCGAACAGGTCGATCGCGGCATCGGCGCCGAGTTCGATGCCGCTCGTGCCGGTCGCCAGCGCAAACACCAGATCGCCGTCGGCCGGCGTATGCGTCGGCCAGATGGCGCGGGCGAAGCCGTCATGCGCCGAAATCGCCAGCCGCTTGGCCGAGGCCTTGGTCAGGACCGCGTCGGTGGCGATGACGGCGATGGTGGTGCTGCCGGCTTCCCCATGCCCGCCGACGCGCCTGTCGCGGTATTTCAGCAGGATCTTCCTGGCGTCGTCAGGCATGGGTTCTGGATAACCCAGGCCGCCGAACTCGTCGCCGATCTCGAAAGGTGCTGCCCAAAAATGGCGGCTGCGGCCGACCGTCACCGAGCCGGTCGGGTTGACGGCGGCGAGGGCGCCAATGGTGACGCCGCTGTCGAGCACAGTCGAGGCGGAGCCCAGCCCGCCTTTCAGCCCCGAGGTCAGCGCGCCGGTGCCAGCGCCAGCCGTGCCGATTTCGAAATCCACTGTCGCCGCCTGGACAGCCTCATAGCCGAGGTCGCGATAGGGCGGATAACGGCCCCAATCCTTGTCGCCGCCATTGCGCAGGTCGAACAGGATCGCGGCCGGCACGATCGGCACGCGGAAGCCGCCCACCTCGACACCGATGTTTTTCTCGCGCAGCGCCGCCTGCACGCCGGAGGCGGCGTCGAGGCCGAAGGCCGAGCCGCCGGACAGGACGACGGCATGGACCGTCACGATCGAATTCTGCGGCTCGAGCAGATCGGTCTCGCGCGTGCCCGGCGCGCCGCCCAGCACCTGGAAGCCGGCCACGGCGGGTTCATCGCACAGCACCACCGTGACGCCGGATTTCAACTTGCTATCGGCTGTATTGCCGACACGAAGGCCGGCAACGTCGGTGATGAGGTTGCGCGGTCCGGTGCGGAACATCACTTGTCCTCCAGCGGTACGAAATGCGTGCCATCGAAGCGGAAGACGCGGAACGGGTTCTGGCTGAGGTCGCCCTTGTCGTCGAAGCGAATGGTGCCGATCGCGGTGGTGAAATCATGGCCGGTCAGCGCATCGGCGAGTGGCTGGCCGGAGCTTTCCGCGCCAGCCAGCGCGGCCTTGGCGACCTCGACCGCCGCATAGGCCGGCAGCGTGTAGCCGTCGGGCACGATGTTCTTCGCGGCGAAAGCCTGCACCACGTTGGGATCGGCGACCTCCGACCATTCCGGTGGGGCGATCATCAGTGTGCCGACGGTGTAGGGCACATCGCCCTGCGGCGTACGCAGGTTCTCGCCGCCGGCAAAGGTGATGCCGGCATCGAGCTGGGCGGCGTCGCGGCCCATGATGGCGATGTCGTCGCCGTCGCCGCCGGCGAACACCTTTGTCGCGCCGGCCTTCTTCAGCCGGCCGACCAGCCCGATCTGGTTGTCGAGCTGCGGCCGGAACGTGTCGACGAAGACAGGTTTCAGCGCCGCCTGCTCGGCCGCGGCGCGAAAGGTCTCGGCCATCTCGCGGCCATAGATGGTGCCGTCGTCGACGATGGCGAACAGGTCGTCGCGCCAGAGTTGGGTGAGCTTGGCGGCGACCGCGTTGCGCTCATCGTCGCCGCGCGGGCCGAGCCGGTAGACCGGCCAGCCGGTCTTGGCGCGCCGGTCGGTCAGGCTTTCGGTGCGCACGCCGACGGTGATCACCGGTATGTTGGCGTCCTTCAGGATCGGCAGCGCGGCTTCGATCGCCTCTGTGCAGAGGAAGCCGACCACGACATTGGCCTTGGCGTCGACGAATTCCCTTGCCGCCGCGGCGCCGCCCTCGGCGGTGCAGGCATCGTCGACGGCCTTGAACGCGATGCCGTTTGCCTCGGCTGCCAGGCCGGCGCCAGCCTCGACCTGCTTGCCGAGGATCGCCGATGTGCCGGAAAGCGGCGCGGCAACGCCGACCAGCGTCTCGGCGTCAGCGTTCGCTGCCAGCCAAAACAACGCGGCTATCGCCGTCGTCAGCGCGGCTATTGTCGTCGTCAGAAGGCGCATTCGGGCGAAGAGGTCCTCCGTGCCGGGCGTATGGTTCCGACACTATTCCAGGAAAGACCTAAAGGCTGGCTAAGCGCCGCGCAACACGCGAATTTGCGGATTGCAGTCAAGCACTTCGCCCGTGCTATGCAACTTGTGGCGTGCAATATGCCGCCATATATAACGAACTGGTTCCGACAGGTGGATTATCGGGTGCTGAAGATCAATGATATCGGGCCGCAGCACTATCGCGATGCGATGGCGCATTTTGCCGGCCATGTGCATGTGGTGACGACGGACGGGCCCGGCGGCAAAAGGGGCGCGACGGTGATCGCCGCCTGTTCGGTTTCGGACACGCCGCCGACGGTGCTGGTTTGCCTCAACCGCGAGAACGCCAAGAACGAAGCTTTCGTCAAGAACGGCAAGTTCGCGCTCAACACGCTCGCATCGGACCAGGAAGCCGTCTCGGTCGGCTTTTCGGGCGTCACCGGCCTGCCGGCGGAGGAGCGCTTTGCGCTTGCCGAGTGGGATGTGATCTCGACCGGCGCGCCGACGCTGAAAGGCGCCCTTGCCGTGTTCGACTGCGAGATCATCGACAGCAAGGATTTAGCCACTCACCGTGTGCTTTTTGGCAAGGTGACAGGCCTGCGCATCGGCGATAATTTGCGGCCGCTGATCTACCACAACCGCGGCTACCATTTTCTTTGAAACGGGCAAGCGGGATCCACGGAGACAAGATGACCGCGCCGCGCCCCGCGCCGAAATCGATCGACGAAACGCTCGATCTTTTGACCGGCGCGGATTATGTCGCGGATCGTTCGCTGGCGACCGTGCTGTTTTTATCGCTGCGCATGAAGCGCCCCTTGTTCCTGGAAGGCGAGGCGGGTGTCGGCAAGACCGAGATCGCCAAGGTGCTGGCCGACGCGCTCGGCCGGCGGCTGATCCGCCTGCAATGCTATGAAGGGCTCGACGTCTCCTCGGCCGTCTATGAATGGAATTATGCCGCCCAGATGATCGAGATCCGCATGGAGGAGGCGGCCGGCAAGGTCGTGCGCTCCGACATGGAGCGGAACGTCTTTTCCGAGAAATACCTGATCCGCCGACCGGTGCTCGATGCGCTGACCGGCAAGGCGGGTGCGGCGCCGGTGTTCCTCATCGACGAACTGGACCGCACGGACGAAGCGTTCGAGGCGTTCCTGCTCGAAATCCTGTCGGACTTCCAGGTGACTGTCCCGGAGCTCGGCACGATCAAGGCGGAAGAGCCGCCGATCGTCATCATCACAACCAACCGCACGCGCGAGATCCACGACGCGCTGAAGCGTCGCTGCCTCTATCATTGGGTCGATTACCCGAATGCCGAGCGCGAACTGGAGATCGTGCGCCGCAAGGTGCCGCAGGCGAACCGCCGGCTCTCGGCGGAGGTCGTGTCTTTCATCCAGAAGCTGCGCCAGGTCGAGCTGTTCAAGGCGCCCGGCGTCGCCGAAACCATCGATTGGGCCGGCGCGCTGACAGAACTCGACAAGGTGGCGCTGGACCCGGAGACCGTGTCGGACACGATCGGCGTGCTCTTGAAGTACCAGGACGACATCGCCCGTATCGGCGAGGGCGAGGGCCGGCGCATCCTCAATGAGGTGAAGGCCGAGCTTTCGGCGGCGGAGTAGGCGCGATGCCGTCGCCGCGTCCGGAACCAAGAGAAGCGACGGCTGACGGGCGTATCGCCGACAACATCGTCTATTTCGCGCGGGCGCTGCGCAAGGCCGGCATGCGCGTTGGCCCGGCCTCGGTGAAAGACGCCATCGAGGCGGTGCTCGCCGCCGGCATCGGCTCGCGCGACGATTTCTACTGGACGCTGCATGCGGTGCTCGTCTCGCGGCACGAGGATCATCCTGTCTTCGACGAGGCCTTCCGCCTGTTCTGGAAATCGCGTGAGTTGATCGAGAAGCTGCTGGCGATGTTTTCGCCGGTCGCGCCGGACGACCGCGAAAAGCAGAAGCCGCGCACGGCCGAGAACCGGATCAGCCAGGCGATGTTCGAAGGCCATCGGAAGAACCAGCCCGTACGCGAAGTGCCGGAGATCGAAGTCGATGCGCGCCTCACCTTTTCCGGCAACGAGGTGCTGCGGGGCAAGGATTTTGCGCAGATGGATGCAGCGGAAATGGCCGGTGCCAAAAAGGCGATCGCGGCCTTGCGCCTACCCTTCGATCTGATCCGCACGCGGCGCTTCAAGGCCGCCGCGCAAGGGCGCCGCATCGATCCGCGCGCCATGATGCGCTCGGCCGCCCGCACCGGCGGTGAGCTTATCCTGCCAAAATTCCGGTCGCCGCGCGAAGTGCATCCGCCAATGGTGGTGCTGGCCGACATTTCCGGCTCGATGAGCCAGTACACGCGCATCTTCCTGCATTTCCTGCACGCATTGACGGAAAAACGCCGGCGCGTGCATGCCTTCGTCTTCGGCACGCGGCTGACCAACCTGACCCGCCAGATGCGCCATCGCGATCCGGACGAGGCGCTGGCCGATTGCTCGGCGGCGGTGAAGGACTGGTCGGGCGGCACCCGCATCGGCGACACGCTCGCCGAGTTCAACCGGTTGTGGTCGCGGCGCGTGCTCGGGCAGGGCGCGGTTGTGCTCCTCATCACCGACGGGCTGGAGCGCGACGACGTCACCGGCCTTTCGCAGGAGATGGAGCGGCTGCATAAATCCTGCCGGCGGCTGATCTGGCTCAATCCGCTGTTGCGCTTCGACGGGTTTGAGGCGCGCGCCCGCGGCGTCAAGGCGATGCTGCCGCATGTCGACGAGTTCCGGACGGTGCACAATCTCGATGCGCTGGCCGATCTTTGCGCCTCGCTCGACCAGCGGCCGGCGGCTTCGGTCGATCCGCGCCGCTGGCTGCGAACTGGCGGGAGGCAGGCCGCATAGCCATATGTTTCCTTGGGGACCTAACGTTTCCCTTAGGGAAAACTAAAGTTTCCCTTGAAAAACAGACTATGTGAGAAGCGACGATGGATGAGAGCATTTATCTCGATGAAGCCCGCGATCCCCTGATCATCGCGGAAGGCTGGATGAAGGACGGCAAGGATGTCGCCATCGCGACCGTGGTCGAGACCTGGGGTTCGGCGCCGCGTCCGGTCGGCAGCCATCTGGTCATCGACGCCGATGGGAATTTCCATGGCTCGGTCTCCGGCGGTTGCGTCGAGGGCGCCGTGGTGACCGAGGCGATCGACGTCATCGACAGTGGCCAGGCCAGGATGCTGGAGTTCGGTGTTGCCGACGAGACCGCCTGGCAGGTAGGTCTTTCCTGCGGCGGCCGCATCAAGGTCTATGTCGAGCGGCTGGGCTGACCATCGTGGATCCGTATGTCCTGAAGACACTCAACGAAGAACGCCGCGCCCGCCGCGCCGCGGTGCTGGTTACCGACCTTGGCGACGGCCGCGACCGCATCGTGCGCGAGGGCGACCATGTTGCGGGCGATCTCGGGGCGGCAATCGCCAATGCGTTCCGCACCGGTAATTCAAGGTCGGTGGAGGCGGAAGGGCGGACCTTCTTTCTCAACGCGCATCTGCCGCGCCCGCGCCTCGTGGTGGTCGGCGCCGTGCATATCAGCCAGGCGCTGGCGCCGATGGCGAGGATCGCCGGCTATCCCGTCGAGATCATCGATCCGCGCACCGCCTTCGCCACCCCGGAACGGTTTCCCGACGTCGCGCTGCATGCCGAATGGCCGCAGGATGTGCTGGAGCGCGCGCCGCTCGACAGCTATACCGCGCTCGCCGCCGTGACCCACGATCCGAAGATCGACGATTTCGCGCTGAAGGCGGCGCTCGACGCCCGGTGCTTCTATGTCGGGGCGCTCGGCAGCCGCAAGACTCACGCCAAGCGTGTCGAACGCCTGCTGGCGCTCGGCGCCGGCGCCGACCAGATCGCCCGCATCCACGCGCCGATCGGCCTCGATATCGGTGCTGCCAGTCCGGCCGAAATCGCCGTCGCCGTCCTGGCGCAGACCATCCACGCCTTCCGCTCGCGCGGTCTCGAAGCAAAAGGCGCCGTGGCGTGAAATTCGGACCAGTTCCGATCGATGAGGCGGAAGGGGCGGTGCTGGCGCATGCGACCACCGCCGGTGAAAAACGGTTCCGCAAGGCGCACCGGCTGAGCCGTGAGGACATCGCGGCGCTCAAAGCCGCGGGCGTCGGCGAAGTCGTCGCCGCGGTTCTTGCCACGGACGACCTCGGCGAGGATGCCGCCGCCGCGACGATCGCGGCCGCCATGAGCCACCGTAACATCGAGGTCAAGCCGGCCGCGACCGGGCGGGTGAATTTGCATGCGGGAGCCGCAGGCGTCCTTACCGTCGACGCCGATATGATCGACGCCATCAATGCCATCGACCCGGCCATCACCATCGCGACGCTGGCGCAGCATGCGCCGGTCGAGAAGGGCCAAATGGTGGCGACTGTGAAGATCATCCCCTTTGCCGTCGCCGCAAGCCTGGTGGACAACGTGGCGAGGATCTGCGCCGGCCGCGAGATCTTTGCCGTCAACGCCTATCGCCCCATCACCGTCGGCGTCATCCAGACGGTGCTTCCCGGCGTCAAGCCGAGCGTGCTCGACAAGACGCTGCGCGTCACCGAGGCGCGGCTGGCGCGTTCCGGCGGCCGGCTGACGGCCGAACGGCGCACGCCGCACGAGATTGCGCCCGTCGCGGCGGCCGCAACCCAGCTGGCGCGCGACAACGACATGGTGGTGATTTTCGGGGCATCGGCGATGAGCGACTTCGCCGATGTCGTGCCGGCTGCGATCGAGCGCGCAGGCGGTACAGTCGTCCGCGCGGGCATGCCGGTCGACCCCGGCAATCTGCTTGTATTGGGAACGCTCGACGGCAAGCGTGTCGTCGGCGCGCCGGGATGCGCGCGCAGCCCGAAGGAGAATGGCTTCGACTGGGTGCTCGATCGCCTGATTGCCGGGCTAGAGGTGACGGCGGGCGACATTGCCGGCATGGGCGTCGGCGGACTTCTGATGGAAATCCCGACAAGGCCGCAGCCGCGCGAGCCCGCGCCGCAGCCGGCAAGGGCGGCGCTGAAGGTCGATATCGTGCTTCTGGCCGCCGGCCGCTCGAGCCGGATGGGCGGGCCGAACAAGCTTCTGGCCCTGTTCGACGGCGAGCCGTTGGTGCGCCGCACCGCCCGGCGGGCACTGGGCTCGAAGGCCGCGGCCACCATCGTCGTCACCGGGCACCAGCGCGAGCGTGTGTGTTCCGCTCTTTCCGGCCTCGGTGTGAGCCTCGCAGACAATCCGGACTTCGCCGATGGTCTGGCATCGTCGCTGAAGGCGGGCATCGTGAGGGTCGCGCCCGATGCGGCGGGCGCCATGATCGTGCTCGGCGACATGCCCGGCGTTTCGTCGACGGACCTTGATAGCCTGATCGATGCGTTTCGCCGCGCCGGCGGTCACGCCGTGGTCCGCGCCTCGCACCAGGGCAAGCGCGGCAATCCGGTGCTTTTGCCGCGATCGCTTTTCGCGGCCGTCGCGCAACTCGAGGGCGATACCGGGGCGCGGCATCTGGTCGAAGCCGAGGGTCTCGACGTCATCGATGTCGAGATCGGGCAGGGCGCCTCGATCGATGTCGACACGCGCGAGGCGCTGGAAGGGGCGGGCGGCGTTCTGCAGGATTGACAAAGCGGAGCCGAATTTCGCATGGCTCTCGGCATGGCTTTCCGTTTCCGACTTTTCTTCGCCCTGATCGCCGCGACAGCGCTTTCCCTTTCGGCCGCCGAGGGGCAAACGCTTTCGCTAAAATCGTTCAAGGACGATCTGTTCGCTTATCCGGCGACGCTGTCGACGAGCGATAACGGCGCCTACACCGTCCTCGACTATCGCGAAATGCGCGACATCAACCAGCGCGACGAGGTGCCGGAAAGGCGCGTGCATGCGCAATACACCGACCCCGGGGTGCGCAAGGTGCAGCAGGACCTGATGCTGAAGACCGACGCCGGCGACATCAGGCATGTCGCGGTCGGCAGGACGCAAGGCGCTTCCATCATCGTGCTCTACCTGCACGGACAGGGCGGCAGCCGCAAGCAAGGCGTTGACGACTTCACCTTCGGCGGCAATTTCAACCGCATCAAGAACCTGATGGCCGCCAACAACGGTCTCTATCTTTCGCCCGATTTCCCCGATTTCGGCGACAAGGGCGCGGCGCAGGTCGCGGCGTTGATCGATCGCTATGCGGAGCAATCGCCGGGCGCGAAAATCTTCGTCGCCTGCGGCTCGATGGGCGGCATGATCTGCTGGAAGCTCGCCGCGCGCAAGGATACGGGCAGCCGCGTCAACGGCCTGCTGCTGCTCGGTTCACTATGGGACGACAGTTTCCTCACCAGCCCCGCCTTCAAGCGCCGCGTGCCGGTGTTCTTCGGCCAGGGCAGCCATGACGTGGTCTTCCCGGTGGAGAAGCAGGAAGCCTTCTTCCGCTCAATCCTCGCCAGGAAGTCTTATCCGACCCGCTTCGTGCGCTTCGAGACCGGCACGCACGGCACGCCGATCCGCATGGTCGACTGGCGCGGCACGCTCAACTGGATGCTGACGAAGGCGCCCTGACTCTTCCGCGAGGCTCAAGGCGCCGTGTTGTAATCGATGACGGTCTGCGGATTTTGCTCGCCGTCATAGGATGCATCGACGTCATACTGGACGAGCGAGAAATCGCCATTGCGAAACAGGTAGGTTCCCGATGACGAGGCATCCCCCACACCACGCCATTTGTCGGATGTGGTGATGGTTTTTGTGTTGTCGTCATAGTCCGAGTTGGTCGCCCAGCCGCTGGTCTTGAACCCGATGATGTGGATCGATTCGACCTTGCCTTCGCTGTTGTTGTTCTCGTAGCGGATGTCGAGCTCCGGCTCGGTGAACTGCAACTGTGAGACGCCGTTGACGTCGTCGGCGACGTAGTAGACCGCCGTCTCGTTGTAGGCGGCCATCGAGCAGAAGAAGCGGAACAGCCGCGTCTCGCGCTCGGGGTCGTTGGGCTGGGCGTCCTTGTCCTTGTAATGGATCGAATGAGCTTCGGGCTCGCCGATCGGCTTGCCGTCCGGATCTTGCTTGTCGCACTGGTCGCCATAGGTGGCGAGGAAGGCCTTCTTGGCCTGCTCCAGCGCTGCGTCCTTCTTCGGCGGCGGCGGACCGTCGCCGCAGCTTGCCGGCACGGCGCTGTCGAAATCCTCGGTCGAGGGTTTCAGGGCGCCCTTGTCGATGAAGATCGGCTGAAAGGGCGGTTCCTGGATCTGCGCGTTGACCTGGCGGACCGTGTAGCAGCCGGCGAAAACCTTGGCGTCGCCCTTCTTGTCGGTCGCCTGGATGGCGACCGGGACGCTGTAATAGATGCTTCCGGCAGCGCCGTCCTCCGAGACGGCGCCAGTCTTGACTTCGACGCTGCCGGTGCCGTCGTAACCCTTGACGAAGGCGTTGAAGTCCTTTGCCGGCTTCGTATCGCCGAAATAACCCCAGGCGCGGGCGAATTCGTGGCGATTGATGGCGCTATAAAGCGAGCGGACGACCGCATCGGCGCTTGATCGGTCGTCGATATAGGGCGCATCCGCCGCAGGCGCGGAATGCGTGAAGCCGGCCAGTGAGAAAAAGACAATCGCTGCGAAAGTGGCTCTTTTCATCGAATCCTCCGCTCGGTAACGAAAATACTACCACGGCGATTGCGGCGGCGCGGTGACGCCATGGGCAGGGCCGCTTGAAGAATCGTGGCGGGAGGCGCTAGTTCACGGCCCGCGGCGCTGGGGCCGCGTGGGAGATACCCCGTGACCATTTCCATGTACGACATATCGGTGGGCGTGTTTTCGGCCAGGCTGAAAGCGCTGGCCAGCGTCTTGACGGCGGCGGAGCAGAATGCCGGCGAGCGCAAGATCGATCCGCAAGTGTTCCTCACCGCGCGGCTGGCGCCCGACATGTTCGCGCTGACCAGGCAGGTCCAGATCGCCACCGACCATGCCAAGGGCGCGCCGTCGCGGCTGGCCGGCCGCGAGGTGCCGAAATACGAGGACAATGAAGCGAGCTTTGCCGAGCTGCAGGCCCGGATCACCAAGACGCTCGATCATCTGGCGACATTCGCGGCGGCCGATCTGGAAGGATCGGAAGACAGGACGGTCGAACTAAGGCTCGGCGGGCGCGAAGCTACGTTGCCCGGCCTGCAGTACCTGCTGCATGTGGCGACGCCGAATTTCTATTTTCACGTCACAACCGCCTACGACATCCTGCGCCACAATGGCGTGCCGCTCGGCAAGCAAACTTTCCTCGGAAATCGCTGACCTTTGAATGGCTTGGAGGTTTCCCAGGCGTCCTGGGAAACCTCTTTGGTTCAGCTCAGCGGATCGACATCTCGCGCGCGATGCGCGGAAAATCCGCCGGCTTGATGCCGATATCGGCGCGATCCGCATTGCTCATCGCGTTCAGAAGCGCGAGCGCCGAGCGGTAATGCTGGTGTTCCTGCGGCCGTGGCCGTGCGAACATTTCAGTGAAGAACCCCATGACTCAGTTGCCCCTGTTGGTCCTCCCGACATCACGATATAGGTGATTTGTTAAAATTGTGCAGTGCAGCAATTGCATGGCTGCCATGCCGCACGGAATTTTTTCCGCCACAATCGATTTTCCGTGAAACTTTTCGGTGGGCTCGACCGTACGCACTCGTGCCGGCACATGGCTGGCTTTTCCTCGCCACTCCTGGCGATCTTGCCGGACTGCACGAAGAGCAGTCCGGCTTTTTTATTTTCCGATGTCGTCTTGCCGGGCGGAAAAGCGGCAATTGTTAGCATCGCCAGCATTCATTTTTAACGAGAGGCTCCTATGTTTGGCGGCATCAATGCACGCCGTCACGACAGGGAGGTTGAGATCGGCACCGGGAACAAGCTCGATTTCGCTTCGTTGCTCGACGACCTGATCGTCGCCTCGGAGAAAGGCGAGGACGAGGGCGCCCGGCCCTCTATCCCGTTCGACTATCTGTCCGTGGCCGATGAACTGCATTCCGGCCGCATCAAGGTCGCCGGCGAGAGCGTCGCCGCCGAATATCGCGAGCAAGGCGCCGACCTTGCGGCCGAGTTCGCGGCACTTCTCGACCAGGCGAAACTGGCTCTTGCCGGCGAAGAGCACCGGCCGGAGGAAAAGCTGCCGCCGATCGATCCCGAAGCGATTGCCGGCGAGCTCGGCCTCGACCGTCCCGCCAAGAACGCCGATCTCGGCCGCATCCGCCGTAACTTCGCCTTCGCCAACCATCCGGACCGGGTCGCGCCGCATCTGCGCCAGCGCGCCATGATCCGCATGCAGGTGGCCAATATGCTGATCGACGAGGCCAAGCGGCGGGCGCTGGCCGGAGCGCGCCGCTAGCCACGCAATTCACTCAAAAGTCGAAGACAGCGGGCTTGGAGAAACTCCGGCCTTTGCTTTATGCTTGAACTTCCTCCCCGCGCAGCTCGCGCAAAAACTCCCGCCGGAGACATTCCATGCATGAACGCCGCCTCGGTCGGACCGATCTCCTTGTTTCGCAAATCTGTCTCGGTTCGATGACGTGGGGCCAGCAGAACAGCGAGGCCGAAGGCCATGCGCAGATGGATCTGGCGTTCTCGCGAGGGGTGAATTTCATCGACACGGCCGAGCTTTACCCGATCCCGCCCAAGGCGGAGACGCAAGGGCGAACCGAGAAGATCATCGGCAGCTGGATGAAGGCCAACGGCAACCGCGACAAGGTCATCCTCGCCTCAAAGGTCGTCGGCCGCACCGCCAACGCGTGGTTCCGGGGCGATCGTCCGTCGAAGCTGGTGCGCGCCGACATTTTCGACGCGGTCGAGAAATCGCTGGCCAAGCTCGGCACCGACTATATCGACCTCTATCAGATCCACTGGCCGGACCGGGACATTCCGTGGGGCTCGAATCCGACGCGCGTTGGAGCAGTGGCGCGGCGCGCGGATGCGGCAGGCGCCCCGGGAGACGAGACGCCGATTGCCGAAACGCTCTCCGTCTTCGAGGAACTGGTGAAGGCGGGCAAGATACGCCATCTTGGCCTCTCGAACGAAAGCTCCTGGGGCGTCATGCGCTTCGTCTTCGAAGCCGAAAAGGGGACCGGTCCGCGCGTCGCCTCGCTGCAGAACGCTTACAGCCTCGTCAACCGCACCTTCGAGGTGAACCTTGCCGAGGTCTGCGAGCGCGAGGAGATCGCGTTTCTTCCCTATTCGCCGCTTGCACAGGGCTATCTCACCGGCAAATACAATCATGGCGCGCGACCGCAGGGCTCGCGCTCGCAGCTCTTCAATCGCGGCCAGCGCTACGAGACGCCGAATGCGGCGGAAGTGCTGCTGGAATACACCGAGCTGGCGCGCTCCTTCAGCATGGAGCCAGCACTTTTCGCCAACGCCTATGTGGCGAGCCGGCCCTTCGTGACCGCGAACATCGTCGGCGCGACCACGATCGCGCAGCTCGATATGGCGCTGTCCTCGGCCGACGTCAGCTGGACGGAAGAGATGCAGACGGCGGTCGACGCCATCCATCAGCGTGTCGGCAATCCGTGCCCGTGATCGGGAATCGTTAAAAAACAAGGGGATGGACACGATGGCAGAGTTTCCGATCGAGGCCGTGCGCGGCAGATTTCCGGCGCTTTCGCTGGCCGATGACGGGCGCCGGCGCATCTATCTCGACAATCCTGCCGGCACGCAGGTGCCGCTGGCGGTGGCGGAGGCGGTGTTGCGCTGCCTGCTGTCGACCAATGCCAATCTCGGCGGTTTCTTCGAGACCACGGTCGCGGCCCAAAAAGTGGTCGACGACGCCCATGCGGCGATGGCCGATTTCCTCAATGCCGCGAGCGTGGAGGAGATTGTAATCGGCGCCAACATGACGACGCTGACCTACCACATGTCGCGCACGCTCGGCCGCACGATGAAGGCCGGCGACGAGATCGTCGTCACGCGCATGGACCACGAGGGCAATGTTTCGCCATGGCTGCAACTTGCCGAGGATCTCGGCCTGGTCGTGCGCTTCCTGCCGTTCGACGAGCGGAGCTGGCAGGTGGAGGAGGCGGCGCTCAAGTCGCTGCTTTCGGAGAAAACGCGCCTTGTCGCGTTGAACTATGCCTCGAACCTCACCGGCTCGATCAATCGCGTGAAAGCGCTGACGGCGATTGCCAGGCAGGCCGGCGCGCTGGTCTATGTCGATGCCGTGCAATTCGCTCCGCACGGGCTGATCGACGTGCAGGAACTCGGCTGCGATTTCCTGATCTGCTCGGCCTATAAATTCTTCGGGCCGCATATGGGGATATTGTGGGGCCGCCGCGACGTCCTCGACGGTCTCGAGCCCTACAAATGCCGATGCTCTTCGAACGTCCTGCCCGAGCGGTTCGAGCTTGGCACGCCGCAGATCGAGCTGATGGCCGGGCTGACGGCGGCAATCGACTATTTTGCAGATCTCGGCGCTGCCGCCGGCGAGGACGGCTCGCGGCGGCAGCGGATCGCCAAGGCGTTCGAGGTGTCGATCGCCTACGAGAACACGCTGGCCCGGCAACTGATCGAAGGCCTGTCCGATATCGAAGGCCTGATCACCCATGGCATCACCGATCCGGAACGGCTTACCGAGCGGGTGCCGACCATTTCCTTCACCGTCGAAGGCATCGAGCCGGAAACGATCGTGCGGCAGATGAACGCCGAAAACATCTTCCTGTGGCCAGGCCACAACTATGCGTGGGAGGTCGTCCACCAGCTCGGCATACCCGCCGAGCAGGGCGTCGTGCGCATTGGCATCGCGCATTACAACACGGCGGCCGAGATCGAAGAGACGCTGGAAAGCGTGCACCGCGTGATCGCGATGCTGCGGCAGCAGCATTCCTAAGGCTATCTAACCCTGCTTGCCGCCGAAGCCGGTCAGGAAAGCGGTGAGGTTGTCGCCGAGCGCATCGCAGAGATAGCCGCCTTCCTGGACGATGACCGTCGGCAGGCCAAGTCCGGCTATCGCTTCGCCGATGCGCGAGAAGCCGGGCGTCGTCACCGACAGGCCGCCGAACGGATCGCCCTCGAATGCGTCGAGGCCGAGCGCCACGACCAGCGCTTCCGGCGCGAAGGCGCGGATGCGCTGGAAGGCTGCGGCAAGCGCTTCGAGAAAGGCTGCGTCGCCGGATTTGCGCGGCAGCGGCAGGTTGAGATTGTAGCCGAGGCCGGGACCTTCGCCGCGCTCGTCGGCATGCCCCCAGAAGAACGGGTAGAAGCGCACCGGATCGGCGTGCAGCGAGACGGTCAGCACGTCGGGGCGGGCGTAGAAGATGCCTTGCGTGCCGTTGCCGTGGTGCAGGTCGACATCGAGGATGGCGACGCGCGCAGCGCTCTTGCGCAGCACCTGTGCCGCGACGGCCGAATTGTTGATGAAGCAGAAGCCGCCGGCGACATCGGCGAAGGCGTGATGGCCCGGCGGACGGCACAGCGCATAGGCCGACGGTGCTCCAGCCATCACCGCTTCAGCGGCCTCCACCGCGCTCCAGGCGCTCCATAGCGCGCTGTTCCAGGTCTCGGCCGAGATCGGGCAGGCAGTGTCGGCCATGTGGTAGCCGGCCTGGCCGACAGCCGAGGCCGGATAGGAGCCGTTGCGGGCGATCGGGTGGATGTTCGGGATGACTTCCGCCGAGGCGCCTTCGATGCGCTGCCAGCGCGGAAAAATGTGCTCGAGGAAGTCGAGATATTCGGGCGTATGCACCGCCGCTATCGGGCCAAGCCCATGATTCCCTGGACGCTCGATCGTCAGCCCGGCCGATATTGCGCCGGCTAATAATCTCTCGACCCGTTCCGGCCTTTCCGGGTTGGGCTGCGGTGCGCCGCTGGAGAGGAAAGCCTTGGGGTCGTGGCGTTTCTGCTCTTCGGCGTAGAAGGTTTTCATCGTCATTCCTCCGGTATATCGGCAAAGGCGAAAAAGGCATCGCCGACGATCTTCTGCACCTGCTCGTAGCTCGACCAGCCGATGCCCAGTCTTTCGTAGAAGGCCCTGGCGGTCTCGTTGTCGGTATCGACGGACAGCCTCAGATAGGCGCCGCCCGCCGCGCGGCACTCTTTCGCGACGCGGCGCAGCAGTCTTTCGCCGACCCGGCGCCCGCGAAAACGATCCTCGACGTAAAGGTCCTGCACATAGACGCCCGGCCGGCCCGTCCAGGTCGAGAAGATCGGGAAATGCAGGCAAAGCCCGGCGAATTCGCCGTCTATCTCGGCGATCATGGTCGAGAAGGCGGGGCTTGCGCCGAAGCCATAGCGGCGCAGGTCGTCGGGCGTCGAGGTGATTTCCTGATGGGCGCCGATGTGGGTGCCGAGGCGCAGCAGGGCGGCGTGGATGGTGTCAACATCGTCGATGCGGCCGGGGCGGAGGGTGACTTCGCTCACGACAAATACGGCGCCCAGGCACCCCCCTCTGTCCTGCCGGACATCTCCCCCGCATGGGGGGAGATTGGCAGCTTGGGCCTTGCCGCCAATTCTGCAGCGCTGAAAAATGGCGAAAGCGAAAAACACAGCTGATCTCCCCCCTTGCGGGGGGGATGTCCGGCAGGACAGAGGGGGGTGCGAAAGATCGCAAACATCTCAGGATGGCTCAAACGTTGCCCGGCCTCAGCCTTCCACCGGCAGATCGAGTTCCTCCGCCAGCGCCTCCAGCGAGTCGCCGATGATGGCGATCATCTCGCCGATCTGCTCGGCTGTGATGATCATCGGCGGCGCCACCATGAAATTGTCGCCGTCGACGCCGCCCTTGACCTTGCGGCCATAGATGATGAGGCCGCGCGCATAGGCGTGGTCGAGCAGGCGCTGTGTTGCCTTGCTGGCCGGGTCGATCGGCTTCAGCGTCTCCGGATCGGCGACCATTTCGGCGCCGGTGAGCAGGCCCTTGCCGCGCACGTCGGCGATGAAGGGGAAGCGCTTTTGCAAGCCCTTCAACTCTGCCATCAGCACCTCGCCCATCGCGGCGGCGTTGGCGATGAGATCGAGCCGGTCCATCTCGCCGAGCACGGCGAGGCCGGCGGCGCAGGCAAGCGGATTGCCGGCGTAGGTGTGGCCGTGCTGGAAACCGCCGGAGGCCAGCAGCGGCTCGACCAGGCGCATCGGCGCGGCGAGGGCGCCGAGCGGCGCGTAACCCGAGCCCAGCCCCTTCGAGAGGGCGACGATGTCGGGCCTGCAGTTCCAGTGGTCGCCGCCGAGGAACTTGCCTGTCCTGCCGGCGCCGCTCATCACTTCGTCATGAATCAGAAGAATGCCGTAGCGGTCGCAGATCTCGCGGATGCGCGGATAATAGCTGTCGGGCGCGACAAGGGCTGCGGTCGCGGCACCACCGACCGGCTCCATGATGAAGGCCAAAACGCTTTCCGGCCCTTCGGCGAGAATCTTCTCCTCCAGCATGTCGGCGTAGCGGATGCCGCGCTGCTCCATCGAGAGATTGTCGCGGTCGCGCCAGGCTGTGGGTGCAGGCACTGTCGGCATCACCTTCATCATCGGCGTGAAGGTTTCGGCGAGCGCATCGTCGCCGGTGATGGAAAGCGAGCCCAGCGTGCCGCCATGATAGGACGGGAAGCGGGTGATCACCTTCCAGCGCTTGGGCTGGCCGGTGGCGACCGCCCATTGGCGGGCGAGCTTGATGCAGGATTCGGTCGCTTCCGAGCCGCCTGAAACGAAGAAGATGCGGTCCATGCCTTCGGGCAGCTTGCCGGCCAGGGCGCGCGCAAGCTCCTCGGCCGGCTCATTTTCGAAATGCAACCGGTAGGCGAAGGTGGTCTTGTCCATCTGCCGCTTCATGGCGTCGAGCACGTTGCGGTTGGAGTGGCCGATATTGGCGACCATCGGCCCGCTCGAGCCGTCGATGAAGCGGCGACCGTCCTTCGTCCAGAAATAGATGCCCTCGGCGCGATCGACGACCGGCCGGCGCAGGCTGGAGAGGTAGAACAGATGCGACGGCGGCCGCGCTTCGGCCTCTGCTGCGGGCTGGACTTCCAGTTTCGACATGTCAGGACTTTCCGAGATATCGGTCGAGAACATTTTTGGTCACGCGTTCGACCATCGCGTCCTGCCTTAGCAGGCCGGCGACCCATTCGCAGCTTCCGGCGTGGAAGACCTCGCCTTTGCCGCGCGGGAAATTGACGATCATGCCGTTGCCGCGCTTGACCTTGTCGAGATTGGCGTCGCTCGCCTCGCCGAACAACGTCTCGGCGGTGAAGCGGCCGTCCTCGTCGGTGAGGAACTGGTCCTCGATCGGGATGTCGGCGCTTTCCTCGACCTGGCTCGCCATGCCGACGGCCAGCACCTGCAAGCCGTCCGGCGCGCCGCTGGTCGCGGTCGGGTAGGGCAGGCCGCCGCGGATCTCGAAATCGAGGCCGTCGACTTCATAGCCATAGACATGGCTGTCGGCGCCGAGCAGGTCGCCGTAATAGATGCCGGTGCCGGCGAATGCCCAGTGCTCGGGACGGTAGACCGGAAAGCCGCGCACGCCGCGCGGCGCGCAGCCGCCCCAGCCGGCATAGACGCCTCGGGTCGCATTGAGGCCGAAGGTGGCGCTGCCTGGACGGCCGATCTCGGGCGCTTCCCAGGAATTGGTGGCGCGGGTGACGTCGCCGCCGCGATAGGCGGGGTCTTCCGCGCGTGCCTTGTATTTGTAGCAGACCTGGCGGCGGCCTTGGTCCTCCAGCCTCGTCTGCCACATGAAATTGCCGGCGAAGCGCGCCGCATGCCCGCCGCTGGTCACATAGGTGTCGACCGCGTCTCGCATCTCCCAGGTCCAGTATTCGTCATGGCCGACGAAGACGACGCAGTCATAACCATCGAGGATTTCGGGTGAGAAATGCAAGTCGTGCTGGCTGGCAAGGTCGACCGCATAGCCGGCGCGCTCGGCGAAGCGGAAGAAATGGCTGTCATAGCTCGCCCAGCCGGAAGAGGCGTATTTCTTCGAATGTCCGGTGGCGAAAGCCCATTCCATATGCGGGTAACGCGGCACGGTCTTCGCCGGCACCGCGACTTCGAGCGGCACGCGCGGCGCATCCTTGGGCAGCACGATGAAGCCGCGGCACCAGGGACGCTGCGTCGACACCATCGTCGCGTATTGGTCGCGGTTCGCGCCGGTGATGCCCTGATAGTGGTTCGAGCCGCCCCATGTGTTGTAGGCGAGCCACGTGCCGGTCGCGGCGACCTGCAGCAGGCGACCGGGCTTGCGTCCGGGCAGGGGTGTGACGATGAAGAGATGATGGCTGTGGATCGGCTTGCCGCCACGGCCCTCGGCCGAGAGCGTCACGCGATAGGCGCCTGACGGCCAATCGTCGGCGACACGGAATTCGAACGACGCCTCCCAGCCGCAGCCTTGGACCGAGCATTGGTCGGGCGTGTCCTGCCAGCGTGCCGACAGACCTGTCTTCTCGAAGACCTTGGTCTCGCTGCCGCCGTCGCGGACGATGACCATGCCGAATTGCGGCGCCGTCGAACTCACATGCAGCGTCACCGTTTCGCCCGGGCGATAGAAAAAGCGGTCGCTGTAGCACCAGATCTCGCCGCTCGAGCCATCCATGCCCGGCCATTCGTAGTAATGGCCGCGCACCGCCTCGCGGCGCTGCTCGGGCGTCAGCCCGAAATCGGGGAATTCGGTGGGCAGTTGCGTCAAGGAACACCTGAGATCACGAGGCCGTCATTGAGACCATCGGCCGGCCAAGCGTCAAATGGAAAGCATCGGGCCAGCCCGCACTTGTGCTTGGCGATGTCCGGCAAACGGACTATCTCATCCTAGGGTCCATCGATACCCAGGTGAGGCCGGCCAGCGAATGGCAATTTCCCGCGCTTCCGGTGCTCAGGTACTTCAAGTACGCTTCGCTCCGGTTCTCGGGAACCGCCTTTCCCGGCTCGGCCTGACCTGATCTCGACAGACCCTGGCGCAAGATTTCCCACGGGGAGCCGACATGCTGCGTGTGCAAAAGGTCAAGGTCGACGACATCTACGTGCCGACGGCGCGCCGCAAGACGCTGCACCCCGAAACCGTGCGCCATCTCGCCGAGGATATTCTCGAAAACGGCATGAAGACGCCGATCCAGGTGCGGCACGACGGCAAGCGTCACGTCCTGGTCGAGGGGCTGCACCGGCTCGAAGCCGCCAAATGGCTGGGCGAGACCACGATCGACGCCTATCTCGTCCAGGCCAAGCGCCATTGATCTCTCGTCCGGGGCTGGCCTATCACCGTTAGCGATCGCGTCCCATCAAAGCTTTTTGATTGACGCCGCCATGCCGGCGGCTAGAGCGTTCCGATACTCGCGAACAGGATGCTTATCATGGCGAAGTATGAGGGCGGTTGCTTGTGCGGCGCGGTGCGGTATCGGGCCGATGCCGAGCCGGTCAACGAACGGGTTTGCCATTGCCGGATCTGCCAGAAGGCGATCGGCGCCGCCTTCAACGCGCGGCTTCTGTTCCGCATCGACGATGTGACGATCGAGGGGCCGGTGGCGACGATCAATTCCACGCCCGACCTCCAGCGCGGCTTCTGTCCGGTGTGCGGCACGACGATGTTTTCGCGCCGCGACTCCAGGGGCATTCTCGGCGTCACGTCCGGCTCGCTCGACGATCCGTCGCTGTTCAAGCCCGACATGCATTTCTGGACTGCTTCGAAGCAGCCCTGGCTGATGCTTGACGATGGCCTGCCGCAACATGAAGGCGCGCCGCCGGCCTGAGTCATTGCGACGCAGGCCTGCACAAAAATTTCATCTTGGATTCACGAGATAGCCGGCAAAGCGTCATTGGCGGGCCATCATTGGCTGCCTATCTAAGCGCCATGCGGGAAGGCATCGAGGAGGCGACGGATGAGCGAGAGCATCAACACCCTGGACGAGCTTTTGAACGACCCGATGGTCCAGCTCGTGATGGCGCGCGACCGCGTGCGCCCGGCCGAGCTTCGCCTGCTTCTGGAAAAGGCTCGCGACAGGGCGGGCGAGGATTCTCGCATCGACCAGGCTTCGGTGCCGCCAGCGCATGTTGTGGCAAGAAGCTGCCTGAAGCAGTGGTTGTACCGTTGAGGCAACTCCGCAGAAAATGATCAGCTCGAATTCGCGGGTAAGTAACTGTAGTGGCTGCGCAAATAGGCGAGCCTGAAGCCGAGCCGGTCGTAGTTGCGATAGGCCGGTCCATCGCGGTCGGGGCGCGGCGCCTCGATGTCGGCCACAAACAGGTTCGCGCCGGCGGCGATGCCGTCGCGAACCAGCCTTTCGCCGAGCATGGCATCAACATCGAAGCTCGGCGCCATGATCCCCGGCACCGGCGCGTCGATGCCGCTCCAGGCGGTGCTGTTTGAGATGAACAGCGAGCGCACGGCGGCGACCGCGCCCTTGCGTTTCAGCATGTAATGACGCCAGCCCTTACGACCGACAAGCGCCGTGAGCCAGGGCGAGGTGGGAAGCCTGTATTTGGCATCGATGAAAGAAGCCCATTCCGAAGCTGTCTTGGGTGTGACCTCCTCGATCGCCAGATCGTCGACTGGGATCAGCGGGTCGCCCGGGAAAAGCGGTTCGTCCGGCAGCGGCGTCGCGTCGCGATAGATGCGCTCCCAGCCGCTTTGCTGCTGCATCCCGCGCGCTTCCAGCCAGCATCTCAGCCGCGACGGCTCGGTGTGCGGATTGGTATAGAACCACGGTCGCATGATGCCGGCCGCGCGGTAGTGCGCGAGCAGCGCATCGACCTGTTCTTCCGTCGCCGGGCCATCGACGCCGATATTCTTCACGCAGTTGAAATGGATGAAAGGGATCGTCGTGCAGGTGGTCCAGACAAGGTCGCCGTCCTTGGCGATCAACAAGCCTTGCCGTGCCGCGAAATCGGCGGGCGCCGCCTCGTAAAGGTCGAGCCAGGCAGTAACTTCGGCGCGTTCGATGGCGCGGCTGAAATCGCGCGACACCGCCTCGATCGCGATGTCCGGGACGTGCGTTTGCGGCGGCACGACTGGCTGCAGTTCCGAGAGGGCGGCGGTCGACATGGGATGCTCCTCCGATTTGCCTTACAGTGTAAGATTAGAGGAGAATAATATGATGCCGCCTGTTGTCAAGCAGGATTAGCGGCACCTTACAAATCCGTGAGTTGGAATCACGCTGTGGTGAGGCTAAGCCTGTCCCCGATGGGCTTTCGATGACGATTCACTTTTTGCCCCGGATGACGGCCGGGGCACGGGGAAAGGACCGGGATGACCGACGTCTGCACGCAAGGACTGGATACCGGCTTTGTCGGCCTGGGTTACGCCAAGGTGGCGTTCCTCGGCATCGTGCAAGGCATCACCGAATTGCTGCCGATCTCATCCACGGCGCACATGCGCATCGTGCCGGCCGTGCTGGGCTGGCAGGACCCCGGCTCGGCCTTCTCCGCCGCCATGCAGCTGGCGGCGCTGGCGGCGGTGATCAGCTATTTCTGGAGCGATGTCAGGGACGTGCTGTTCGGATCGCTGTCGGCGATCTCGCGCCGCGATTTCGGCGATCGCTATTTCCGCCTCGCGATCAGCATCGTGCTTGCCACCGTCCCGATCGTCATTGCCGGCCTTGCGCTTTCCGGCGTGCTCAACGCCTGCAATTCGCCCTTGCGCGGGCTCGCCGTCATCGGCTGGGCCTGCATCGCCATGGCGATCCTTTTGGCGCTCGCCGAAATCTTCGCCAGCCACAAGCTCGTGCTGTGCCAGGCATCGATCCTCGACGCGCTGCTGGTGGGCATCGCCCAGGTCGGCGCGCTTATTCCCGGCGTCTCGCGCTCGGGCTCGACGCTGACGGCGGCGATGGGGCTGGGCTTTGCCCGGCCGGAGGCGGCGCGCCTGTCGTTCCTGCTCGGCTTGCCGGCCATCGCGCTGGCCGGCCTCAAGGAGCTCTATGAACTGCACAAGGTGCATCTCGACGCGCATGGCTGGTCGATCCTGGCCGTCGGCGTCGTCGTCGCCTCGATTTCGGCCTTCTTCGCGATATGGGGGCTGATGCGGGTGCTCGAGCGCTTCTCCGCCTGGCCGTTCGTCATCTATCGCGGCCTGCTCGGCGTGGTGCTGCTGATCGGGGTCGCGACCGGCTGGCTTGTCTAAAGCACGTCGCGTCGAAACGGATTCACGCGACGCGCTTTAGGCCGTTGCTTGATGCATGTCGTTGTCGCAAAACCGAGGCCACTTTTGCGCGACATGCATTAGAGGTCTCGACCCAATCCGCTGTATCGACGCCGACGCTCGGGTGCGCTGATGGATCTTGTGACTCTGCTGCAATCCGTGCCGTTGCTGGCGACGCTGGTGAAATCGGCGGCGCCGGCGGCAATCGGTGCCGGCATGGGCCTTGGCCAATGGCTGGCGGCGCTGCCGCCCTGCCGCAACCAGACCTTCGAGAACGCGGCCTATCTGGTCTGCGAAGCCGATCCGGAGCATTTTTCCATCGAGCTGTTCTGGAAGAACAAGGACGGCGATTTCTACCGGTCGCTCCATAATCTGCGCAGCGCGCAGCAGGCGACGGGGCGTACCCTGCTCTTCGGCATCAATGCCGGCATGTATCATCCGAACCTCGCGCCGGTCGGGCTCTATGTCGAACGCGGCGAGCAGATCACGTCGGCGAAGACCGGATCGGGGTCCGGCAATTTCTCCATGCAGCCCAACGGCATCTTCTATCTCAGCGCCGGCAAGGCCGGCGTTCGCGCGACCAAGGATTACCTCAAGCGTCCGCCGCGCGTGGATTACGCCACGCAGTCCGGGCCGATGCTGGTCATCGACGGCAAGCTGCATCCGAAATTCCGTTACGACGGCACCTCGCGCAAGATCCGCGACGGCGTGGGCGTGCGCGCCGACGGGGTCGCGGTCTTCGCGATCTCGGACGATGTCGTGACCTTTCACGAATTCGCGCGGCTTTTCCGCGACCAGCTCGGCTGCCCGAACGCGCTCTTCCTCGACGGCTCGATCTCGAGCCTCTATGCGCCCGCGATCGGCCGCAACGACGATTTCTGGAATCTCGGGCCAATGATCGGCGTGTTCAGGCGCTAGCCGAGAACCGCTTCGGCGCCACTCCGAATCATCCGGTAGCGCCAAAGGTAAATTTTGATTCAAACTTTGTTGGTAATTTCTCATTAGGAATGGGGGTTCCGGCGGCGCTGTTCCTGCCTTCGGTCTGTTTTGTTTTGCGTACAGGTCAAAGATGCGGATTCTTGGCGTCGTCAGTTTCGTGCTCGCATTGCTTTGCCTTGCCGGCTGCTCGTCGACGTCGGGCGTCGATGCCTTGCAGATGCCGTCCAACGAGACGACGAGCTCGGTCGTGCGGCCGAGCGCTCCGGTGTCGAAGGGCGTAAGGACCGCCGTCACCGAAAGAACCGTCGAGACCGCGTCGATGTCGGGCGCCGCGCGCATCAAGCCGCCGGCGCCGTTGCTCGACGAGGGTAACGCGAGCCCTGACGACGAGGGCACTCGCCCCTTCGGCCTTGCCGAGGAGGAGACGATGAATTTTCCAGCGACCGAATTGCCGGACAGCGTCGAGCCGCCGGTGCAGGAGGCAGCGCTCGTCTCACCGCCGAAGCGGCTGTCGCGTGCCGCGCCCGCTATGCTCGCCGGCCCGGTCACCCGTTATGCGTTCCGCGACGCCAAGCCGATCAATTTCGGCCGCTCCTCGCCTCGCCATCTTGCCGTTCACGGCGTCGACGTCTCGCGCTGGCAGGGCAACATCAGCTGGCAGAAGCTGCGCGCCCAGGGCGCCAACTTCGCTTATATCAAGGCGACCGACGGCGGCGACCATCTCGACCCGATGTTCATGAAGAATTGGCGCAACGCCGATGCCGCCGGGCTGAAGCGCGGCGCCTATCATTTCTTCTACTGGTGCCGCACCGCCGGCGAGCAGGCCGACTGGTTCATCCGCAACGTGCCGAAGGTCGATGGCGCGCTGCCGCCGGTCATCGACGTCGAATGGAACGGCGATTCCTCCTGCAAGCGACGGCCTTCGCGCGAAAAGGTGCTGGAAAAAATGCAGGTGTTCATGGACAAGCTGGAGCGCCATTACGGCCAGCGGCCCATCATCTACACCAGCCCCGACTTCTATCGCGACAATCTGCGCGGCGCCTTCCTGGACTATCCGTTCTGGCTGCGCGCGGTGGCGGCGCACCCGTCAAAAGTCTATCCGGGCCGCAGGTGGCTGTTCTGGCAGTATTCCGGCTCCGGCCTGTCGCATGGCGTCAGCGGCCGGATCGACCTCAACGTGTTCCATGGCGACGAACGCCAGTGGCGCGCCTGGCTGGGCGGCGGGCAGATGGTGGCCGACGCGGATTAGGATTTCTTCTGGAGGCGGCCGGAGAGGAGTGCTCCAGGGAAGGCCGCTCCGTTGAAGAATCGGGCATCGCACGCCTTCGTCATCCACGGGCGGAGCAAGGAGCGAAGCGACGCGCGCAGACCC